>JBKJMN010000349.1:0-3571 GCA_046596405.1 Burkholderiales bacterium
CCAAAACTCGTGCCAGCCCGAAGGGTTGCAGCCAGAATCGGCGATGGCGGCGTTGCTCGTCTTGGCAATAGAACGACTATTGCCTTCACCGGGCGCCTTGCCCTCACCAATTCTGGCAGCAACGCACACGTGTTTCATCATGTTATGGGCTCTAGAATCCGTAGAGCCGCGCCGGATTCGTGACGAGGATCTGCTCGCGGGTGGCCACGTCCGGCGCCCATTCGGCCAGCAGGTCGAGCAGCGCGGCCTCGTCCGGGAAATTGTTTTTCAGCGAGGGATGCGGCCAGTTGCTCGCCCACAGCATGCGGTCGGGCGCCTGCCTGACCAACGCGGCGGCGAGTGCACCCACATCCGCGTAATGCGGCGGGCCCGCGCGCGAGCCGTGATAGGGCGCGGACAGCTTGATCCAGCAGCGGCCGCCGTCGATGAGAGCGCGCATCGCTTTCACATTCGCATCGTTGAGATTGACGGGAGCCGTAAATCGGCCGATGTGATCGATCACGATGTCGCACGGCAACTTCGCAAGCCTGGCGGCATGCGTCGTGAACTCGCCGGCGTCGAATTGAAATTGCGCATGCCAGCCGAGCGGGGCTATACGCGCGGCCATGGTCTCCAGCGTATCCCAGGACAGCGCTCCGCCCGTCATCATATGGAAGCGCAAGCCGCGCATGCCGAGTCCGGCCAGGCGCGCAAGCTCAGCATCGGGCGTCGCGGGATCGACGACCGCGACACCGCGCGCATTGCCGAGTCCGGCCATCGCGTCGAGCGTCACCGTATTGTCGAAGCCGTACGCGGTCGGCTGCACGATCACGGTGCGCGTGAGCCCGAGCCGCCGCTGCATGTCGCGGTAACGCGCGAGCGAGCCGTCCTGCACCGGAATGTTGGTGCCGGGCAGCATCGGGTGTCCCGCCGTGAAGATGTGCATGTGCGTGTCGCACGCGCCGGGTGGAACCGGCGCGCGTGGCCGCAAAGTTGTGGAAGTCATGCTTGAAGTATAGCTTGCGCACGCTTGCCCCCGCGCGAGCGCATCCTGCATAATTGCGGCCGGAATAGAATAAGCTTCGCATCCCGTCGCCGCCATCTGCGCATGGCAATCAGAACCGGAGGTCGTTCCCGCATGGCCAGTCAACGCAAGAAACCGGAAGAGTTGCGCAGTCACCGCTGGTACGGCGCACAGGACATGCGCGCGTTCGGCCACCGTTCGCGCACGCTGCAGACCGGTTTTACCCGCGAGGATTTCACCGGCAAGCCGGTGATCGCGATCATCAACACGTGGAGCGACATCAACCAGTGCCATGCGCATTTCCGCCAGCGCGCCGAGGAAGTGAAGCGCGGCGTGTGGCAGGCCGGCGGTTTCCCGCTCGAGATGCCGGCGATCACGCTGTCCGAGCCATTCATGAAGCCGTCGACCATGATGTACCGCAATCTGCTCGCGATGGAGACCGAGGAACTGCTGCGCTCGTATCCGGTCGACGGCGCGGTCCTGATGGGCGGCTGCGACAAGACAACTCCCGCTCTGATCATGGGCGCGACGAGCATGAACCTGCCTACGATATACATGCCGGCGGGGCCGATGCTGCGCGGCAACTGGCACGGAGAGTCGCTCGGTTCCGGCACCGACACTTGGAAATACTGGGCGGAATTCCGCGCCGGCAATTTGAGCGATCGGGAACTCGCGGAAGTGGAGGAAGGCATAGCGCGCTCGCCCGGAACCTGCATGGTGATGGGCACCGCGTCGACCATGACGTCGGTGGCCGAAGTGCTGGGGCTGACGTTGCCAGGCGCTGCTTCGATACCCGCGCCGGACTCCAACCATTCGCGCATGGCGAGTTATTCCGGCCGGCGCATCGTGGAGATGGTGTGGGAGGACTTGAAGCCGAGTGACATTCTCAATGCCAAGTCGTTCGACAATGCGATCACCGCGGTGCATGCACTGTCCGGCTCGACCAATGCGCTGATCCACCTGGTCGCGATGGCGGGGCGCGCGAACGTCAAGCTGGCGCTCGACCGCTTCGACGAGCTTTCGCGTAAGACGCCGGTGCTGGCCAACGTGCGGCCCGCCGGCGACAAATACCTGATGGAAGATTTTTACTATGCCGGCGGCCTGCGCGCGCTGCTCGGCGAAGTGCGCGATCTGCTCAACCTCGATTGCATGACGGTCAACGGCAAGACGCTCGGCGACAATCTCAAGGACGCCAAGATTTATAACAGCGACGTGATCCGCCCGCGCGACAACCCGCTCGCGAAAAGCGGTGGGCTTGCCGTGTTACGCGGCAACCTCGCGCCCGACGGCGCGGTGATCAAGCCGACCGCGGCGGAAGCGCGGCTGATGAAGCACACCGGCCGCGCGGTGGTGTTCAAGGATTACAACGACATGTCGGAGCGCATCGATAGCGATGCGCTCGACGTCGACGAAACCTGCGTGCTCGTGCTGCAGAACGGCGGCCCGCTCGGCGGCCCCGGCATGCCGGAGTGGGGCCAGTTGCCGATCCCGAAGAAGCTGCTTGCCAAAGGCGTGCGCGACATGGTGCGCATTTCAGACGCGCGCATGAGCGGCACTTCGTACGGCGCGTGCGTGCTGCACGTCGCGCCCGAGTCTTTCATCGGCGGTCCGCTCGCCTTCGTGCGCGATGGCGACCTGATCGAACTCGACGTCGCCGCGCGCAAGCTCGAATTAAAAGTGAGCGACGCCGAGCTCGCGAAGCGCCGCGCCGCGTGGGTCCAGCCGAAAGTCGTTTACGAGCGCGGCTACGGCGCGTTGTTCGCGCAGCGCGTGACGCAAGCGGACAAGGGCTGCGATTTTGATTTCCTGCACGCGGGCGCGGCGACTCCGGATCCGGAAATACATTGAGGCAGTGAAAGAATGAAGGCGTGAAGGAGTGAACACCCCCTCCCTGGCCCTCCCCCTTGACGAAGGGGGAGGGAAGTTTTTACCCCTTCACCCTTTCACTCATTCACGTTTTCACATAACGACCAACGGGAGTAATCCATGGAACTGCCGGTCAATCATTTCAAGCACGCGCTGAAAGCGGGCAAGCCGCAAATCGGCATCTGGAGCTCGCTGTGCTCGCACATCGTCGCTGACGTTCTGGCTAACTCCGGGTTCGACTGGGTGCTGCTCGATACCGAGCATTCGCCGAACGAATTGTCGATGGTGCAGCATCAATTGCACGCGATGCAGGGCGGCACCGCGAACCCGGTGGTGCGCGTGGCGTGGAACGACATGGTGATGATCAAGCGCTTTCTCGACATCGGCGCGCAATCGCTGCTGCTTCCATACGTGCAGAACGTCGATGAAGCCAAGCAGGCGGTGATCTCGATTAACTATCCGCAAAAAGGCATGCGCGGCGTCGCCGGAGGCGCGCGGGCGATGGGGTACGGGCGCATCAAGGATTACCATAAGAAGGCGCCGAACGAGCTGTGCCTGCTCGTGCAGGTCGAAACGCGCAAGGCTATGTCGAGTCTCGATGCGATCGCGGAAGTCGAAGGCGTCGATGGTGTGTTCATCGGGCCCAACGATTTGTCGGCCGACATGGGCTACCTCGGCAACTGGCAGCACCCCGAAGTTTGG
>JBKJMN010000364.1:0-41789 GCA_046596405.1 Burkholderiales bacterium
TGCTGCCCCAGCGCCGGCGGCGGCACTTCATGCTTGATCGGCGTGCCCGAAAACTTCATCGGGCTAGCCACCAGCGGCACTTTGCCGGCTACCGCGTGCGGCAGCTCGATTTTCATCCCGCGGGCCTGCACCTGTGGCTCTTCGAACACTTGTTCAATCGTGTTGATCGGGCCGTTGGCCACCCCGGCCTCATCGAGCAGCTTCACCCACTCGCGCGTCGTACGCTTCAGGAAAATTTCGTTCAACAGGCGCGTGATTTCGTCGCGGTTTTTCACGCGCTCGCCGTTGGTCGAGAAGCGCGGGTCCGCGGCGAGAGGCGCGCAGCCGGCAACGTCGCAGAATTTGTTGAAGAGGTTGTCGTTGCCGCACGCGAGGATCAGCGCGCCGTCGGCCGTCTTGAACGTCTGGTACGGCACGATGTTCGGATGCGCGTTGCCGAGCGGGCGTGGCGATTCGCCGGTCGCGAAGTAGTTCATCGCCTGATTGGCGAGAAAAGCGACGCACGAATCGAGGAGTGCTACGTCTATCCACTGCCCTTTGCCGGTCACCGCGCGATGGGCAATCGCCGCGCAAATCGCGATCGTCGCGTACATACCGGTCGTCAGATCGATGATCGGCACGCCAACCCGCTGCGGTCCGCCACCCGGCAGGTCGTCACGCTCGCCGGTGATACTCATGAGTCCGCCCATGCCCTGCGCCATGAAATCATAGCCCGGCCGGTCCTTGTCGGGTCCGGTCTGGCCGAAGCCTGTCACGGAGCAGTAGATGATGCCCGGGTTGAACGCCTTGATGTCCTCGTATCCGAGGCCGTAGCGCGCGAGATCGCCGACTTTGTAATTCTCGATCAGCACGTCGCAATTTGTCGCCAATTCACGCACGAGCTGCTGGCCCGCGGGTTTGGAGAGATTCACGGTAATGGATTTCTTGCCGCGATTCGCGGCGCAGAAGTAGGCGGACTCCCGCGTCTCCTTGCCGTCGGCATCCTTGAGAAATGGCGGGGCGTAGGAACGCGAGTCGTCGCCTTTCCCTGGGCGTTCCACTTTGATTACGTCGGCGCCGAGGTCGGCGAGATTCTGCGCGGCCCACGGTGCGGCGAGCACGCGGGAGAGATCGAGCACCTTGATATGCGACAACGGCCCCGGCATCGCTGGCTCCGTCAGTCGAGCTGTATGTTGGCGCTCTTCGCGACCTTCGCCCAGCGCGCGATTTCGGCGGCCAGGAATGCCGCCATCTCCTTGGGGTTCGCGGCACCTGGCGCCGCACCTTGGGATTGCCAGATATCCCTGACTTCAGGCGCGGCGAGCGCCTTCCCGATCTCGGCCACCATGCGATCGGTGACGGCAGGGGGGGCGCCGGCGCTGGCCCACAGCGCATACCAGGTCGCGACTTCGTAACCTTTGACGCCCGCTTCAGCGGCTGTGGGAACGTTTGGAAACGCAGCGGCCCGCGATTTCGCGGCGACCGCTAGTGGTCTGATAAAGCCGCTCTTGATGTGTTGTGCCGAGGAACCCAGCCCGTCGAACAGGACGTCGACCTGGCCGCCGATCAGGTCCTGCAGCGCCGGACCGGCGCCTTTATACGGGACATGCGCGAGATCGATGCCGGCAGCGATCTTGAAAAGTTCTCCCGCGAGATGATGCGACGTCCCGTTACCGGCGGACGCGTAGTTGAGCTTGCCCGGATTCTTCTTGGCGAGCGCAATAAAACTCTGCAGATCGGTCGCCTTGACGCGCTTGGGGCTGACCACGATGACCTGCGGCACCACGGCGACGACCACGAGCGGCGCGAAATCCTTCTCGATGTCGTAATCGAGTTTCTTGTAGACGCTCGGCGCAATCGCGTGGTGCACGGCACCCATGAAATAGGTGTAACCGTCGCGCGGCGCGCGCGCGGCAATAGTGGCTCCCAGCGTGCCGCCAGCGCCGCCGCGGTTGTCGATCACCACCTGTTTGCCGAGCTGCTGGGTAAGCAATGCGGAAAGCGGCCGCGCAAAGGCATCGGTGCCGCCGCCGGCGGGAAAAGGTACGATAATGGTCAGGGGCTTGGCCGGCCAGTCCTGCGCCGCGGCGTGTAACGCGAGCAGGCAACCCGCGATCAGACCGATTGCTGATACAGTTTTCATGCAACGCTCCTCCGTAGCCAGTGGTTTTTATAGGCGGCGACAATAAAAGAATTTGTCAGCACAGCGCTGCCACCTGGCGACTGGCAACGACTTCGCCGTGAACGAAACGCTCGTGGTTCGCCTCGACTGCCGCGAGATCGTAGAGGTAATTTACCATAACGCCGAAGGAATCCCGCAAACCCTTCGCGGAGAGGTCGGCGCTGACGTTGACGCGCTCGAGCCGTGCCCCGTTGTCCAGGTGGAAGCGTGCCACCGCATCGCCGCGCTCGGTGACGGTCTCGCGCACGAGATATGCCGCGGCGCATTGCACAAGGCGCGCCCTGTCGCCTGCGCTCAACGTGCCTTCGCTCACCGCCGTGGCCAGCGCGGCGAGGTCCCGCCCAAATCGTTTGTGTAGCGTCTCGACGGCAGCCGTGATCTGCTCGTGGGCCGGCGCGGGCCAACCCTCGGGACGCTTGCCGCCGTCAAACCTGGTAAGCCAGCTGCGCAGCCCCGGAACCGGCGACAGCGTGCAGAATATCCTGAGAGTACTGATCTCTGACTGCAACTGCTTGGCGACGCGCTTGATCAGGAAGTTTCCGAGCGATACCCCTCTGAGTCCGGGCTCGCAGTTGCTGATCGAGTAAAACACCGCGACGCGCAAGCGGCCCGCCGACTGGCCTTGCGCCCCGATGCCGATCAGTTGCGCGATCGATTGCGGCATGGCATTGACCAGCGCCACTTCGACGAAAATCAGCGGCTCGCCGGGAAGCTGCGGATGGACGAACGCGAAACAGCGGCGATCCGACTGAAGCCGCCGCCTGAGATCGTTCCAGCCGCGTATCTGGTGCACCGCCTCGTGCCGAACGATTTTCTCGAGCATCGCGGCAGGCGCATTCCAGTCCACCTGCTGAAGATTCAGGAAGCCGGGGTTGAACCACGAACCAAGCAGGTGACTGAAATCGGCGTCGACGGCGCGCAGTTCGGGGTGATCGCGCTGCGCCTTCAACAAGTCGCGGCGCATGGTGACGATCGCGGCAACGCCGCCGGGCGCCCGGTTGATTCGCCGCAACAACTCCTGCCGCGGCGGCTCCGACGCGCGTTGCAGTTCGCCCAGTTGTTTCGCCTCGGGTTCGTCGGCGTATGCCCGCGCCGCGGAGCGCAGGCGCTCGCGATCGACGCCGAGCGCGGAATCGAGAAACCCGAAGAAAGAGAGGCGGGACTCCGGCCCGATCTCGGCGTAGCGCTGGATGAGTTGCGCCGCGATCGCCGCGCTGTTGGCGGCACCCGCCTCCGACAGTAGCCGGCGGCAGAGATGCAGAATGTCTTTCATGCCGGGCGATTTTGGTCCACCGCGCCGTGTGAACAGCCCGCCGAGGATCACGTTTTGCCGCGGGCGTTCATTGAAACCACCGCACGTAGCGGGTGTATTTCATGCAGGGCGGTTTTCATGCGGCAGTCGTATCACCGTCCGACAAACTTCGGCTTTTTCTTGGTGATAAATGCGTCTATGCCGGTTCGATAGTCGTCGGTCTTGAGGTAATCGAAATTCGCGTCAATTTCGGCGCCGCTCAACGGCGGCGCGCTGACCGTCAGGCGCCGGATGAATTGCTTGTGCCAGCGCGCGACCAGCGGCGCACCATCGGCGATCCGGCGCGCGGTCGCATAAGCTTCGCGTTCGACCTCGTGGTCAGGCACGACGCGCGTGAGTAGGCCTTTGGCATACGCTTCGTCGGCGGTCCACACCCGGCCCTCGAGCAGGATCTCCGCCGCGACCGCGCGTCCCGCGAGCGCGAGCAAGCCGGCGAGCTCGTCGTACGCGATTGCGAATCCGAGCCGGTTGATCGGCACACCGAAGCGCGCCGACTCGCCGGCAATCCGCAAATCGCAATTGCATGCAATCTCCAGGCCGCCGCCGACGCATGCGCCCTGGATCATCGCCACTGTCGGATGCCGGCATTCGCCGACCGCCTTCAACACGCCGTTCACATAGTCATGGTGGTAGGTTTTCGCCTGCGCGAGCGTGGCGCGCTCAGTGACGAATTCCTCGAGGTCGGCGCCCGCGGCAAACGCCTGATTCCCCGCGCCCCGCAGCACGATGCAGCGTAACGAGTCGTCCGCGGACAGCTCGCGCAACGCCCGCGCGAGCTCGCGCCACATCGCGATCGTCAGCGCGTTGAGCTTGCCGGGATTGGCGAGGGCGACGGTAGCGATGTCGTGGTCGCGCGTGACGTCGATGGATGCCAAGAAGATTTTCCGAAAAAGACATTGTACGGTAGCCGGCGGCGTGCCGGCTACCGCAGGTAATTCAACAGGATCAGCGACCCCGCGCCGACGGCGACCGCCACGAGCAGATTGCGCCGGCCCAGATAGTAGGCGGCGAGCCCCAGCAAGCACGCGAGCACGCGGTGCCATGCCAGGCTGGTAGCGAGCAATCCGCTCGGCATCACGACGATGCGCATCACCAGTCCCGCAATCATCGCGTACGTGACGCAGGTCACCCACGTGAACAAGTCGCCATGCACCGAGATGCGCCCCGAAAGCAGCACCCCCAACCCGCGCCACGCGTAAGTGCCGAGCGCGCACAGCAGGAGCAGGACCCAGATATCAGGCACGCGCGCGCCCCGGAACCTTATGGATCGCGAAGGCCAGCGTGCCGCCGATGAAGCCGGCCAGCAGCACGCTCCATTGCGGGGTGACCAGATATAACAGCGGACCCGCGATACCGCCGCACGCCAGCGCGACCGCGACCAGCCGCGTGCGCACCTCGACGATCAGAAACACGACAAAGTAAACGGGCGCCAGAAACACCATGCCGATCTGCGCCACCGGCGGGATGGACCCTGCAATGTAATAGCCGACGGTGCCCGCGCAGGCGCCGATCGAGATGAAACCGACCGCCAATCCACATAAATAGGCGACGCGGTCCGGTGCAGGCAGCTCGGGACCGCGCCGCATGCAGATGATCCATGAACTCATGGCCACGCACTGCGCCGCCAGGTAGTACACCCACGGGCGATGGCGGGGGTCGCGGATCACCGGCATCAGCGTGACGGTCATCGGCAGGAAGCGTGCATTGGTCAGCATCACGGCGAGCACGATCGCGATTATCGGCGCGCCGATTTGCCACATATCGACCATCACGAGTTGACCCGGCAGCGCCCAGATCGTGATCGTCGATACAATGACGATCCACACCGGGATGCCGCTCGAAAACGCGAGCGCGCCGAATCCGATGTAGGTGGCGGCGAGCACGGCGCCCGGCACACCGAACGATTCCCGCACGCCGGTGCGGAATGCGGCGGATTGCATCAGCTAAACCGGACCGCGGCTATTGATGCGCGAACAGTTTCTTGCCTGCAACCGGCAGCTTCGCCGTCAGGATATCGCCCGACAGCGATTCGGTGATGTACAGCGTCTTGTTATCGGGCCCGCCGCACGCGATGTTCGCGAGGTGATGGTGCTTGTGGTCTGCGGAGTAAATCAGGTGGGTCGGCAGCATGTTGCTGTCGAAGCGCCAGATGCCGACGCCGAGCTGGCACACGAGCAGCCCGTTTTCGGCATCCATCTCGATGCCGTCGGGGCCGCCGACGCCGCCCGACAATTGCACCGCGACGCCGGTCTTGGAGATCGTGCCGTCCGCCATCAACGGCAGCCGCCAGATCTGTTGCGCGCGCGTGACCCCCACGTACACATGCTTGTCGGTCGTCGACAGCGTGATGCCGTTCGGGCTCGGCACGTTGTCGCACAGGCGGTCGAGCCGGCCCTTCGTATCGAGGCGGTAGACGCGCCCGGTCGGGTCCGCGATGCCGGTCTGGCCCTGATCGGTGAAATAGAGGTCGCCGTTGGCGGCGAAGTGCAAATCGTTGAGTCCTTTGAAGCCTTCGCTGAACGCGGTGCGCAACACGGTTTCGAGCTTGCCGGTTTTGGGGTCGAGCACGAGCAAACCTTCCTTGTAATCGCAAATGAAAATGCGGCCGTCCTTGTGGATCTTCAGCCCGTTCGGCCAGCCGTCGTACTGGGTGACCAGCTCCCAGTCTTTTTTGGGTGTGATGCGGAAAATGCGCCCGAACGGAATGTCGACAAACCACAGGTTGCCTTCGCGATCGAACGACGGGCCTTCGAGAAAACATTCGACTTCGGCGCCCTGGCGGTTGGGGTCCGACCACGCGGAGCGCGACTTCTTGCGAAACTTCGCCGGCATCGTCATGAAGACTTCGGTCTTGATCATTTGCAAAGGCTGGAACGGGTTGAACATGGTTCTTCCTTGAAGGGTGCGGCGCTGGAAAGGCGGTAAGGCTAACGGAGTACCTGCCGATTGCCAACCGGCGCGCCGCCCCGCGGTTGACAGGGGGAAACCTTGGCGTTACGGTGCGCGCTCGGTCGCAGCGCGTGTTCAGTCGAATGTCCGCGCCGATCCATGCTCATCGAGGAGAAATCATGCACCATTCCGTGTCCGCCCTGGCGTTCGCTCTCGTCTCGACAGCCGCGCTCGCCCAGGATTATCCCGCGCGCGCGATCAACCTGATCGTGCCGAATCCGCCCGGCGGCATGAACCAGATCCACGCGCAGCCGCTCGGCGCGGTGATCGAAAAACTCTACAAGCAGCCGGCGCCGGTATTAAACAAACCCGGCGGCACCGCGGCGGCAGGCACAGCGTTCGTCGCGAATCAGCCGCCCGACGGCTATAACGTTCTGGTGACCACGCCGAACCTCTACCTCGCGACCGAGAAGGATAAATTGTTCGGCATCCAGTCTCCGTATACGCTCGACCAGATCGTGCCCGTCGCGCTAATGAGTGCCGACCCGCTGGCGTTCTGCGTGCAATCCGAGAATCCGGTCAAGACGGTCAAGGAACTGGTGGCTGCCGCCAAGGCGAAACAGGGCACGATGTCTTTCTCGTCTTCGGGCCCCTATGGCATCACCCATGTGCCGACTGCAATGTTCCTCGATGCGGCAGGCATCAAAATGCGCCACGTGCCGACCACCGGCGGCGGGCCGGCGCTGATCCAGCTCCTGGGCGGCCATGTGGACATTCATGCCGGTGGACTCGCCGCGGTTTTCCCGCATTTAAAATCGGGCAAGCTGCGTCCCCTGGGGCTCACTGACGTGAAGCGCTCGCCTTCGCTGCCCGACGTGCCGACGATGAAGGAGGCCGGGTACGACGTCGAAGCCTATCTGTGGGTCGGCCTGTTTACGGCCGCGGGCGTGCCCGAAGCGACGATGACGAAGTTGCGCGATGTCATCAGGAAGGCGGTCGCCGATCCGCTGTTCCGCGATGCGATGACCAAGTCGCAGGTCGCGATCGATTATCGCGACGCGCCGGAATTCAGGAAGTTTTTCGACGCCGATTACAAGCGCATGGCGGTGGCGGTAAAAGCCATCGGGCGCCTCGAAGAAACCAAATAGTTTCCCGCCCCTGCAATCCTGCGCCATGACGACCATCGCCACACCCGTGCATCCGACGCGCGCGACCGCGCGCGCGAAAATCAAGCGCATCGAGGCGATCGCGGTCAGCCTGCCGATGTTGAAGCCGATGAAAATGGCCGGCGTGCTGATCGCGGCCGCCGACAACGTATTGGTCAGGGTTGAGCTCGAGAACGGCCATGTCGGCTGGGGGGAGGCAGCATCGGCCCCGTTGATGACCGGCGAAACTGTCGAGAGCATGATGGCAGCGATCCGCCACATGGCGCCGGCGCTGCTCGATGCCGACGCCGGCGACATCGGTGCGATCAGCGCGCGCATGGACCGGCTCATGTATTCCAACCAGTCGGCGAAATCCGCGGTTGAAATGGCGTTGCACGACGCACTCGGCAAAACGCTGGCCAAACCGGTTCATGAATTGCTGGGCGGCAAAAAGCGTTCGCGCGTGCCAGTGCTGTGGCTGCTCGGCACGGGCAGTGTCGAAGGCGATATTGCCGAAGCACGCAGCAAGCAAGCCGCCGGTTTTATCGCGTTCAAAGTCAAAGTCGGCATCGGCGACCCGCTGGCCGACGCTGCGCGCACGCGCAGTGTATGCGAGGCACTCGGCAATGGACTGCTGATCTCGGCCGACGCCAACCAGGGTTACAGCGTCGACCAGGCGCTCGCCTACGTCAGGGCGGTTGACGGCGCAGCGCTCGACTTCTTCGAGCAGCCCATCGCGGGGCACGACGTCGAGGGCATGGCGAAAATCGCCGCCGCCACGCGCATTCCGCTGGGTTTCGACGAGGGGCTGCATGGCATCGATGACCTCATCCGCCATCACGACATGCAGGCCGCGCGCGGCTGCAGCCTGAAAACCATCAAGCTCGGCGGCCTTAACGGCGTGATCCTCGCGGCGAAGTTGTGCGAGAAGCTCGACATGAAAGTGAATCTCGCGTGCAAAGTCGCGGAGTCCGGCATTGCGGCGGCGGCGATGATGCACCTGGCCGCGGCAGTGCCGGCGGTCGAGTGGGGCGTCAGCCTGGCGAACCAGTATCTTGCCGACGACATAGTACGCGCGCCGGTAAAAGTCATCGACGGCCATGCCGAAGTGCCGGCAGGCACCGGCCTCGGCGTCGACGTCGACGAGGCGCGCGTGCGCAGGTACGCGCGCAAGGTTTGACCGCCGCCAGCGGTCAGGCGAACGCTTGCGCAAACTCCTTGAAGTCGCTGACGATCAAATCCGGCTGGTAAGGCCATTTGCCGAACGGCCGCTTGCGGCGGTCGATGAAGGCCGTGCGCATGCCGGCGGCTTTGGCGCCTATGCAGTCGAACGCGTGGTTCGCCACAAACAATATCTGGTCCGGCGCCAGGCCGACGATTTCCGCCGCCTTCGTATAGGTCGCGGCGTGAGGCTTGAAAGATTTGGCGGTCGCGACCGAAATAATGTGGTCGAACGCAATGCCGTGGTACGGCCGCGCGGCTTCGAGCATATCGGGATCGCCGTTGGACAGCACCGCCAGCTTGTAGCGCTTGTGCAGAGTCAGCATGCCTGCCGGCACGTCGGGAAAACACTTGAGCTTTTCGATTTGCGCGACGAGGTAACTGACCTCTTCGTCAGTGTGCGGTATGCCCGCGCGCTCCAGCGTGTAATCGACCGAGATTTCGCCGATGCGACGGTACGAGATGTGCTCGCGCTGCAAAAGGGCGTCGATCATCGAGTTCTCGAAGTGCGTACGCCGCCACCACGTGACGAACGCATCCGGGCGGCCGCTCCAGCCTTTGCTTTTGAGATAAGGCGTCGCCACTTCGATCAGGCCGCCCTGCATGTCGACGACGGTGCCGTACTGGTCGAACATGAGGAGCCGGGTTGTGCTACGGATTTCGTCGATTGTGGTCATTGTAGTGGTCTGAATGAGTGAATGAGTGAATGAGTGAAGGCGTGAAAGAGTGAAGGCGTGAATTTTACTCCTTCACTCTTTCACTCATTCACCCCCTCACCCCTTCACGCCTTCACGCCTTCACGCCTTCAAATCTTTATCTTCGGATCGAGCCAGTCGCGCAGGCTGTCGCCGAAGAGATTGAAAGCAAATACCGCCAGGCTGATCGCCAGGCCGGGGAAGATGATCATCCACGGCGCCTGCTGGTAAAAGTCGGCGGCCGCGCCCGACAACATCAGGCCCCACGACGCCGTCGGCTCGGTCACCCCGAGTCCCAAAAACGACAGCGACGCTTCGGACAGGATGGCCTGCGCGACGTAGGCGGTCAGCATGATCAAATACGGCGCGACGACGTTGGGCACCATGTGGCGGAAAATAATGCGCGTATTGGTGAACCCGGCCGCGCGCGCGGCGTCGATGTACGGCAGTTCGCGGATCGCGAGCGCGGACGCGCGCACCACGCGGCCGACGCGCGGCACCATCGGAATGCTGATAGCGATGATCAGATTGACGTCGACGCCGAACACGATGTTCTGGCCGAGCATCGCGACCACGGTGAGCGCCAGCACGATGATCGGAAACGACAGCAGGATGTCCATCGCACCCTGTATAACCATGTCGATTTTACCGCCGAAGTACGCGGACACGACGCCGATCACGGCGCCCGCAGTCGAGCCGACCAGCGACGCGAGAAAACCGACCGCCAGCGCCGTGCGCGCACCGTAGATGACGCGCGTAAACACGTCGCGGCCGAACGAATCGGTGCCCATCCAATGCTGCCACGACGGCGCCGCGAGCATCCCAGCGTAGTCGACCGTCAGTGGATCGTACGGCGTGACCCATGGGGCGAAAATCGCCGCGAGCGCCATGATCACGATGAACAAAAGGCCGCCTGCGCCCAGCGGCTGATGCAAGATGAACTGCACGACCGGATGACGGCGTGCGGGCAACGCGTAGCTGAGGACGGGGACTGTCGCGGACATGGTCTGTTCAGCGGTACCGGATGCGCGGGTCGAATACCGCGTACAGCATGTCGATCACGAAGTTAACGAGCACGAACACGACGGATACAAGCAATACGAGCGCCTGCAAGAGCGTGTAGTCGCCGCGTGCGATCGCCTGCACGAACAACTTGCCAATGCCGTTCAGATTGAAGACCTGCTCGGTCACCACGAGGCCGCCGATCAGGAACGCAAACTCCAGGCCGATGACGGTAATTACCGGCAAAAGCGCGTTGCGCAGCGCGTGCCGCGATATCACCAGGCGCTCGTAGACGCCCTTCGCGCGCGCGGTGCGAATATAGTCTTCCTGCAGCACTTCGAGAATGCTCGATCGCATCATGCGCGTCGACACCGCCGAATAACGGTAGCCGACCGCGAGCGCGGGCCAGATGAGCTGCAGCAGGTTCGCCTTCGGGTCCTGCATGAAGGGCGTGAACGTGAGCGGCGGGATCCACGAGAACATCGTCAACAGGCCGAGGATGATGATCATGCCGAGCCAGAACGACGGGACCGCAAGTCCCGCGATCGAGAACACGCGGATCGTATGGTCGATCCAGGTATCTTTAAATATCGCGGACAAGGTGCCGAGCGGCAGCGCGAGCGCGACCGCCAGTATCGTCGCGAGCACGGCGACCTCCAGCGACAACTCGAGCCGGATCGCGATTTCGTGCAGCACCGGCTTGCCGGTCCAGATCGAATAGCCGAAGTCGCCGGTCAATGCGCTGCCGAGCCATTTCACGAACTGCAAATAGATCGGCTGGTCGAGACCCAGGCGCGCGCGCTCCGCGTCGACGACCTCCTTCGACACGTTGGCGCCGTCCAACATCATCTGCACCGGATCGCCCGGCATCAGCCGCAGCATGAAGAAAACGAGGATCGCGACGCCCAACAGCGTCGGGATCATCAAGAGCGCGCGATGTATGAGGTAGCGGAGCATGTGGTTGTGTCAGGCGTTAGGCGTTAGGCGTGAGGCGTTCGGAGCTCTTCCCGCCTCACCCCTAACGCCTCACGCCTCACGCCCTTACTGCTGCAACCACACATCGGCCAGGTCCTGGCCCACGTAATGCGATGGCGTGATGTGCCAGCCCTTCAATTTCTGATTGAGCACGATGATGCGGTGCCACCAGATGGTCGGAATCGTATACGCCTGATCGAGCGCGCGCTTTTCGAACTCGCGCAACAGCGCCATGCGTTTTTTCTTGTCGAGCTCCCCCGACTGCTTGTCGTACAGCTCGTCGAGCGCGCGATCGGTCTGGCCCGCATAGTTGATCGCCGATTTGTCGTGCGACAGGAATTTCTGCAGCTGCAGATTGGGCTCGTCCATGTAATCACAATTGAAGTCGAGCGCGGCATCGAACGTCGCATTGTCTTTCTGCTGGGCGGCGAGATACAGCTTGGTCTCGAGCTGCTCGTGCTTGACGTTGATGCCGAGCTGGCGCCACTGATCGATCAGGAACACGCCGACCGGCGTATACGGCATCGCGACATTGCGGTTCGTCAGCGTGAAAGTAAGGTTGGACTGGCCCGCGTCTGCCAGCAGCTTTTTTGCCTCGGCGCGCGACGCGTTGATGTCTTTCGCGAAGCCGGGCAGCTTGAGCAGTTCGGCCTCCGGCGTCGCGAGCTCGTAGCCGGGCCGCAGGAGGCCGCCGACGTGGCGCACCAGCGCGATTCTCTGCAGCGCCTGCGCGCCGCCCCAGCGATCGATGCCGAGCGACAACGCCTTGCGCACGCGCGGGTCGTCGAACGGCTTCTTCTTCGTGTTGAAGGTCACGACCAGGCTGCACACCCACGGCGACTCCTGCACGACTGCCTTGTCGCCGAGTGCCTTGACCAGCCGGTCGCGGTCGGCCGGCGAATGGCCGCGAAATTCAGCCATGATTTCACCGGCCGCGAGCGCGTTGACCATGGGCGCGCCGGCTATGAAGAGAGCGAGAAAACCGTTCAAATGCGGTTTGCCTTTCTCAAAGTAGCCTTCGAAGCGGCGGCCGCTCCAGTGCGAACCGGCGACGTGCTCGACGAACGTGAACGGGCCCGTGCCCATTACGTTGCGCTCGGGCCAGCGCGGATCGGTTTTCAGTTTGGCCGCGCTATAGATGCAATCCCACGGGCTCGCGAAGTTCGACAGCATCGACGCATTGGGCTTTTTAAGCCGGAACACAACCGTCAGCGGGTCGGGCGTTTCGATCGTGGTGATGTCGGCGTAACCCTCTTCGCGCAACGACAACACGCCCTTGGGCGGCTTGCGGATGCGCTCGTACGTCGCCTTGATGTCTTCCGACGACAGGATAGTGCCATCGTGAAACTTGACCCCCTTCTTCAACTTGAACGTGTAAGTCAACCCGTCTTTGGCCGCCGTCCACGACTCGGCCACGTCGCCGACGATTTTCGGGTACTGCGCGGTGTCAAACTTCAGCAGGGTCGAATAATGCGGACGCACCGGATGAATGAACGCAAACGACGATTGCGCGTGGCAATCGTAATTCGGCGGCTCGGCGCCGACCGCGAACTTGAGCAATCCGCCCGCGACCGGCGTCTCGGCCGCGATACCGGCCAATGCAAACAGGCACCCCGCGCAACCCGCCCACCAACGTATTGTATTCATCCCGACTCTCCTCCAGCATTTATAAAATGCAGCTTTATATTTTGATGCAGGCGGCGAAATGGCCGGGCTTTATTTCGCGCAGCTCCGGGACCACCGCTTTGCATTCCTCGCTCGCCAGCGGACAGCGCGTATGAAAAACACAGCCGCGCGGCGGATTCAGCGGACTCGGCACTTCGCCGCTCAACACGTGATAGGCGCGGTTCGCTTCGCGCGCCGGATCGGGGATCGGCACGGCGTCGAGCAGCGCCTTAGTGTAGGGATGCAACGGATCGCTGTAAAGCGCGTCGCGGACGGCGATTTCCATGACTTTGCCCAGATACATCACGATCACGCGATCGGAGATGTGGCGCACCACCGCGAGATCGTGCGCGATGAACAGATACGTGAGCTTGAACTCGCGCTGCAGGTCTTCGAGCAGGTTCATGATCTGCGCCTGGATCGACACGTCGAGCGCCGACACCGGCTCGTCGCAGACGATCAGCGACGGCTGCATCGCGAGTGCGCGCGCGATGCCGACGCGCTGGCGCTGGCCGCCGGACAATTCGTGCGGATAGCGCTCGGCCATGTAATCGTAAAGGCCGACCTGGGTAAGCAACTGCGCAACCTTGCGCGCGGCCGACTGGCGGTCGGGCTCGAGCTTATAGACGAGCATCGGCTCGGCGATGACCTGGCCGATGGTCATGCGCGGATTGAGCGAGCTGTACGGATCCTGGAAGATGACCTGCACCTGGCGCCGATAGCGCTTCAGCTGCTCGCCTTGCGCGTGCGTGACATCGGCGCCGTCGTATATGACGCGACCCGCCGTCGGGTTTTCGAGCCTTAACAGCGTGCGCCCGACGGTCGTTTTGCCGCAGCCCGATTCGCCGACCAGGCCGACGGTTTCGCCGCGCCGGATGGCGAACGATAAACCATCGACTGCACGCACCACCGCGTGCGTCGACTTCAAGAGCCGCATGCCGGCGGATACGTCGAAGTACGTACGCAAATCCTCCACTTGCAGCAATGGTGCGCCCGCGTCGATGACCTTCGGCGTGGGCGGCTGCGGATTCGCGCTCTGCAGACCCAGGCCGACCGCGCCGACTTGCGCCATTTCCGCACCGCGCACGCACGCGGTCCAGTGCGCGGCCTCGACTTCGACGAGCGGCGGCGCGCCGGCGGTGCATACTTCAAGCCGCGCCGGACAGCGCGGCGCGAACCGGCAGCCCACGGGTGGGTCGAGCAGGTTCGGCGGCATGCCGTCGATGGTTTCGAGCTTGCGCCCGCGCGGCTGGTCGAGGCGCGGCACCGAGCGCAGCAACCCGGCCGTATAAGGATGCAAGGGCCGCGCGAAAATCGCCCGCGCGGCGCCCTGTTCGGCGATGCGCGCCGAATACATGACGTTGACGCGGTCGGCGTAGCGCGCGACCACACCCAGATTGTGCGTAATGATGACGAGCGCGATGCCCAGTTCGCGCGACAGGTCTTTCATCAACTTGAGTATCTGCGCCTGGATCGTCACGTCGAGCGCGGTCGTCGGCTCGTCGGCGATCAGGAGTTTCGGGTTGCACGACAGGCCGATCGCGATCATCACGCGCTGGCGCATGCCGCCCGAAAACTGGTGCGGATACTGGTCGAGCCGGCGGTCCGGATCGGGAATGCCGACCAGCTTCAAAAGTTCGAGCGCGCGCGCGCGCGCGGCGGTCTCGTTCATGCCAAGATGAATTTGCAGCGGCTCCATGATCTGGAAGCCGATCGTCAATACCGGGTTCAGCGACGTCATCGGCTCCTGGAAGATCATCGCGATGTCGCGGCCGCGAATTTCGCGCATCTGATCTTCGGAGAGCTTCAGCAGATCGCGCCCCTGGAACATCACGCGGCCGCCGACGATGCGCCCCGCGGGCTTCGCGAGCAAGCGCATGATCGCGAGCGACGAGACCGATTTTCCGCACCCGGATTCGCCGACGAGCGCGACGACTTCGCCGGCTTTGACCTTGTAGGAAATGCCT
Source organism: Burkholderiales bacterium (assembly GCA_046596405.1). GTDB lineage: Bacteria > Pseudomonadota > Gammaproteobacteria > Burkholderiales > SG8-41 > PALSA-1004. The sequence goes on from JBKJMN010000364.1 coordinate 15,033, forward strand.
TCGACCGCGCGCACGACGCCGCGCGATGTCACGAAGTGAACGTGCAGGTCTTCGACCTCCAGCAGCCATGGGCTGGCAGCGGGACTCGCGGCTACTCCTCCGGGGGATTGCAGCACTGCGCTCATGGGCGCGGCTTTCGTCAGGGCAAAGTTTGCGCAGGCTATTGACTGGCTGCGGCGCTGTCAAGCGCGGGGTTAAGAGTAACGGGTATTATTAAGCCAGCGCTTGCTCCAGCACGCGCGCAACGTGCAGCGCGTCGCGTTGCGCGCCGTCATGGATCTGATGGCGGCAGCTTGTGCCGTCGGCGACAATCAGCGTATCGGCCGCGGCCGCGCGCACCTTGGGCAACAGGCTCGCCTCCGCCATTTTCATCGACACCGCGTAATGGCCTGCTTCGTAGCCGAAACTGCCCGCCATGCCGCAGCAGCTCGATTCGATGACTTCCACTTCGAGGCCGGGCACGAGTTTCAGGGCTTTTTGCACCGAAGGCATTACGTCGAAAGCTTTCTGGTGGCAATGTCCATGCACCAGCGCCTTTTTCTGCGGCAGCGCCTTCAACTTCAACTTGAGGCGGCCCGCGTCCGACTCGCGCACGATGAACTCCTCGAACAGCAGCGCATTAAGCGCGAGCGCCGCACTGTCCGCGCCAGGCAGCATCGACAGAAATTCGTCGCGCAGTCCGAGCAGGCATGACGGCTCGAGACCCACTATCGGCACGCCGCGCTCGATGAACGGCCGTAGCGCCGTAATCATGCGCTGCGCTTCCGCGCGCGCTTCGTCGACCAGGCCGGACGCGAGAAACGTGCGGCCGCAACACAGCGGACGCGCACTGTCGGCCGCGCGCGGCAAGTGCACGACATAACCGGCGGCGCGCAGAACGGCCAGCGCGGCGCGCGCATTGGCGGGCTCGAAATAGTTGTTAAAAGTGTCGACGAGCAGGACGACTTCGAACCTTTGACGCGCAGCGCTATCCTCACCTTCCCCTTCAGGGGGAAGGACGGGATGGGGGTGGGTGGAAAAGAACGTATCCCTCCGCCACCGCGGCAATGAGCGTTTCGCGCTGAAGCCCAGGAACTTTTCCGACAGCAGCGCCAGGCCCGGCACGGCGTCGCGCAGATTCGCGAGCCACGCGAAGCGCGCCGCCCACGGCGCATAGCGCGGCAAGTACGCGATGAGACGATCCCTTAATCCCAATCCATGCTGTTGGCGGTAATGATGCAGAAACTCGATTTTCATTTTCGCCATGTCAACGCCGGTCGGGCATTCGCGCTTGCAGCCTTTGCACGACACGCACAGCGCCATGGTTTCGTACATCGCTGGCGAGACGAACGCATCCTCGCCCGGGGTTGACGGTAACTGCCCCGACAGCGCGAGCCGCAACGTGTTGGCGCGTCCGCGCGTCAGATGCTGCTCCTCGCCGGTGGCGCGAAACGACGGACACATCGTGCCGGCGTCGAACTTGCGGCAGTGGCCGTTGTTGTTGCACATCTCCACCGCTTTGACGAAGCCGTCCCCGCGATGCTGCGCGGCGCCTTCCCATTCGGACCAGTCGAGCGCCGTGTGAATTTTTCGCGCGGCGTAATCCGGCTTATAGCGAAAGAGCGTGCGGTCGTCCATCTTGGACGGGCGCACGATCTTGCCGGGATTCATGAGCGCGCGCGGATCGAAGATATCCTTGATTTCCTCAAACGCGTGTGTGATGCGCGGGCCGAACATCGGCGCGATCCATTCCGAGCGCACGAGCCCGTCGCCGTGTTCGCCCGAATACGCGCCCTTGTATTCGCGCACGAGCTCCGACGCTTCTTCGGCGATCGCGCGCATTTTGCGCGCGCCGTCTTCGCGCATGTTGAGGATCGGCCGCACGTGCAGACAGCCGACCGACGCATGCGCGTACCAGGTGCCGCGCGTGCCGTGTTTTTCGAACACACGGGTCAGGCGGTCGGTGTATTCGGCGAGATGCTCGAGCGGCACCGCGCAGTCTTCGATGAACGACACCGGCTTGCCGTCGCCTTTCATCGACATCATGATGTTGAGCCCGGCCTTGCGCACTTCCCAGAACTCGCGCTGCAGCGCGGCGTCGGTTATTTCCACCACGCTGCCGGGCAGCCCGAGCTCGCCCATCAGCTCGCCGAGTTGTTTCAGTTTCGCGATTTGTTCGTGTTGGTCGTCGCCCGCAAATTCGACGAGCAGAATCGCGTCCGGATCGCCCTCCACGCAGCGGTCGACGATCGCGCGGAACGCGGGATTCGAGCGCGCGAGCCCGATCATCGTGCGATCGACAAGCTCGACGGCGGTCGGATTCAATTTGACGATGTGCAGCGGGGCTTCCATCGAGCGATAGAACGTCGGGAAATGGCAGATGCCGAGCGTTTTGTGCTTCGGCAGCGGCGCGAGATTCAGGTGCAGGCGCTTCGAATACGCGAGCGTGCCCTCGGAGCCGACCAGCAAGTGCGCCATATTGTGGCCGGCGCCGTTGACAGAATCGAGGTTGTAGCCGCCGACGCGCCGCAGCACTTTCGGAAACCGGTGCTCGATTTCCTCTGCTTCGCGCGCGGCGATCGCGCGGATTTTTTTTACCAGCTCGAGATAGCCCGGCGGCGCCGCGAACCGCGCGAGATCGGCCGGCACGGCGCCGAAATTGAATTCGGCGCCGTCGGCGAGTACCGCGTCGATCGCGCGCACGTTGTGCACCATGTTGCCGTAGCGGATCGAGCGCGAGCCGCAGCTGTTGTTGCCCGCCATGCCGCCGAGTGTCGCCTGCGCGCTCGTCGACACATCGACCGGGTACCACAAACCGTGAGGTTTCAACCATGCATTCAACTGATCGAGCACCACGCCCGGCTGCACGCATACGGTCGCCGCTTCGCGATCGAACGCCATGATCCCGTTCAAATGCTTGCTGCTGTCGATCACGAGCGCCGCGCCGACGGTCTGGCCGCATTGCGACGTGCCACCGCCGCGGGGCAGCACCGCCACGCCCTCTTCGCGCGCGATCTGCAGCGCGATTTGCGCATCGCTTTCGGTTTTCGGAATGACCACCCCGACGGGCTCGATCTGGTAAATCGATGCATCGGTCGAATAACGCCCGCGCGAATAGGCATCGAACAGGACTTCGCCCTGCGTCTCGCGCTTGAGGCGGCGCGCGAGCGGGCTCGCGTGAGGGGCGGGGTGCAGCTTGATGGGTGCGGAGGTCATCGGAACGCAATTATTCGCGGGTTGACGCCCCCGCGCAACTTAACTAACCTCGTGCCTCTGTTTTTACGGATTTTTCCGACGAGGCCGCCATGACTGCAATCAACGGACGCCATTTCCTGCAAATTCCCGGCCCGACGAATGTGCCCGATCGCGTGCTGCGCGCGATCGACAGCGCCACCATCGATCATCGCGGACCCGATTTTCAGAAGCTCGGCCAGGAAGTGCTCGCCGGCTTGAAGCACGTGTTCAAGACCAAGTCCCCGGTCGTGATATTTCCGGCATCGGGCACCGGCGCCTGGGAAGCGGCGCTCGTCAATACGCTGTCGGCGGGCGACCATGTGCTGATGTGCGAGACCGGTCATTTCGCAACGTTGTGGCACACGATGGCGACCAAGCTCGGGCTCATACCTGAATTCATTGCCGGCGACTGGCGGCACGGCGCTGATCCGGCGGCGATCGAAAAACGGCTCGCCGCCGACCAGCAGCATGCGATCAAAGCGGTGTGCGTAGTGCACAATGAAACGTCAACGGGCGTCACGTCCCGAATCGGAGAGGTGCGCAAAGCGATCGATCGCGCAAAACATCCGGCGCTGTTCCTCGTCGATACGATTTCGTCGCTCGCGTCGATCGACTACCGCCACGACGAATGGGGTGTCGACGTCACGGTCGCGGGCTCGCAAAAGGGCCTGATGCTGCCCCCGGGCCTGTCGTTCAATGCGGTCAGCAACAAGGCAATCGCCGCGATGAAAACTTCCAATCTGCCGAAGTCTTATTGGAGCTGGGAGGACATGCTCGGGCCCAACAAGAGCGGATTTTTCCCGTACACGCCGGCGACCAATCTGCTTTACGGTCTGCGCGAAGCCATCAACATGCTGCTGGAAGAAGGTCTCGACAATGTGTTCAAGCGTCACGATCGACACGCGGAAGCGACACGCCGCGCGGTGCGCGCCTGGGGACTCGAAATCCTGTGCCTGAACCAGGCTGAATATTCGAGCGCACTGACGGCGGTGTTGCTGCCCGAAGGCCGCAACGAAGTCGAGTTCCGCAAAATTGTGCTCGACAATTTCAACATGTCGCTCGGCAGCGGGCTCGGCAAGGTCGCGGGCAAAGTGTTCCGCATCGGACATCTCGGCGATTTCAACGATCTGATGCTGGCAGGTACGCTCGCCGGCGTCGAAATGGGGCTCGCGGTCGCCGGCGTGCCGCACAAAAAAGGCGGGACCGCCACAGCGATGGATTATCTCGTCTCGACGAAAACTGCGACCGGCAAACAACCGGCGGCCAAGCTGAGCGTTGCCTGAGCCGCCAGCACGCACGCAGAAGCGCACGATGGCCGCGGGCATGATGCGCACTGTCAGAATTTTTTTTGCCGCACTCGCGCTATCGTTTACGCCGGCGCTGGAGGTGGCGGCGCAAAATTATCCGACCAAACCGATCCGCTTCGTCGTGCCGTTCGCACCCGGCGGCGGCACCGACATCGTCGCCCGCCTGATTGCGCAGCGCCTGAATGAAGGTCTGGGCGAGCCCGTCGTCGTTGACAATCGCGGCGGCGCCGGCAGCACGCTCGGCACCGATATCGTGTGCAAAGCACCGCCCGACGGCTATACGCTGCTGCTCGGCAATATCAGCCTTGCGTTCAATGCGTGGCTATACAAGTCGCTGCCCTACAATGCGGTGCGCGATCTCGCGCCGGTATCGATGGTCGCGGTGCAGCCTAATATCGTCGTCATCCATCCGTCGATACCCGCCAAGTCGATCAGGGAATTTACGGATTACGCACGCGCCAATCCCGGCAAGCTGTCATATGCGTCCGCCGGCGCGGGCTCGGGCACGCATCTCGCCGGCGAAATGCTCAACGACCGCCTGAAGATCGACATGCTGCATGTGCCTTACAAGGGCACGGGGCCCGCCATCACCGATTTGATCGGCGGGCAGGTGCAAGTGATGATTTCGACGTTCGCCTCGGCGCTGCCGCATGTGAAAAGCGGCCGCTTGCGCGCGCTCGGCGTCACGAGTGCCAAACGCTCGCCCGCGACACCCGAGGTGCCGACGCTGATGGAAGCCGGTGTGTGCCCGATTACGATTACAGCACGTGGTATGCACTCTTCATGCCGCTTGGCACGCCGCCCGCCATCATTGCGAAAGTCAATCAAGCCACGCGGCGGGCGTTGGCGGCGGACGACATGAAACAGAGGTTCGACGCACAGGGCGTCGAGCCGTGGACCAATACGCCCGCGGAACTTGGCGCGTACGTGCGCGCCGAAACCGACAAATGGGGCAAGGTCGTGCGCGCTGCGCGCATTCCGCAACTGTGACGCGCGGCCCCGGACGGCAGCGCCCGCGGCTGTGGTAGAGTTTCACGCGCGGACGCTGCCCACCGCGCGATAGATTTCCGCCGGCAGTCAAAACAAAGTGAGGAGTGAGAGTGGGTCTGCGCGAGCGCATAGGCATCGACCTCGGACGCCGCGTCAGGCTCGAGGAGGGTATCGAGTGGGCGGCGCGCAATGAAGTGCGTTATATCGATATCCAGCTCGACACTGCGGCCAATGCGGTCACCACGTTCGACGACCGCCGCGCCGAACGCGTGCGGCAACTCGCCGCCGATCACGGCGTGACGCTTGGGCTGCATACCCTGTCGGCGGTCAATGTCGCGGAATATTCCCCGTACGTCGGCGAGGCGGTCGATGCCTACCTCAAGAGCTATATCGACATCTATGCGAAGCTCGGCGCGCAATGGATCGTGGTGCATGCCGGCTATCACTTCACGGACGACGTCACGATGCGCATGGAAGCCGGCTGCGCGCGCCTGCAGCGGATGGTCGAGTACGCGGAGAACAAGGGTGCGGTGCTGTACCTGGAAAATCTCAACAACGAGCCGGCCGACGCGGAAGTGCATTATCTCGCGCACACCGTCGCCGAATGGATGTACTACTTCGAGCGCATCGAGTCGCCGAATTTCCGCATGTCATTTACCGCCAACCACGCGCATCTGGTGCCGGACGGCGTCGACGGTTTCATCGACGCGATCGATTTTTCGCGCGTCGGCGAAGTGCGCCTTGCCGACTGCATCCGGCTGGGCAAGGAACAGCATCTGAAGCCCGGCGCTGGCGATCTGGATTTCGGCAACCTGTTCAAGCGCATTGAGGCGAAGGGATTCAAGGGCCACTATACGAACGCGTTCGGCACTCTCGACGAAATGCTGGCCGGGCGCGAATACCAACTGCAAAAAGCCCGCGCCGCGGGCGTCGCCGTCTAAACCCCGCGGTCACCGGCGCACATCGTCGCCAACACGCCGCAGGAATTTACGTCGTTCATACGGAATGAACTCGAAAAATGGTCTAAAGTCATGCAAACAGCCGCGGTACGCGCCGAATGAGCGCGCCACCTGTAATGTTTTCGCTGAGGAGAAAAGCATGAGAAATCGAGCCGCCTGTCTGATCGCTGCCGCATCGGCGCTGTGCGCCACCGGCGCATTCGCGCAGCAGTATCCGACCAAACCCATCCGCCTGCTCGTAGGTTTCGCGCCCGGCGGTGGCACCGACATCGTCGGCCGCGTGATCGGCCAGAAACTCTCGGAATGGTGGGGCCAGCAGGTCGTCGTCGAGAACCGCGCCGGCGCGACCGGCACCATCGCCGCGGACTTCGTATCCAAAGCGGCTCCCGACGGTTACACGCTGCTCATGGGCCACGTCAACTCGAATGCGATAGCGCCCACGCTATTCAAGAAACTGCCGTACGATGCAATCAAGGATTTTGCGTCGGTCACTTATATCGGCTATGTGCCCAACGTGCTGACGGTGCACCCGTCGCTGCCGACCAGGTCGGTGAAGGAACTGATCGCGCTCGCGAAGACGCGGCCGGGCGAGCTCACTTGCGCCTCGTCGGGCACCGGCAGCACGCAACACCTGGCGCTTGAGTTGTTCATGACGCTGACCGGCGTGAAAATCATCCACGTGCCGTATAAAGGCAGCGGTCAGGCCATCGTCGATCTGGTCGCAGGACAGGTGCAGATGAATTTCGATACCATGCCGCCGGTCATCGATCACATCAGATCCAATCGCCTGCGCGCGCTCGCCGTCACCACGCCCAAACGCGCGTCGCAGCTGCCCGACATTCCGACGCTCGACGAAACGGGACTCAAGGGTTTCGCGATGACGAACTGGTACGGCATTGTCGCGCCGGCGGGGGTGCCGCGCGATATCATCAACAAGGTGAGCGCCGACATCAACAAGGCTTTGCAGGACCCCGGCGTGCGCAAGCGTCTGGTCGACGTCGGCACGGAGATTGGCGGCGGCACGCCCGAAGCGTTCGACGCTTTCATCAAGACCGAAATCGCGAAATATACGAAACTAGTCAAGGCCGCCAACGTGCAACTCGACTAATCCACCCGATTCGGCAATCCTGAAGGAATACTAGTGAAAACGAAATTGCACTGCTTCACGGCGCTTGGCCTGCTGTTCGCGGCAGCCGGGGCACTGGCACAAAGCTATCCGACCAAGCCGATTCGCATGCTGGTCGGATTTCCGCCGGGCGGCGGCACCGACATCATCGGTCGCCTCGTCGCGCAAAAACTGGGCGAGGCGCTGGGCCAGCAAATCATCGTCGACAATCGGGGCGGCGCGAGCGGCCAGCTCGCGGCGGAACTCGTGTCTAAGGCCGCGCCCGACGGTTACACAATCATGATGGCGCACATCGCTGCGATCTCCATCCTGCCCTCGCTGGTCAAGCTGCCGTACGATGCGCAAAAAGATTTTGCACCGGTCTCGCTGTCCGCGATCGGCCCCAACCTCCTGGTGGTGCATCCGTCGCTGCCCGCGCGAAACGTGAAGGAACTCATCGCGCTCGCGAAAGCGCGTCCCGGCCAGCTGCAATACGCTTCGCCCGGCTCGGGAACTGTGCAGCACCTTGCCGGAGAGCTTTTCAAATTGCAGGCCAAGGTCGACATGCTGCACATCCCGTACAAGGGCAGCGGCCAGTCGATCGTCGACTTGATTTCGGGCCAGGTCCATCTCGATTTCGATGCGGTGCCGCCAGTCATCAATCACGTGCGTCAGGGTAAGCTGCGCGCACTCGCCGTCACCTCGGCGAAACGCTTTTCGCTGCTGCCGGATATGCCGACCGTCGAGGAAGCGGGCGTCAAGGGTTTCGACATGAGCACCTGGTGGGGCATCGTAGTCCCGGCGGCGGTGAGCAAGGATATCGTGCACAAGCTCAACGTCGAAATGGTGAAGGCGATCCGGCAGCCCGACGCGAAGGAAAAAATCGCGGGCGTGGGCGCCGAAACAGTCGGCAATACACCCGAGGAATTCGCCGCGTATATACGCGCCGAGAGCGAGAAATACGCGCGCATCATCAAATCCGCCAACATCAAGCTCGATTGATCGAGCCGCATAGCCTGCAGACTCCGCCATGCACCCGGTGATCGTCGCGCGCGAAGGTGAGATTGCCACCGTAACGCTGAACAATCCCGCCAAGCTCAACGCGCTCAACAAGCCGATGTGGCAAGCGCTTGGCGCGGCCATGCGAGAAGTCTCGGCAGACGACAACTTGCGCTGCATCGTGCTGCGCGGTGCGGGCGATCGCGCGTTCGCCGCCGGCGCGGACATCGGCGAATTCGCTACCGCGCGCGCCGACGCGCGGCAGGCCAAAGTCTACGGCGAACTCATACACGCGACCATGCAGGCGGTCGCGCGCTGCCGCCATCCGGTGGTGGCCTTGATTCAGGGCGCGTGCGTCGGCGGCGGGCTCGAGGTCGCCGCGATGTGCGATATGCGCATCTGCGGCGAATCGAGCCGCTTCGGCGTGCCGATCAAAAACCTCGGGCTGACGATGGGCTTCGGCGAACTGCAAGGCGTGCTGGCGCTGGTCGGGCGTGCCGTGGCGCTGGAGATTCTGCTCGAAGGCCGCGTATTCGGCGCGGCTGAAGCGCTGCAGAAAAGGCTCGTCAACCGCGTCGTCGCGGACGCCGACGTCGAGCGCGAAACGTATGCGCTCGCGGCACGCATTGCCGCCGGCGCGCCGCTGGTCGCACGCTGGCACAAGCAATTCATCGAGCGTCTGAGCGTCACTCAACCGGTTCCCGCCGTCGAGTGGGACGAGGGCTACGCGTGCTTCGACACGGCCGATTACCGCACCGGCGTCGCGGCTTTCCTCGCCAAGTGCAAACCGCAGTTTGAAGGCCGGTAATGCGCCTGACTCTCCTGCTCGCGCTGACGCTAGTCACTGCACTGGCGCAGGCGCAGGCGCAGGCGCAGCCCGATAACGCGCCAGATTACGCGCGAGATGGAAACGTCGCGCCAGATTACGCGCGAGAGAAGCGCTGGGCCGACGAGATCACGCCCGGACTGGTGGTCGGCGATGCCATCTATCTGCAGCAGAAATCCGGGCACAGATTTCTCGCGCTATATACAGAAGCTAAACCGGCGCGCGCCGCGGTGATCGTGGTGCACGGCCTTGGCGTCAATCCGGACTGGGCACTGATCGGTGCGTTGCGTGCGGGCCTCGCCGACCACGGATACGCGACGCTGTCGGTGCAGATGCCGGTGCTCGCCAGCGGCGCGCTGGGGGAAGAGTACCCGGCGCTGTTTCCCGATGCGGCGCAGCGGTTGCAAGCGGCCGTCGCGTTTCTCCACGCCAAGGGCCACCGCAAGATTGCACTTGCTTCGCACAGTTTGGGCTCCAACATGAGCAATTTCTTCCTGGTCAACACACCCGACCACGGTATTGCCACCTGGATTTCGATCGGCATCTTCCCCAGCACCTTCGCCCAAGCCGAAAAGCTGCACCTGCCCGTGCTCGACATCTACGGCGAGCGCGATTTCCCGCTCGTTCGACAAAGAGCGGACGCGCGCGCATCTTTGCTGAAAAAACTCAAGGGCTCGGCGCAAATCGAAGTCGCGGGCGCCGACCATTACTTCGCCGGCAGCGAGGGCGAACTGGTGAAGCAAGTGCGGCAGTTTCTAGACCGCACGGTACCTTAGTCCCATAGAGAACAAAGCGCCGTCGTGTCCGCGCCGTTTACCCTGCCTTTTGCGCAATACCGCCGCGGCTGGCTGTTAGCCTGCGTCGCGCTGGTCACGCTGATTGCGCTCGGCGACTACGTCACGGGCTACGAATTAAGCCTGACCGTGCTGTACCTGGCGCCGATTTTTCTTGCGACCTGGGTGGCGGGCCGCCTGCCCGGTATTGTGATGTCGGTGCTGGCGCTGGCGGCCTGGCTGATTTCGGTGCACTGGATGGGATTCGTCTACGCCCATCCGGTTTATCACGTCTGGGAAGCCCTGATCCGACTGGTGACCTGGATAATTTTCGTTCTGCTGCTGTGCAAGCTTCAGGTGGCGCTGGCGCATGCCGATGAACGCTTCGTCACCGTGCTCGAAGGCCTCGACGCCGCGGTCTATGTCGCAAGCATCGACAACGGCGAACTGCTTTACGTCAATGAGAAATGCCGTGCGATGTTCGGCGCCGGCGACATGCTGGCGCATGCCCGGCAGATCGAATCGCGCTTCGTGCCGCGGCCCGCGCCCGCCGGCGGCGCGGCCGGCGAAATCCACGATCTCAAGGACAACCGCTGGTACCTGATCCACGCACGCTCCATCCGCTGGATCGACGGGCGCGAGGTGAGGCTGCATGTGGCGACCGACATCACCGCGCACAAAAAGACCGAGGAACTGAACCGCCAGCAAAACGAAAAACTGCAGCTTACCGCGCGCCTGATCAGCGTCGGCGAAATGGCTTCCACCCTCGCGCACGAACTGAACCAGCCGCTGGCCGCAATCGCCAATTACAACATGGGGTGCGTGCGCCGCCTGCGGTCCGGCGAATATTCCGCGCAGGACCTGCTGGACGCGATGGAAAAAAGCGGCGCGGAAGCGGCGCGCGCCGGTAAAATCATCCAGCGCGCGCGCGAAATGGTGCGCCGGCGCGACCCGCAGCGCGCCAACTGCAACGTCAATGACGTTATCGCCGAGATCGCGAACATGGTCGAAATTGACGCCGAGAAACACAGCGTCGTATTGAATCTGCAACTGGCGCCCGTGCTGCCGCGCGTGCTGGGCGACAAAGTCATGCTCGAACAGGCCATTCTCAACCTGGCGAAGAACGCGATCGAAGCCATGCAGAATACGCCGGCCGCCGACCGCAGGCTGACCATCGCGTCGCGCTGCGAAGACGGGCACATGATAGAAATCGAAGTGAGCGATTCCGGCTGCGGCATCCCGGATCAACTGACCGACAACCTGTTCACGCCTTTTTTCACCACCAAGCGCGAAGGCATGGGCATGGGGCTCAACATCTGCCGCTCGGTCGCCGAATTTCACGACGGTCACCTGCAGGCAAGCCGCAACGCGGATGGCGGCAGCACATTTCTTTTCCTGCTGCCGGCCGCGGTATGAGCGCATATCCGGACGCCACGGTATTCATCGTCGACGACGACGCGGCGTTTCGCGATTCGCTGTGCTGGCTGATCGAGTCCGCCGGTCACCGCGTCGCCGCGTATCCGGCGGCGGCGGCTTTCCTCGCCGCGCACGATCCGCAGCAGCCGGGCTGCCTGGTGCTCGACATTCGCATGCCGGGCATGAACGGGCTTGAACTGCAGGACGAGTTGAAGCGGCGCGTGATCGGCATCCCGATCATCTTCGTGACCGGGCACGGCGACGTGCCGATGGCGGTGAGCGCGGTCAAAAAGGGTGCCGCCGAATTCATCGAGAAACCGTTCAATGACCAGACTTTCCTGAGCCTGGTCGAAAAAGCGCTTAAGCTCGATGCGGCACAACGCCGCGAACAGGCGCGCAGGATGTCGGTGGCTGCGCGGCTCGACAAACTGACGGCGCGCGAGCGCGAGATCATGCAGTTCGTCATCGCGGGCAAGATGAACAAGACCATCGCCGACGAACTGTGCATCAGCATCAAGACGGTCGAAGCGCATCGCGCCAAGGTGATGCAGAAAATGGGCGTCGACTCGGTCGCCGAACTGGTGCAACTCGTCCTCGAAACCGCGCCGGCCCGCGGCGCGCGTTAGCGCGCGTGCCGCTGCGCGCAATCCTGTACTGAAAGTCTTCGGGCGCACCTTCGCCCGCCGTTGCCGCCTGCGGTTCGCTCCGCGCCGGAACACCGTTTTGCGCGGCGCATCCTTACGGAATCCTTACTAAAACGCCTTACAAACCCAATACTGGCGCGGGCTCCGAGGGTTATCCCTAATAGCTGAACTTGGCACGCGACAGCTATCGTGAATTGCGCGTAGGGGTGTGACATTCGTCACGCCAACTTAATTACAAAAATATTGCCCCGCGTCTTTGCAGCGAGGCGTTTATCGCTGCCGCACACCACAGGAGAAAATTGAATGAGCGCATCAACCGCATCCGCCAGCGATTTCAAGCCGGAAGAGAAGCGAGTCATATTTGCTTCTTCGCTCGGCACCGTTTTCGAATGGTACGATTTCTACCTCTACGCGACCCTCGCGCCATTCTTCGCGGCGCTATTTTTCCCGAAAGGCAACGACACGGCAGCTCTGCTCTCCGCGTTCGCGACTTATGCGGCGGGCTTTCTGGTGCGGCCGTTCGGCGCACTATTGTTCGGACGCATCGGCGACATTGTCGGGCGCAAATATACGTTCCTGGTGACGATAGTAGTGATGGGTGCCGCAACCTTCGCGGTTGGCCTCCTGCCAACGTATGAATCCATTGGCTGGTGGGCGCCTGTCATGCTGGTGTCGCTGAGACTGGCGCAGGGCCTCGCTCTCGGCGGCGAGTACGGCGGTGCCGCCACCTACGTCGCCGAACACGCAGCGGAACATCGCCGCGGTTACGATACGAGCTGGATCCAGACCACGGCGACCCTCGGTTTCTTTCTCGCGCTGATGGTCATACTGGGCTGCCGCGCAGGCATGGACGCCAAGGATTTCGCGCAGTGGGGCTGGCGCGTGCCTTTCCTGGTGTCGTTGATCCTGCTGCTATTTTCGATTTATATCCGGTTGAAGCTGAATGAATCCCCGGTGTTTCTGAAGATCAAAAACGAAGGCAAAACGTCCAAAGCGCCGCTGACTGAGAGCTTCGCCAACTGGGGCAACGGCAAAATCGTGTTGCTCGCGCTCTTGGGCGCCACTGCGGGCCAGGGCGTGGTCTGGTACACCGGCCAGTTTTATGCGCTCTTTTTCCTGATCATCACGCTGAAGCTCGATTTCCAGAGCGCCTACATCCTGATCGCGATCTCACTCGTCATCGGCACGCCGTTCTTCATCTTCTTCGGCTGGCTCTCCGACAAGATCGGCCGCAAGGGCATCATCATGGCGGGCTGTCTGCTGGCGATACTCACTTACTTCCCGCTGTTTAAGGCGCTGACGCATTACGTCAACCCGCAACTTGAAGCCGCGAGCGCAAAAACGCCGATCACGGTATCCGCAACCGATTGCACCTTCCACATCTTCGTCGGCCCGTGGTCGCGGTTCAGCGATTGCGACAAGGCCAAGGACTTCCTGACCAAGCAGGGCATTTCGTTCAAGTCGGTGCCGGCGATAGAAGGCAAGACCGTATCGGTCAAGATCGGCGAGGTGCAGATTGACGGCTGGGACCAGCCCAAATATGCGGCGGCACTCAAAGAAGCGGGCTTTCCGCCTTCGGCGGACAAGAGCCAGGTCAACTGGTTTATGGCGGAACTGATACTGGTGATCATGGTGCTTTACGTAACCATGGTCTACGGTCCGATCGCCGCGTTCCTGGTCGAACTCTTCCCGGCGCGTATCCGCTATACGTCGATGTCGCTGCCCTACCACATCGGCAACGGCTGGTTCGGCGGCATGCTGCCGCTGCTGGCGACCGCCATGGTGGCAGCGTCAGGCGATATTTATTACGGCCTGTGGTATCCGATCGTGGTCGCTTCAATGACCCTGGTGATCGGCACCCTGTTCCTGAAGGAAACCAAGGACCAGAAGGTGCGCGTCGACCTTTAGACGCAACCTGTAGCCGTATCAGCCAAACCGCTGTCCGGATTCCGGGCAGCGGTTTTTTTTAAGCCCCGCCGGTCGCTGAGCTCAGCGCGCGGCGGCCGCGAATTCTTCTAGCTCATTTGCGTGCTTATCCGCTGCCCTAAACCACCCCGCACTACCGGCACCTGAAAACCGCGGCGACAGGGGCTCCGTCTTGGGTCGCGAGATACCGCCAAGCAATCATTGCTCTGTTTTTAATCAACTTCTGCCCCGGCTGCGAACCCGGCAGAGCGAGTTATGACAGCGCTATAGCCCCAAAAGTAAGTATTTTGTAAGGATTTTCTAAGGGTTTTCCCTCATAATCATTAAGCGCAAATAATAATTAAGTTGATGCGTTGCAGTTTCGGCATGAGCAATCGCTTCCGCCGCCAACTTCAAGGAGGAGTCTTATGGAGCTAACCGCCAAGCATCAGCAGTATTGGCACAAGAATCTCGTCATCACTGCGATATTGCTATTCGTCTGGTTCGTCGTCACCTTTGTCGAAGGCTGGTATGCGCGCGAGTTGAACGCGTATTCCTTCCTCGGCTTCCCGCTCGGCTTTTATATGTCGGCCCAGGGATCGCTGATTGTTTACGTCGTGCTGATCTGGATCTACCAGCACTACATGAACAAGCTCGATATTGAATACGGCGTGGATGAAGGAGAAGACGAATGAGCGAATCCGTGATGGGGCACAAGGCATTCAAGAGTCAGCTCAAAAAATATTACAGCTTTTACACCGGCGGTTTTATCGTCTTTTTGATCCTGCTCGCGATAGCCGAGCAGATGGGCATGTCACGACAGTGGATTGGTTACTGCTTCCTGTTCGCGACCATCGCCCTCTACGCCGGAATCGGCATCATGAGCCGCACCGTTGATCCCGCCGAATATTATGTGGCGGGCCGACGCGTGCCTGCTTTCTTTAATGGCATGGCGACCGGCGCCGACTGGATGAGTGCAGCGTCGTTCATCGGGATGGCCGGCACCTTGTACCTGTCCGGTTTCGACGGCCTCGCGTTCGTCATGGGCTGGACCGGTGGTTACGTGCTGGTGGCCTTGTTCCTGGCGCCCTACCTGCGTAAGTTCGGCCAGTTCACCATTCCCGACTTTCTCGGTGAACGTTACGGCGGCAACATCGTCCGCAGTATCGGCATCTTTGCCGCCATCCTGTGCTCGTTCACCTACGTGGTGGCGCAGATCTACGGCGTGGGATTGATCACCAGCCGCTTCACCGGCCTCGAGTTCGGCGTCGGCGTGTTCGTTGGCCTCGGCGGCATCCTGGTGTGTTCTTTCCTCGGCGGCATGCGCGCGGTGACGTGGACACAGGTCGCGCAGTACATCATTCTGATCATCGCCTACCTGACGCCGGTCGTCTGGCTGTCGGTCAAATATACCGGCAACCCTATTCCGCAGCTGGCTTACGGCCAGGTCCTGCAGAAAGTAACCGAGCGCGAGAAGGTCCTTACTAACGATCCGAAAGAGATCGAGGTCCGGAATATTTTGAAGGCGCGGGCGGATGCCGCCAACGCGGGCCTCAAGGACCCTGCCGCTGGCTACGCCAAGGGCAAGGCCGATCTCGAGCAGAACCTGAGCAAGCTGAAAACGGAAAATGCTCCGGCACCCCAGATCGCGGCAGCGCAATCCGCGCTCGATTCCTATCCCAAGGACGCGGATGCCGCAAAAGCCCAGTGGAATAAGGACAAGGGTCTGGCGGCGCGCGCCGCACCGCCACGTCCGCATGCGCAACCGTTTCCGGGCAAGGACGAAGCAGCGCAAAACATCGCGCGCAACAACTTCCTCGGCATCGTGTTCTGCATGATGTTCGGCACGGCGGCGCTGCCACACATCCTGATGCGCTACTACACGACACCCAGCGTGCGACAGGCGCGCCAGTCGGTGTTCTGGTCGCTGTTCTTCATCTTCCTGCTCTACTTCACGGCGCCGTCGCTGGCCGTACTCGCCAAATACGACGTTTACTACTTCCTGGTCGGCAGTACTTTCGCCGATCTGCCGAGGTGGGCGGCCAGTTGGGCCAAGGTCGATCCAACACTGTTGTCGATCACCGATCTGAACAAGGACGGCATCGTGCAACTCGCGGAGATCGTGCTCGGCGGCGACATCATCGTGCTGGCAACCCCAGAGATAGCCGGATTGCCTTATGTCGTGTCGGGCCTGGTGGCGGCAGGCGGGCTAGCAGCAGCGCTGTCGACCGCTGACGGCCTGTTACTGACCATCGCCAACGCGCTGTCGCACGACCTTTACTACAAGATGATTGATCCGACGGCCTCGACGTCACGTCGCGTTTCAGTGTCGAAAGCCCTGCTCGTGGTCGTGGCGCTGGTTGCAGCTTATGTCACTTCGCTTAAGCCGGGCGACATCCTGTTCCTAGTCGGCGCGGCATTCTCCTTGGCGGCATCGGCGTTTTTCCCGGCGCTGACACTGGGCGTGTTCTGGCGCCGCGCCAACAAGTGGGGCGCGATCGCCGGCATGGCCGCAGGACTTGGGGTGTGCATGTATTACATGGTGCAAACCTATCCGTTCTTCGGCGGTGTGGCTGCGAACCAGTGGTTCAACATGGCGCCGATCTCGGCGGGCGTCTTTGGCGTGCCTATCGGCATACTCACCATTATCGTGGTGAGCCTGCTGACACCCGAGCCATCGAAGCAGGTCCAGGAACTTGTCGATCACGTGCGTTATCCGCATCTGCGCGGCGACATCGACACGCAGGCCGCCTGAACCGCAGCACTATCGATGGATGCAACAAAGCCCGCTCCGGCGGGCTTTGTTCTTTGAGGCACACGCCACTTTGCTAGAATGCGACGGCATGAAATTTAATCCGTGGATGTATTACCAGCGGTCGCGTTTGCTTGCGCTCGTAAAGCGCAACGATGATGCGATCAGCGATTTGCAGCAGGCGCTGCGGCTCGATCCGTCCTATGTGCGCGCCGCGAGCGCGCTGGGATTTTTGAATGCGAAGCTCGGCCGGCTCGACCTTGCGATCGAGCAGTTCCTGCAGGCGCTGCGCATCGAACCGGACAATCCCGTGCTCCTGTTCGATCTCGGCTACGTTTATCACATGCAGAAAAAATACGCGCCGGCAATCCAGGCTTTCAAAGATGCGTTACGGCTCGATCCCAGGCTCGACCGCGCTTGGTACGGTCTGGGTCTCGCGCTCGAATCCCTGGGCCGTCACGAGGAAGCGGCGGAGGCACACCATCATGCCGCGACGCTGCAGCCGATGAACGGGCATGCGTGGTACGAGCTCGGCATGGCCTACCATACGTTGAAACGCGCAGATAAACTCGCGGAAGTCATAGCCCATTTGAACCGGTTCGATCCAAAAATGGCGCTGCATCTCAGCCACGCGACGCAGACGGCGATTCATGCATCGACCGGTGCGCCGAAGGTGCCCGCTGATGTTTGAACTCGTGGTGATCCTGAAAGGACTCAACGAAGTTGCGTTAATGGCATTGCTCGGCCAGGGTGCCCTCTTCATATTGGCGGGCGCGCGCCGGGAAACCAACATCGTCTATTCGATGCTCAAGACGGTGACTTCTCCGATCATGAAGGCGACGCGCTGGCTCGCGCCACGTTTCATCGTCGACCAGCACATTGGATTTCTCGCGCTCTTTTTACTGCTGGTGATCGAAGCGGTGCTGATCGCGATCAAGGTCCGGCTGTATTTCGCAGCGGCGGCGGGTTAAGCGCCGGCCCTGTTTTCGATTGCAACGACGGCACTGGGTAGCTGCGCTCATCGACAATTGCCCTTCCTTCGCCTTTTGTAGCCTGACTCACGCATTATTTGTTTTGCCGGTTGACTCATGAACTGGATTTTGCGGCGGGCAGCGCGAATCATCGTGGCGCCCGACCAGGAATGGCAAAACGTTCGCACCGAAGCGCCGCGTCCGCTCGCAGCAATGCTCTTTATCTCCGTGTTGTCACTGATTCCGGCCGGTGGCTGGACGCTGGGTCTTTGGCTTTTCGGCAACATGACCGGTATCGGGCCCGCAGCAGCAATTTCAGGCGGCCGCATCGCCGCCGGCGGTGTGCTGGCGTCGGGCGGCATGATTATGTGGGTCGTGCTGTCCGCTGTTTCGATGACAGCTCTTGCTCGCCTTTTTAGTGGCGAGCGCGGCTCTGGCCGGGCGTTGCAAGTGGCAGCTTATAGTGCGACTCCCGTGGCAGTCGCCGGTCTTCTGCTGATTCATCCTGACTTGCTCTCGGTGTTGATCATTGCTTACTTCCACAGCCTGTATTTGCAGTATTCGGGCGTGCAACGGGTGCTCCACGTTAAAGCGGGCGAGGCCGCCGAATACGTTGCCCTGAGCACGCTGCTGCTGTCCGTACTATCGACGCTGGCTGGTGCGCTGGGCGGCTGGCTGGGTGTGCTATAGCCGCGGACGCCGATGGATCGTCAACTTCTGGCTTAAACCAGCATTTTCTTCGGAAGGCATGAATAAACCCCTGGTTTTTAGCGCTTAAAACCAGCGTGACAGGCGTCTTGTCCGCGTGACCATCGACATCTCGCAGCGCGTCTGTTGCCTCACGGCATAAAAGTCTGTGGAAGCGTTAATGGCTTGCTGTAATATGCCTGACACATTTGCCGCATCAGGGGGCGGCAGATCTTCGCAGCGCATCTTGTCGACGCGCTCGTTAGTGCGGGCCCCGCTGCGACTATGGAAGCGTCACCCACCACCAGACTCGCCACCGGATTCGTCGCCGCCTTCGCGCTGCTCGCGCTGAACGCGGTTGTTTCCTTTACGACCCTCGGCAATCTCGTCGCGGCCAATCATCTGGTCGCCAATACCGAACAGAGCCTGCGGCTGCTCGGTGAATTGCGCGCGGGCCTGATCGATGCGGAAACCGGCCAGCGCGGCTATATCATTTCCGGCGAGGACCGCTATCTCGAGCCTTATATCAACGCGCGGCCGGTCATCACCAGGAAGCTCGATGAACTCGTGCGGCTGACTACCGACGACACCGAGCGCGCCGCGCGCCTGTCCTCGCTCCAGCCGTTGATAACGAAACGCCTAGACAATCTGAGCGAAGGCATTGCCGCGCGGCGTCAACAAAGCGCGGTGGGCGCGATATCGCTGGCGCAGGAAGGCCAGGGCAAGATCATCATGGACCGCATCCGCCACATCGTGAGCGAACTGCAGAATCGCGAGGAGATATTGCTCGCAACGCGCAGCGCGGAGGCGGAGATCAACGCATCTATCACCAATGGCACGTTCGCCGTCGCGACTTTTCTAAATGTCTGCCTGCTCGGCGGCATCTGCTTCATGGTGATGCACGGTTCGGCTTCGCGCCGCAAAGCGGCTGTGGCCGAACGCGATTTCAACGCCAAGCTCGCGGCAAGCCTGACCGAATTGCGCGAGCGCAACCAGGAAGTCACCTTCCTGTCGCAGATGAGCAGTTTTCTGCAGACCTGCGCGAGTTCGGACGAGGCCTGCACGGCGATCGCGCGTTTCGGCCCGCAACTCTTCCCGCACGAGGCCGGCAGTATTTTCATCTTTCACGCGTCGCGAAATTATCTCGAGCTCGCCACCACCTGGGGCGGCGCCAGCGCTGAAGAAGACATGTTCCAGCCCGCGGACTGCTGGGCGTTGCGGCGCGGCCGGCTGCACGTTGTCGGCGAGCAGGATCATGCGATCGTCTGCGCGCACGTATCGCGCCACGGCGGCCACACCCAACCGTATATCTGCGCGCCGATGATGGCGCAGGGTGAGACGCTCGGCCTGCTGTATCTGAAAACGCGCCCGCCGGCGGCGGGCCACAGCGCTGAATTCAGCGAGTCGAAAGAGCAGCTCGCGACCGCCGTCGCCGAGCAGATCGCGCTCGCGCTATCGAATCTCAGGCTGCGCGAAACGCTGCGTCAGCAATCAGTGCGCGATCCACTGACCGGGCTGTACAACCGGCGTTTCCTCGAGGAAGCGCTCGATCGCGAACTCGCGCGGCTCGAGCGCAAAAACCTGCCGCTCTCTCTGATCATGATCGACGTCGACAATTTCAAGAACTTTAACGACACGTTCGGCCACGAGGCGGGCGATGCGGTGCTGCGCGACCTGGGCGGCATCCTGCAACGCCACGTGCGCGGCAGCGATATCGCGTGCCGCTACGGCGGCGAGGAATTCACGATCATCCTGCCCGAAGCGGCGCTCGACATCGGCCGCCAGCGCGCGGAAATTCTGCGCGACGCGGCGCGCGAACTGCGTCTCGTGCACGACGGGAAATCGCTCGGCGCCGTTACGCTGTCGCTGGGTGTCGCGGGTTTTCCCGAGCACGGGCGCCGCCGCGACCATCTGCTGCAAGTCGCCGACGCGGCGCTCTACGAAGCGAAAAACGGCGGCCGCAACCGCGTCGTGGTGAGCAACGTCATGGCGTTGAAGATGGTCGAGAGCCCGCCGCAGCGCGACTCAGGCGGTCATTGACCGCTGCCCATTCCGCGCGTTGCGGTAATTGTTCCACCAATAGCACGTCGCAGCCCGCCGCATCGAGAGTGCGCAGGTTCGCATACAGATCATGCGCGTATTGCTGCGCGTCCGGCGCCGCCGCTAACCACATAATTCCGTCGCGCACCGGCTGTAAAGCGCTGCGCGCCAGCACCGCGACACGCTGGCCGTGGCGCGTCAACGTCGCGGCGAGCTCGAGCATGAGATCGCCTTCCATCACGAGCAGCGGTGTTGCCGGCGCATAGTGGGCAGCGAGCGTGCCCGGCGCGCGGGGCGAATATGCGGTCGGCGCTATCATCGCGACCCCGGCCGCCTGCTCGATGTCGCTCGCGGTGATGTGCCCCGGCCGCAATAACACCGGCGCGGCGCCGGTCGCGTCGATGATCGTCGATTCGATGCCGAAGTCGCACTCGCCGCCGTCGAACACGAAATCGACGGCAGCGCCGAACTCGCGCCGCACGTGCTCGGCGAGCGTCGCGCTGACGCGGCCGAAGCGGTTGGCGGAGGGCGCGGCGATGCCGCCGCCGAATTTCTCGAGCAGCAGGTGCGCGACCGGATGAGAAGGGATGCGTATGCCCACCGTATCCTGCCCGCCGGTGAGCGTATCGCTGACGCGCGGCGCCCGCTTCAATATCATCGTCAGCGGCCCCGGCCAGAAGCGTTGGGCGAGTTTAACGGCGATCGGCGTCAGTTCGCGCGCCCACGCCGCGAGCTGCGCCAGATCCGCGATGTGCACGATCACCGGATGATCGGCGGGGCGGCCTTTCGCGGCATAAAGTTTGGCGATTGCCGCGGGATTGCTCGCATCGGCCCCCAGGCCGTACACGGTCTCCGTCGGAAATGCGACCAGGCCACCGTCCCGCAACACGGCAACCGCGCGCTCTATCTGTGGAGTATCCATAGACGGGCGGCCGGGCGCGTGGCAGCGTCGCGCACCGGTCCGGCGCAGGCGTCAGCTGGTCAGCAGACCCAGCACTTCGCGGTACTTGGCAGTGGTGTTCGCCAGCACCTCGGCCGGCAGGTGTGGCGCCGGGTGCTTTTTGTTCCACGGCTGGGTTTCCAGCCAGTTGCGCACGATCTGCTTGTCGAACGATGGCGGGCTCATGCCGGTCTTGTACTCGGCCGCCGGCCAGAAGCGCGACGAATCGGGAGTGAGAATTTCATCGATCAGGAACAGCTTGCCGGCCTCGTCGACGCCGAACTCGAACTTGGTATCGGCGATGATGACGCCCTTGGTTTTCGCATAGGCCGCGGCTTCGCTGTACAACTGGATCGCCACCGCGCGCACTTTCGCCGCGAGCCCGCCGCCGACGATTTTTTCGGCTTCGGCGAACGAGATATTCTCGTCATGCTGGCCGGCCGGCGCCTTGGTCGCTGGCGTGAATATGACTTCCGGCAGCTGTTGCGCTTCCTGCAGGCCCGCGGGCAGCTGGATGCCGCACACCATGCCGGTCTTCTGGTAATCCTTCCAGCCCGAACCGATGATATAGCCGCGCACCACCGCCTCGATCATGAGCGGCGTGAATTTGCGCACGACCATCGCGCGCCCCGCGACCTGCGCGCGTTCGTCTGCCGCGACCACGGTTTCCGGCGCGATGCCAGTCAGATGATTGGGGATGACGTGGCCGAGCTTCTTGAACCAGTAGTCAGACATCGTGGTGAGCACTTCGCCCTTGCCCGGAATCGGATCGGGCAGAATCACGTCGAACGCGGACAGCCGGTCGCTCTGTATGACCAGCAATTTGTCGTCGCCGACCGCGTAAATGTCGCGTACTTTGCCGCGGTGCAGGAATTCAAGGCTCTTTAAGTTCGATTCAAACAGCGTCGCGTTGCTCATGATGATTTTGGATGGTTAGTGAGGGAGATTCAGGACAGTTCGGGCAGCTTGACCGCCTGCACCGCAGCGGCCTGCTTGGCGCGAAAGGCGGTGAGCTTACCGGCGAGCGCGGCATCGCTGAGCGCGAGCATCGCGACCGCGAACAGCGCGGCGTTGGCCGCACCCGCATCGCCGATCGCGAACGTGGCGACCGGGATGCCCTTGGGCATCTGCACGATCGACAACAGTGAATCGAGGCCCTGCAAATGCTTCGACGGCATCGGCACACCGAGCACCGGCAGCGTCGTCTTCGAGGCGACCACCCCGGCGAGATGCGCGGCGCCGCCGGCGCCGGCGATAAAGCACTGTGCGCCCTGCTTTTCCAGCCCGGCGATCCATTCGATCAATACGTCGGGGGTGCGATGCGCCGACAACGCGCGCGCCTCATAGCTCACGTCAAAATCCTTCAGTTGCCGCGCGACGTGCTGCATCACGTCCCAGTCGCTCTGGCTGCCCATCACTATGCCCACCAAGATTTTTTTCACCGCTAGTCTCCCGAAATGCGAGGCGCTATTTTAACGCATCTCTCAGAGCGCGGCAGCGGGTCGCGCCAAGTTGACGGATAATATGCAGCGAGGAGCATCCCCCATGCGTAACATCGTTCCAGTTTCCGCGCTTGCGGCATGCGCGCTGTGCACTGCCGCCGCGGTCGCCCAAAATTATCCCGCCAAGCCGGTGCGCGTCGTGGTGTCGTTCCCGCCGGGGTCGGGCGCCGACATCGTCGCGCGCACGATTACCCCGCGGCTCACTGAAGCGTACGGCCAGCAATTCATTGTCGATAACCGCGCCGGCGCCTCGGGCAATCTCGGCGCCGAGGTCGTCGCCCGTGCGGTGCCGGACGGCTACACCCTGCTCTTTACGCCGGCTTCGGTCGCCAGCAGCCAGGCGCTGTACTCTAAGCTCGGCTACAACCTGCAGAAAGATCTCGAGCCCGTTTCGATGATCGCCTCGGCGCCGTTCGTGCTCGTCGTGCATCCGTCACTGCCGGTGAAAAACGTCAAGGACCTGATCGCGATGGCCAAGGCGCGGCCGGGCCAACTGCTCTACGCATCGACCGGCAACGGCGGCAGCCCCCATCTCGCGATGGAGTTATTCAAGCTGCAGGCGAAAATCGACATTGGCCACATCCCGTATAAAGGCACGCCGCCGGCGGTCACCGACCTCATCGCGGGCCAGGTCTCGATGATGTTTGCCAATACGCTGTCGGTGCTGCCTTATGTGAATTCGGGCCGGTTGCGCGCGCTCGCGATCAGCAGCGCCAGGCGCAGCGCCGCGGCACCCGCCCTGCCGACCATTGCCGAGACCGGCATGCCGGGTTTCGAAGCGACCACCTGGTTCGGCCTGCTCGCGCCGACCGGCACGCCGAGGGAAATTCTCGCGCGCCTGAATAACGAAATCAGAAAACTCGTGCAGAACAAAACCGTCGCCGATGCGTTGATCGCGCAGGGCGCCGACCCGCTAGGCAGCACCGCGGAGGAGTTCCAGGCCAAGATCGCAGCGGATATCGACAAATGGTCGCGCACGATCAAGGCGGCGGGGGTCAAGGCCGAATGACCGAAGTCACGCGCGCGCTGGCGCGCTATATCGTCGCCGCCAAACCCGCGGACGTTCCGCAGGTCGTCAAACACGAAGCGGCGCGCGCACTGCTGAATTGGGCCGGTTGCGCAATCGGCAGCTCCCGTAACGCCACGGTCGAATGCGCGCTCGCCGCACTCGCAGAGTTTTCCGGACCGCCACAAGCATCGCTGTTGGGCCGCCGCGAACGCGTGGATATCCTGCATGCAGCGTTCTTCAACGGCATCAGTTCGCACGTGCTCGATTTCGACGACACGCACGCGCGCGCGGTGCATCCGAGCGCGCCAGTGCTGCCGGCGATCCTCGCGCTGGCCGAATGGCGGCAGATCAGCGGGGAGGAATTCGTCCACGCGTTCGTGCTCGGCGTCGAGGTCGAATGCCGCGTCGGGCTCGCCGTGTTTCCCGAGCATTACGAGCGCGGCTGGCATATCACGGGCACCGCGGGCGTGTTCGGCGCGGCGGCGGCGGCCGGCAAGCTGCTGGGGCTCAACGAGCAGCAAATGACGTGGGCGTTGGGCCTCGCGGCCACGCAGTCAGCCGGGCTCAGAGCGATGTTCGGGTCGATGTGCAAGAGCTTTCATGCGGGGCACGCCGCGCATGACGGCCTGACGGCTGCGTTGCTGGCCTCCCGCAATTTCACGAGCTCCGAACGCGGCATCGAAGCCCCGCGCGGCTGGGCGCACGTGCTGTCGACGAAGTTCGACCCAGCGACGATCACGGCGGATCTCGGGCAGCGTTTCGAACTGATGTCTAACATGTACAAGCCCTTTGCGTGCGGATTGGTCGTGCATGCGACGATCGACGCCTGCATTCAACTGCGCAACGAGCATCAATTGAAGCCGGAAGCCATCGCGAGCGTCGAGCTGGCGGTGTGCCCGATCGTGATGGAGCTCACCGCGATCACCACGCCGCAGACCGGGCTCGAGGGCAAGTTCAGCATTTTCCACGCCGCCGCCGCCGCCATCGTCTTCGGCGAGGGCGGCGAGGCCCAATTCAGCGATGCCGCGGTGCACGATGCGCGCGTGGTCGCGCTGCGCCAGCGCATCACCGCGACGCCGGACCCACAATTGCGCAAGATCGCGGCCCGCGTGAATGTCCGCCTCACCGACGGTCGGATGGTCGCCAAACACGTCGAGAACGCACTCGGCACGCTCGCGCGACCAATGAGCGATGCCAACCTCGAGGCCAAATGCCGCGGTCTCACTGACGGTATAATCAGCCCCTCCCAGACCGACGAATTGATCCGGCTGTGCTGGTCGATCGCCGCGCTGCCCGACGCCGGCGCCATCGCCCGCGCGGCCGTTCCCGCCACCTGACGACCCGAGCGACCCATGAAAACCAAAGCCGCGCCGCAAATCTCGCCCGTCATGCAGGAGGTCAGCGCCTATATCGCCGCGGCCCCGAAAAAAGCTCTGCCCAAAGAGGTCGTTGAGAAGACCAAGCACCACGTGCTCGACACGCTTGCGGCGATGGTCTCGGGCTCGCGGCTCTTGCCAGGCAAAAAAGCGATTTCATACATCAAGACGCTCGGCGGCGCGCAACAGGCGACAGTCATCGGCAGCCGTTTCGTGACCACCGCAATCAATGCTGCGCTCGCCAACGGCATGCTTGGTCACGCCGACGAGACCGACGATTCGCACGCGCCTTCGTTGTGCCATCCCGGCTGCGCGATCGTGCCGGCGGCCCTTGCGATGGCCGAGCGCGAGCGGCGCAACGGCACTACGCTCCTGCGCGCGGTCGCACTCGGCTACGACATCGGCTGCCGCATCAATTTGTCGCTCAATGCCTACGAGTTCCGCGAGGATGGCCACTCGACCCACAGCTTCGGTCCGATGTTCGGCGCGGCGGCGGCGAGCGGCTCCCTGTGCGGGTTCGATTCGCGCCAGGCGCGACATCTGCTCTCTTATACGGCGCAGCAGGCGTCGGGCGTGTCGTGCTGGATGCGCGACGAAGAGCACATCGAAAAAGCGTTCGATTTTGGCGGCATGCCGGCGCGCAACGGCACTGCCGCGGCCGCGATGGTCGCGCACGGCTTTTCGGCGGTCGAAGACGTGTTCGCCGGGGAGCGCAATTTCTTCGTCGCGTACGGCCGCGCGCCCAAGCCTGAAATACTCGTCCGCGGGCTCGGCTCAACCTACGAAATCATGAACACCAATATCAAGCGCTGGTCGGTCGGTTCGCCGATCCAGGCCCCGCTCGACGGCTTGCTCGACTTGATCCGCGAGCACAAGATCAAAGCCACCGACGTCGAGAAGCTGGTGGTGCGTGTTTCTCACCAGGGCGCCAACACCGTCAACAACCGCCACATGCCGGACATCTGCATGCAGCACATGTGCGCCGTGATGCTGCTCGACAGCTTCGTCACCTTCAAGTCGTCGCATGACGAAAAGCGCATGCGCGACAAGAAAGTGCTCGCTCTGCGCAGCCGCATCGAGCTCCACGGCGACGATGCGCTCACGCGCGCGATGCCGAGCCGGCAGGGTATGGTCGAACTCAAGCTCAAGGACGGTCGCGAATTGAAGCTGCATGTGAAAGCCGTTCGCGGCACCAGCGACAGCCCGATGACGCGCAAGGAAGTAGACGAAAAAAGCTACGACCTGCTCGCGCCGGTCATCGGCACGGCGCGCGCGCGCAAATTGTGCGACGCCGTGTGGAACATCGAGAAGCTCACCGACGCGCGCAAGCTGCGCCCGCTTCT
>JBKJMN010000035.1:0-16054 GCA_046596405.1 Burkholderiales bacterium
TAATCTTCATTGTAGAGGCGTGAGGTATCAAAGCCGTCCTGAGCAGCGTAGGGCGCAATAACCAGCGGGCATTGCGCCGTATGAATAGTGTTCGGTGCAATGCGCTGTGCTTATTGCCCCCTACATTTTGCTATTTCGCCCCCTTCGCTACCTCAGGACAGGCTTCTATACCAAAGGGAAAACGGAATTAAAAAACACTTCTACCGCCGGAATTCCGCGATGGATTTCGCGAGTTTTCCGTCGTGGGTCTTCAGCGGCAGCGTCACCGGATGCGTCGCGCCGAACGTCGGGATGTACGCCGAATGCTTGCCCGCGCCGCCGATGACGAACACGTACGCGTTGTCCGCGCTTTTCATCACCGGCACCAGCCGGTCGAGGCCCGCTTCCGCGAACTCGCCGTTGAATACGGGCCACTGGCGGATGCGGCGCTCGATGTTTTCGTCAGACAGCGAGCCGAGCGGCACGCGCCCGTGCTCGAACAAATACTTTTTCACGTCCGCCTTCGAGTAGCCGTCCTTCGCGATCGTCGCCGCGTGCTCGGGACCGAACACGAAAGCCGGTGCGCCGTCGAAATACAGATTGTTCGCGCCCGTCGTCCCCACCACGCCCGCCATCATCTTGAGCAGGCCGATACCGGTAAGGCTTTCGTGGTCGTTAAGGTTATGCGGACTCTCGGCGCCGAATACGCTGACGGTGCTCGTGTCGCGCGAGAACCCGAGTTCGACCTGCAGCGGCTCCCACGGGCTCGCGTCTTCATTCTCGGCGGCGCAAAACGTGTATTTCGCAGGTGTCCCGAAGGTCGCCATGTCGCCCGCCGCCGGCACCGCGCCGCCGATGTTCAGCATCGCCAGGCGCACCGCGCGGCCGATCGTCGCGTTAGGCTGATTGCCCGGACCGAACGCATTGTGGCCGGAGTTCATCTTGAGCTCTTTGGCGACCGGCCCGTTGACGATGATCATCGTCGCGCACGGATGCGTTGTCGCGTTGACGCCGTAAAGATTGTATTTCTCGTCGAGCAACGCATCAATGGTAAGCATGACGAGCGGAAAATATTCCGGCTTACAGCCCGCCATGACGGCGTTGGCGGCCAGCCGCAGCGGCGTCGCCTCGCCATAACGCGGCGCGAGCAGACCCAGCGGCGCATCGAGCGAACGGTCGCAGTACGCGAGCATCTGTTCCACGCGTGCCGCGGTCGGCGGCACGATGGGCAGGCCGTCGCCCCAGCCTTTGTCCATATACAGGCTGTTGATGCGGTCGAAGTCGTCTTCGGCTTCGAGCCCCGCACCGGGCGCCTTCATGAGCAAACTCAAGTCACTCATGACGCGTGCGCATTGACGACGTCGGCAAACTGCGGCGCAGCCTCGCCGGCGCGCGCCTTCACGTCAGCGAGAGAAATACCGCCCAGCGGGTGCGTTATTTCGACCAGCGGCAGTTCCGGCACGCCGAACGTGCGCGCCTGGTTGCGGCCGAGCTTCTCGAACGGGCCGGAGTAGATGACGGCAGTGATCAAACCGCGCTTACGCAGGTCACACATGTCGTGGACACTCCACGACGTGCATGACCCTCAATCACCCATCGCGGAAATGACGAAGTCGCACTCCGCGGCGAGCCGGTCGAGCACCGGCGCCGGCGCCGGCGTGCTCGGGTTGTTCTTGCGCATCACGAGCACCGAAGAAATATTCAGGACTTTTTGCAGATTCTCGACCACAAACGCGAGCAGGTGGTCCGCGTTGCCCTTCGTATTGTCGAGCGTGCCCAGACGAATGCCGCCCGCCTTGATTTTGCGCGTGTCGCCCGCGCCCGCGAACTGGTGCGGCGGCGCTTCCGGCGAAATCAGAAAAACTTTTCCGCTCATCGCTGCTTCCTTCATAGTAGGATTAGTGACCGGTGAATTCTAATTGAGTTTGTCGCCCGCGCGCGAGAAAGTAATCCGGCGCCGATCGTTTATCCATTTACCCACTTACCCATCGGCTCACCCGTCAATAAACAATTTCTCATGTCAACTGTCGTCGTCAAATTCGGCGGCTATCAGAAGCCCGCGTCTATTCACACCCGCGCAGCCGCGCGTTTCGGCGAGATCATCACCGCGAGGCTCGGCGACCGCATCCGCTTCGAGCTGTTAGGCGACGTGCTGGCGCTTGGCCGCGGCTCGGGCGACCTGCTGCCCATGGTCGAGCGTGGAGAGTTGTCGTGCTGCTATATATCGACGGTGCGTTTTACCCACGCCGTGCCCGAATTCAAGCTGCTTGAGCTTCCGTTCGTCGTGAAAAGCCGTCCCGTCATTATCAAAGCGCTCGACGGCGGACTCGGCGACTTCTTCAAGCGCCGCGTGCGCGAGAGCACACCGTTTCGCGTGCTCGGTTTCTGGGACAACGGCTTTCGGCATTTTTCCAATCGCGTGCGGCCGATCCGCACACCGGCTGATTGCCGGGGCCTGCGCATACGCACGCAGATGAGCGAGCTGCATGGCGAAGTCTTCCGCGCGCTCGGCTTCGAGGCGGTGCCCGCGGACATCAAAGAGTTTGTCGCGGAAATCGCCGGCGACAGGTTCCAGGCTCAGGACAATCCTCTGACGAATATCTACAACTTCGGCGTGCACGACCATCACCGCTACATTACCTTAAGCGGGCACTTCTTCGGCGCGAGTGCGATGGCGTTAAATGAGCAGGCCTACCAAGGCTGGCCGGCTCACGTACGCGAGGTCGTCGACGCGGCGGCTCTTGAAGCGACCGCGCTGCAACACCAGTTGGCGGCGGCGGAAGATGCGGAAATACTCGCGAAGCTCGATCCTGACAAAAACGACGTCGTAACCCTGACCGATGCCGAGCAGATGGCGTTCGTCGATGCCGTGCAAACGGTGCTGGCCAAATGCCGGCGCGAATTCGATCCTGAATTGTTCAGCTACCTCGGTTGATGAAATCCGTTTTACGCGGACATGGCTTTGGACTATCGTAATGCGCGGATTTACCTGATCCGCGAACCCCAAGGAGCAAGTATGAAAACACTTAACTTGCAATGCAGCTTCGTCACGACTATTGCCGCGTTTGCCATGCTGATCCCGCTACTAGCGACTGCGCAGACCCCCGGTGCAGCACCCCAATCCAGCCGCAAGATACTGATGACGAAAGACCTGCCGGATTTTCCGGGCAAGGAAGCGCTGGTATTTATCGTCGAGTATCCGCCGGGAACCAACAATCCGCCGCACCGCCACGACGGCAACGTTTTTCTGCACGTGCTCGAAGGTCAGCTGAACGCGCAAGTGAAAGGCGGCGAACTCACCGTGCTCAATCCCGGCAGCACGTACTACGAGTCTCCCACCGACATCCACGTAGTCTCGCGCAACCCGAGCGCCACCGTGCCTGCCAAAGCCATAATCTTCATCATCCACGACAAGGGCGCGCCGCTCAGCACGCCGGTCAAGGATTGAGCGTCTGGCGCAGCACGTAGTTCAGGATTCCGCCATGGCGAAAGTATTCCACTTCCTGCGTGGTCTCGAGTCGAGCAACGAGCGCGCATTCATCGCGCCCGCCATCCGCGCGGGTCACGTGGCAGCGTAGCGTCATCATCGGCTCCATCACGCCTGCGAGTCCCGTGATATCGAGTACCTCGCTGCCGTCGAGCCGCAGTGTGCGGCGCGTCTGACCCGCGGCGAACTCGAGCGGCAGCACGCCGGCCGCGACGAGGTTCGCGCGATGGATGCGCTCGAAAGATTCCGCGATGACCGCGCGCACGCCGAGCAAGCGCACACCCTTCGCCGACCAGTCGCGCGACGAGCCGGTGCCGTAACCGCGGCCCGCAACAACGACGAGCGGGACTGCGTCGTGCCGGTAGCGCTGCGCCGCGTCGTAGATCGACATCGGCGCGCCGCCGGGCATGTGGAGCGTGCCGCCGCCCGGCCGCTCCGGCATCATCTCGTTCCTGAGATGAGCGCTTGCGAGCGTGCCGCGTATCATCACATCGTGATTGAGCCGGCGCGCCGCGAAACTCACGAAGTCGGCAGGAGCGACGCCTAGCGATTTCAGGTACACGCCCGCCGCCGATTCCGGCGCGATCATCCCCATCGGCGAAACATGCTCGGTGGTGACGAGGTCGCCGTAAATCGCCAGCACGCGCGCGCCGCGGATGTCGGCGACCGGCGGCGGCTGCAACTCTACATCGTCGAAAAGCGGCGGCTGCCGGATGACGGTGCTGGCCGCTTCCCATTCGAAATGCGTGCCGCGCTGGTGCGGCAGTGCCTGCCATTCGGCGCTGCCGTCGTACAGATGCGCATACGAGCCCGTGTACATGGCCGGGTCGATCGCCGCGTCCATCAGCGCGCGAATTTCGTTTTCGTCCGGCCACAACTCACGCAGATAGACGGGGCGTCCCTCGGGATCAACACCGAGCGGCTCGCGCGTCAAATCTTTGAGCACGGTGCCGGCAAGCGCGTAGGCAACGACGAGCGGCGGCGATGCGAGGAAACTCGCGCGCACCTGCGCATGCACGCGCCCTTCGTAATTACGGTTGCCCGACAGTACCGCCGCGGCGGCGACCTGATGCTCCGCGATTGCAGCGGAAACCGGCTCACTGAGCGGGCCGGAGAAACCGACGCAGGTCATGCAGCCGAAGCCCGCGACGTGAAAGCCCAGCGCATCGAGACTTTTTTGCAATCCGCTCCTCTGCAGATAATCGGCGACCACTCGCGAGCCCGGCGACAGCGAAGTCTTGACCCACGGCATCGGCTTCAACCCGCGCGCGGCGGCATTGCGCGCAATGAGACCGGCGCCGAGCATGCCCGCCGGATTGGACGTGTTGGTGCAACTCGTGATCGCGGCGATCACGACGTCGCCATCTTTGACGGACGCGTCCACCTGCGCACGGGGTGGATGAAGTGCGCTGAACGCGCGCGGTGCATCGCCGAGCGGCACGCGTTCGTGCGGCTGCCGCGGCCCGGCGACCGATGCTTCGATAGCCGCGAGATCGACCTCGATGATCGCGCTGTAATCCGCGACGCGGCCCGCGTCGTGCCACCAACCCTGCGCCTGCGCATAAGCTTCGACCAGCGCTACGTGCGCGGCGTCGCGGCCAGTCGCGCGCAGATAGCGCAGCGTTTCTGCGTCGATCGGAAAATAACTCATGGTCGCGCTCGCTTCCGGCGTCATGTTGGCGACGGTCGCGCGGTCGGCCAGCGCGAGCGCGCTCAGGCCCGGGCCGAAATATTCGACTATCCTGCCGACGACATCGTGACGGCGCAAAGTCTGTGTCAACGTCAGCACGAGGTCGGTTGCCGTAACCCCGGGCGCGAGTTTGCCGGCCAGGCGGCAGCCGATGACCGGTGGAATCAGCATGGCCACCGGCTCGCCGAGCGCCGCGGCGACGCCTTCCATGCCGGACACGCCCCAGCCCACTACGCCCAGGCCGTTGATCATCGGCGTGTGGCTGTCGATGCCGACCATCGAATCCGGATACGCGAACTCACGCCCGCCTTCGCGCTGCACGCACACGACGCGCGCGAGGTGCTCGAGATTGACCTGATGGCAGATGCCGCCGCCGGGCGGCACAACGTGCATGTTCTCGAACGCATGGCCGGCCCAGCGCAGGAAAGCGAAACGCTCGGCGTTGCGCTTGAATTCGAGCGCCACGTTGCGCGCGAGCGCGTCGCTGCCGCCCGCGTGGTCGGCAATGATCGAATGATCGACGATAAAATCGAGCGGGATCGAAGGCGCGACGCGCCGCGGATCGCCGCCGAGCCGCGCGGCGGCGTCGCGCATTGCCGCGAGGTCGCCCAGCGACGGTATGCCCGCGGTGTCGTCCATCATCACGCGCACGGGACGAAACTGGATTTCGCGCTGCGCGCCGCTGTCCGGCGGCGCCAGCAGCGCCGCGACGTCGGCGTCACGCGCGTTGCCCAGCGCGCGCTGACGCAGCAGATTTTCGAGCACGATCTTGAGCGCGTACGGCAGGCGCATCGCGCGCCCGCCGGCAGCGGCGAGACTGCAGTAATGGTAGGTATTGGCACCGACCGTAAGCTCGGTCAAGTCCTCAACCCGCATTGCGCCGCTACTCAGCGCGCGCTCCCGAGGCCTTCACTACTGCGGCCCATTTGCTGATTTCCGTTTTGAGGTAGGCGGCGAACTGCTCGGGCGTGCCGCCGGCTGGATCCAGCCCCTGCCCGACCAGGCGCTCCTTGATCGCCGGCTGCGCGAGGATGCGCGCGATCTCGGCGTTGAGCTTCACGACGATCTCGGGCGGCGTGTGCGCCGGCGCGAGTATGCCGTGCCACGTGCTCGTCTCGTAACCTTTGAGGCTCGCTTCGGCGATCGCCGGCACGTCGCGCATCAGCGCGGTGCGGCGCGCGCTGGTCACGCCCAGTGCGCGCAACTTCCCGGCCTCGACGAGCGGCAATGCCGCGGGCACCGTCGCGAAGTACAAGTCGACCTCGCCCGACAACAGCGCGGTGACGGCGGGACCGGTTCCTTTGTACGGGACATGGACGATATTGATGTGCGCCATCGATTTCAGCAATTCGCCCGACAGATGCGTCGCGCTGCCGCCGCCCGCCGATGCGTAATTAAGCTGGCCCGGCCGCGCTTTGGCGAGCGCAATCAGTTCGGTGGTATTTTTGGCAGGCACAGCCGGATGCGCGAGCAGCACGTACGGCGTGCTCGCAAGTTGTATGACCGGGGCAAAGCCCGTGATCAGATCGTAAGAGAGTTTCGGGTAGAGCGTCGCCCCGATCGCGTTCGCGACGTTGACCTGGAACAGCGTGTAGCCGTCAGGCGCGGCGCGCGCGGCGGTTTCCGCCGCGATATTGCCGCCGGCGCCGGGCCGGTTCTCGATCAATACCGGCTGGCCCCAGCTTTCGGTGAGCTTCTGCCCGATCAGCCGCGCGACAATGTCGGTGCTGCCGCCCGGCGGAAAAGGCAGGATCAGCCGGATCGGCTTGGCCGGAAAGGATGTCTGCGCGGATGCCGGCGCGTGCCATGCGAGCAACGTGCAGGCAGCGACCGCGGCGGCGCAATTCCGCCAGCATAAGCGCTGCTCATAGTGCGCGCCGGCCGGGCCGGACTTTATATTGGCTT
The DNA here is from genome assembly GCA_046596405.1 of Burkholderiales bacterium. Taxonomy (GTDB): domain Bacteria; phylum Pseudomonadota; class Gammaproteobacteria; order Burkholderiales; family SG8-41; genus PALSA-1004. The sequence goes on from JBKJMN010000035.1 coordinate 7,062, forward strand.
TGCTCATTCGGGTAGATCGGCCAGGTCGGCGAGCTCGCCGACGCGCACCGGCTTTAACGGGGGACGCACGCTCAGGCCGCCGACCTGCTCGCGGGTACAACCGGCGGCGCGCGCCGTCAGCTCCTCGAGCAGGCTGCCGCAGATACGGCCCTGGCAGTAACCCATGCCGCACCGCGTGACGCCTTTGACGGCGCCCGCCGCGGCGCCCCACGCGACCGCGGCGGCGCGGATTTCGCCCGCGCTTACTTCCTCGCAACGGCACACCAGCGTGTCGTCGGCAATGCAGTCGAACACGCCGGGCTTCACTGCGAACACCGTGTTGACGAGATCGCCGAACTTGCGCCGCGTCACGCGCTCGCGTTGCGCGCTCAGCACCGCCGTATCGCGCACCTTGTGCCCCAGCGCGCGCGCCGCGCTGAGTCCCGCGACCCAGCCTTCGGCGAGCGCCGCGTAGGCGCCGCCGATGCCCGCGACTTCGCCCGCCACATACACGCCGGGCACGCTCGTCTGCATATCGCTCGCGAATTGGGGCACCCACCCGCCGCGCAGCGCGTCGTAACGATGCTCGCAGCCGATGAGCCGCGTCAATTGCACCTGCGGTATGAAGCCATACCCGACGCACAGCGTGTCGCACAGTTCGCTCGCTTCGCTGCCCGCGACGGCATTGCCCGCCGCATCGCAGGTCATCGTCACCACGCGTTCGACGGCGTCCGCGCCTTCGGCCCTGACGACGATGCGTCCGAACTGGACCGCCAGGCCGGCGCCGGCGAGCATCCGCCGATAGCGCAGCGCTTCGGCGACACGGTCCCAATGGCCCCACAAGCGCGGTGCGTGGCGGACCCATTCGCGCGGTCGCGTCGCCTCGAAAACCGCCGCGATGGTGGCGCCCGCGCCCAGCAAGGTTTTTGCGACGGGCAGCAGAAACGGCCCCGAGCCCGCGAGCACGATGCGCTGCCCCGGCAGTTGCTGCTGGTTCTTGACCAGGGTCTGCGCGCCGCCCGGGGTCATGACGCCGGGCAGATCCCAGCCCGGGAACGCAATCGCGCGCTCGTAAGCGCCGCTCGCCACGATCGTTTTGCGCGCCGTCACGGTGCCCGCTTCGCCGCGGCGGGTGACCGACAGCGTGCCCGCTTCAAAAGCGCCCCACACGAGCGTGTCGTTCGATAGCGTGACGCCCGCCTGCCTCACCGCCGTGAGAAATGCGTCGCCCTTGGTGTAATCGTCATCGAGCTGCGCGCGGTCCGGCACGCTGAATTCCGCGGGCAGTTGCTTGTAGAACTGCCCACCCGGCTCCGGGTATTCGTCGAGCACGACAACGCGCGCGCCGGCTTTCGCCGCGGCAAGCGCGGCCGCCAATCCCGCCGGGCCCGCGCCGACGACCGCAATATCGGTATCGATCGCGAAACTCATGGTTTGCGCTCGAACGGTTTGAACTGCCCGGGCGAGCTTACCTGCATGCCGTCCTCGACCCTGGTCATGCACGCGCGCACCCCCGCTTTGCCGTCGATCGTCATCACGCAATCGAAGCACACGCCCATCGCGCAAAAGAGGCCGCGCGGCTTGCCCACGCGCCGCGTGTGGCGCAACACGCGCTGGCCCGCCGCGAGCATCGCCGCCGCCACGGTCTGCCCGCGCCGCGCCGGCAGCGGCTTGCCGTCCACGTGCACGGTGACTGACGCGCCCGGAATTATTTTGCCGTCGTTGTTCACGTTGCTTTTCCGCACAGGTCTGCTACCGCGCTTTCAATTCGCCGAGGAAAGCCGGCAGGTCGTTCTGTCTGCCGTCGCTCGCAATGTATTTGGCTATATAAAGACCGCTGATCGGCGCCAGCGCGACGCCATCGCCGCCGTGCCCGGTCGCCACTGCGTAACCGGCCACGCCGCCGCCATCGCCCAGCAGCGGACCCGTCGGGGAATACGGGCGCAGCCCGGCCCACGCGCGCACCGCGTTGAGACGGCTGAGTTGCGGCATCAGATTCAGCGCGCTGCGGCAGATGCCGGCAACGCCTTCGCGCGTCGTGCGCGTATCGTAGCCGACGAATTCGTTGGTGCTGCCGAGCATGACGGTGCCGCTGACCGGGCGGCTTGTGTAGCCGAGCGGCACGTGCAGGCCGCCGCCCGCCGGCGCGCCGCCGTGCTTCGCCAGGAGCTGGCCCGCCGACGAAACCCGCACCGCCGGCACGTCCTCGCTCGCTTCGAGAATCACGCACTGGCCGCGCCGCGGCTTGACGTCATGCGTGACGCCGACCATCGCGCCGATGGCGGACGCATGCGCGCCCGCCGCATTGATGACCCAGTCGGCACGCACGGCGCCGCGCGCCGTCATGACCTGGCGCACGCGGCCGTGCGCGCTTTCGATACTCACCACGTCGGTCGAGCTCACGATTTGCGCGCCCAGCTTCTCCGCGGCGCGCGCGAACCCCTGCGTGACTTTGAACGGATCGACCTGCGCGTCGGTCGGGCAATACATGCCGGACAGGACGCGGCCTTCGAGCAGCCGGTTGAGCTCGCGGCAGCGCTGCGCCGACACGATCTCGACCGGCACGCCGGCCGCCGTTTGGTCCTTGGCGAGTTCTTCAATGAACCCGGCTTCGGTCTCGGTCTCGGCGACGATCAGATTGCCGAGCACCAAGTACTCGACATCCATCCCGAGTTCCGCGGCGAGTCCCGGGTACAGCCGCTGGCTCGCCATCGCGAGGTCGAGCGCCAGGCCGGGCTTTTTCGTCGCCATCGAGATCACGCCGGAATTGACGCTCGACGCGCCGCTGCCGATCGCCGCGCGCTCGATGATCGTCACTCGCGCGCCCTGCTTAGCCAGGTAATAGGCCGCCGCGCAGCCGATCACGCCGCCGCCGATGATCGCGATGTCGGATTTGGCGAGCATGCGCGCTAGGCCTTCACAGGCGCAAGACCGCGAGCCGGTTGCGCACCGCCTGCACTATGCTCATCGCGGTCTGCAGCGACGCCTTGCCGTGCGGTGCCGCGTTGTTCGCCATTTCCAGGGTGAGCGTGCCGCACGGGCCTTCGGCTTCGATATGGTGAACGCTCCTGGTAACGGCCGGGTCGGCCCAGAACTGCACGCGCGTCGCCTGAAACCCGATGCCGGCGAGTGCCAGCGTCGCAGTGACGTTGGCCTTCTCGGTAAAAAGCGTAGCTGCGTGCTCGGCCGATTCATCGTAAAAAAGTTTCGGCGCTGTTACCGCGGAAAGATCGATCATGGTTTCGGCCGGCGAGCCTTTCCACGCGTGCGGGCTTTTGCGCGTCACGTACGCGACGCGCGTCAGGCCGGTATGCCGTGCCGCCGCGATGGCGTCGATCGCACCGATTGCGCCGGCTGGAATTTCCAGCGTGACGCCAGCGCTTTTTGCAGTCGCCAGCACCCGCTCGCGATAGGCGGCGTCGGCAAGCACGCCGACGGACACCGCGATCAGATCGATGCCGGCGGCCAGCGCTGGTTCCGCGTACTGGTGAAACGCTTCGTGGCTCGCGCATTCGACAACGAGCTCGGGCTTGAGCGCGAGCAGCGCTTGCGGCGTCTCGACGACCGGCACCTCACCGAGCACGGCGCGTATGCGCTCGCGCTGCGACGCGCGCGCCGCGACGCCAACAAACCGGATGCCGGCATCTTTGGCAAGTTCAGCGGCGACGATGCTGCCGAGCCCGCCGTAGCCGATCAGCGCGAGTTTCACTGCTACGCCGCCCCGCGCGCGTGCTTCGCCGCCTGCGTGCCCGCGCGCCGTCCGAACACGGCACCCGCGACGAGCCCGCTGCCGCTCGGGTAGTTAAAGTAGAAAAGGCCGCCTATCATCTCGCCCGCTGCGTAAAGGCCCGGAATGTTGCGTCCGCCGACGTTCTGCACGTTGGTGTCGGGCGCGATCTTGACGCCGCCGAACGTGAACGTGACGCCGCAAGCAACCGCATAAGCCTGGAACGGCGGCTGGTCGATCGTGTTGGCCCAGTTCGTTTTCTCAATCCTCAGACCGGGCGTGCCGCGGCCGTCCTTGACTACCGGCGAGAACGGCACGTCCTGCTGCACCGCCTTGTTGTATTCGGCGACGGTGGCGAGAAAGCGCTTTGGATCGACGCCGTCCAGTTTGCCGGCGAGCTCTTCGAGCGTATTCGCGACGACTTTCGTCACCTGCTTGATCCGGTATTCGTCGCGCAGCAGGTACTCGACTTTCTGGTCGAACACCTGCCACGCGAACATGCCCGGCTGCGCCTGCACGACGTGGCCATATTTCGCATAAGTGAAGTTGCGGAAGTCGGCGCCCTCGTCGACGAAGCGCTCGCCGTTCGCGTTGACCATGATCGAGAAAATATAGCTGTGCTTCTGGAAACCGTCGCCGACCGCGCGGTCGCCGAACTGCGGCGCATTGCGGTCCCAGCCCACGGCGTGCGAACCCGACCAGTGGCCGGTCGGCATCGCGCCGATGTCGAGCGCCATGCGGATGCCGGCGCCGTTGTTGTGCTGCGTGCCGCGCACTTTCGCGAGCTCGTAGCCGGGGCCGAGATAACGCGCGCGCATTTCCGCATTCGATTCGAAACCGCCGCAGGCGAGCACCACGGCTTTCGAGCGGATCGCGCTTTTTTCGCCGTCGGCTTCGGCGACGACGCCCGCGACTTTGCCGTGCTCGTAGATCAGCGACATCGCGGTCGTCTCGTAGAGCACCGGGATTCCCGCTTTCCCGATCGCGCGAAAAAGCGCCGCGGTCAGCTCGGGACCGCCGCCCCAGAAATTGCAGACCTGGCCGCCGAAAAATTTGACGCGGCCGTCGATTTTCTGCGACTGGCCTTTGTACATCGGCTCGAACTTGACGCCCTTGGTGCGCATCCACACCAGCGTCGGTCGCGCGTTGTCGACGAGTATCTCGGTCAGGTCTGGATCGCAGCGGTACTGCGTAACGCGTCCCATGTCCTCGAAAAAATCTTCGCGCGAATAAGTGCCGAAATCGACGGTGCGCATTTCCTCGTCCGTGAGATCGAGCACCTCGCGGATGTCATCCATGTTGTTGAAGATCCAGCGCGTCGAACCCGCCACAAAAAACGTATTGCCGCCGCGCTCGGCAAATGGCGCGGTCTCGAGCACGACCGGGTGCGCGCCGGCGTCCTTCGCCGCGAGCGCCGCGCACAGCGCCGCGTTGCCTGCGCCGACGACGATCACGTCTGCTGCTTTGATGTCCTGCAATTTCAAGGTCTGTCCTCCGGAGTAATGATCGATGCTTGCTATAGCTGCAACTGGATACCGCTCTGGCGCACGACTTTTTCCCAGCGCGTGAATTCGTCGCGCACGAAATTTCCAAACGCGGCTGTCGTCGGTGCCGTCAGCGGGTCGAGGCCTATTGCAGAGTAGCGTTCCCTGGTGTCCGCGGATTGCACTGCGGCAACAAACGCGTCGTGTAACTTCGCGACGACGGCCGGCGGCGTCTTCACCGGCACCATGACCCCGACCCAGTTGGTCACCTGCAACGCCGGAAAGCCCTGCTCGCGCGCGGTGGGCACATCAGGCAGCAAAGGTGTGCGCGCTTCACCGGTGACCGTGAGCGCGCGCAGCTTGCCTGACCTCACGTACGGCAACGGCGCGGGCAGGTCGGCAATCATCAAGGGCACGTAGCCGCCGATGAGATCGGTCAGCGCGGGCGCGGTGCCCTTGTAGGCGACGTGGTCGATGTCGTACTTGCCGATGCTCTTGAAGATTTCCAGCGTCAGATGCGAGATGCCGCCGATGCCCGGCGACGCCGAAGTGAGCTTGCCCGGAGATTTTTTCGCGAGGTCCGCCAGTTCTTTGAGCGATTTCACCGGCAGTCCCGGGTGCGCGACCAGGATCTGCTGCATGGCGGCGACGCTCGTCACCGGCGCGAAATCCTTGAGCGTATCGTACGGAACTTTCGGATAAACCAGCGCGTTCAACACGAAGGTGCTGACGCCCGTCAGGATCACCGTGTAGCCATCCCCCGGCGCTTTGGCAACGTATTCCGCCGCGATGATGCCGTTGGCGCCCGTCCGGTTCTCGATGATGGGCTGTTGAGGCAGGCCCGCGCCGATGCGCGCGCCGAGCACGCGGGCAATGATGTCGGCCGAGCCGCCCGGCGCAAAGCCGACGACGATGCGCATTGGCTTCGCGCCCAGGTCCTGCGCAAACGAGTGCCCCGCCATCGCCAAACCACTCGCGCACGCGATTGAAAAGATGGATCTGGAAATTTTTATCATGCTGTTCTCCATGCCAGGCGCGCTCATTCGGGCTTGATGCCCGATTCCTTGATTACCTTGCCCCAGCGGAAATATTCGTCGCGCACGAATTGCGCGAACGCCGCGGGGCTGGCGTCGGTTTTCGGATCCACGCCGGATGCCACGAGCTTGTCGGCAACCGCGGGCACGGCGACCGTCCTGACAATCGCCGCGTTGAAGGCATTGGCAACGGCGGGCGGCATGTTCGGCGGCGCCGCGATCGCGTACCAATTGACGACCAGCAGCGACGGCAGCCCCTGTTCGCGCACGGTCGGCACGTCAGGCAGCGCTGGCGAGCGCTCGGCGCCCGTCACTGCCAGCGCCCGCAATTTGCCGGCTTTGGCGGAACTGATGAGTCCCGAGACGGCGGTCACCATGCCGTCGATTTGTCCGCCGAGCGCATCGGTCATCGCCGGCCCCGTCCCTTTGTAGGGAATGTGCACGAGCTTGATGTGCGCAGCCGAGTTGAGCATCTCGATCGTCATATGCTGCAGCCCGCCGATGCCGGGCGTGCCGAACGTCAGCCCCGCGGGTTTCGCGCGCGCCAGCGAGATCAATTCCCGCAGCGAACGCGCGGGCACGCCCGGATGAACCGCAATGGCCAGCGGCACGAAACCCACATTGGAAAGCGGCGTGAAATCCTTCAGCGTGTTATAGGAAATGTTCTGGTACAGATGCACGTTGAGCACCATCGAACTGATGCTCACGAGGCCGATCGTGTAGCCGTCCGGCGCCGCCCTGGCGATGGCTTCCATGCCGATGATGCCGTTCGCACCGCCGCGATTGTCGACGACGACTTGCCCGCCAAGCGCGTCGCCGATGCCGGGCGCGACGATGCGCGCGACAATATCCGCGGCGCCCCCGGGCGGAAAACCGACGATGAGGCGGATGGGCCTTGCCGCAAAAGGCTGTGCTGCGGCCGCCTCGGCGAGCAAAGCGCAAACGCATAGCAGTGCCGGCGCCAGGTGGTTTTTTCTCACGGCCATCATGCGCTCCAGTGCTGCCGCAGTGCCGCGGTATCCAGCAGGCGTTCGAGCGAGATGCACGCATCGAACAGCGCCGCGCCCAACGCGCATCCGACCCAGTTGGCAAAGGCGCGGCAGGTCACGCGCTGAACCGCGGCGGGCAGGACGATGCCGTGAGATGCCGCAATGAAAGCGGCAAAATCTCCGGTCACGGACATCGCAGGGAGGCGCGCATGGCGGATGAATTTTTCCGTGATCGCATGGATGAAATTTCGGGGCAGAACTCGATATCGGATGCGGGGGGCCAACGCCGGCGGGTATGCGGATGAGGAGGACGGGGCGCACGGTGCCGAACAAACTTTATACACTAGTCTCCTGACGGTCAAACGCGCAACCTGCCCGCTTTAGCGGGTAAGATACTGCTCGGTTGAATTGAAGCCGGCTGCGCCGGCGCTGAATTGAAAGCAGTGACGATGAGTTCATCCCCGCTGGCCGCGCTTGAAACGGCGCCTATCGATCCGATCATCAGCGTGTCCGAGGCGTTTTTCGCCGACGCCAATCCCAACAAGGTCAATCTCGGCATCGGCATCTATTGCGACGACAGCGGCAAGGTGCCCGTGCTCGATTGCATCAAAGCGGCCGAGCGGAAATTCGTCGCCGCGGGGAAACCCAAGTACTACCTGCCGATGGACGGGCTGAGCGCATTCAATCGCGCCGCGCAGCATTTGCTGTTCGGCGCTGAACACCGGGCGGTGCGCGAGAAGCGCGCCATCACCGCGCAAACGCTCGGCGGCAGCGGCGGGCTCAAGGTCGGCGCGGATTTCCTGCACGTGCTCAACCCGCAGGCCGAGGTCTGGATCAGCGATCCGAGCTGGGAAAACCACACCGCGATATTTGAAGGCGCGGGCTTCAAGGTCAACGCCTATCCCTATTACGATGCGGCCACCCGCAGCATCAGGCTCGACGCGATGCTGACCACGCTGCGCGGGCTGCCGCGCGGCGCCATCGTCGTGCTGCATGCGTGTTGCCACAATCCGACCGGCCTCGACCCGATGCCCGCGCAATGGCAGCAGATACGGGCGGTAGTCAAAGAGCGCGGCCTCGTGCCTTTCCTCGACATCGCCTACCAGGGATTTGCCGAGAGCCTCGAAGCAGATGCAGCCGAAGTGCGCCGTTTTGCCGACGAATGCCCGCTCGTGGTGGTGGCGAGCTCGTTTTCCAAATCACTGTCGTTGTATAGCGAGCGGGTGGGTGCGCTCAGCCTCGTGACCGGCAGCGCGGACGAGGCCGCGCGCGCATTGAGCCACGTCAAGCGCGTCGTGCGCGCCAATTATTCGGGTCCGCCGTCGTACGGCGGCGGGCTTGCGACCAACGTGCTGACCGATCCCGCGCTATGCAGGCAATGGGAAGCGGAACTCACCGGCATGCGCGACCGCGTCAAGTCGATGCGCCAGCAATTGGTCGAAAAAATCCGCGCGCGCCGCGCCGACTTCGATTTGAGCTACGTGCTCGAACAGCGCGGCATGTTTTCGTATTCGGGGCTCACACCGGAGCAGGTCGCCCGTTTGCGCAAAGATTACTCGATCTATGCGCTCGACAGCGGTCGCGTATGCGTGGCCGCGCTCAATTCACACAACATCGACTACGTCGCGGAAGCCATCGCCGCCATACTGGTGGCGTAGAGTACCTATTCGGCCTTGATGCCGACGGTCTTCACGACCTGCGACCAGCGTGACGCTTCCGATTTCAGGAACGCGACGAACTGCTCCGGCGTGTTGGTGCCGCCGTCGATCATGGAGCTTTC
>JBKJMN010000097.1:0-7042 GCA_046596405.1 Burkholderiales bacterium
GCTGTGGGACCGCGACATCCTGCAGTTCTTCCTGACCGGCCTGGTGCTGTTTGGCCTGGGCCTGCTGGGCGAATACATCGGCCGCATCTACCAGCAGGTGCGCAGCCGGCCGCGGTATCTGATTCAAGCGGTGCTTGAATCAGGTGAGGAAGAAGGCGGTAGGAGAGCGGAGGAAAAGTCCAGCGACAGCGCTACCTCTCACTCGTCGCCCCTCACCCCTCACTAGAAATGACCAGCGCCGTCGTTTTCGCTTATCACAACGTTGGCGCCGAATGCCTGGCCGTTCTGCTTGCGCACAAGATAGAAGTGACGCTGGTTGTCACGCACACCGACAATCCCGCCGAGCAGATCTGGTTCGATAGCGTGGCCAAGCTTTGCACCGCGCACGGGGTGACGGCCATCACACCGGAAGACCCGAACGCTCCGGCAATCGTCGGGCGCATCCGCGCGCTCCAGCCCGATTTTCTGTTTTCGTTTTATTACCGCAACATGCTGCAACCGGCGCTGCTTGCGCTGCCGCGGCGCGGCGCGCTCAACATGCACGGCTCGCTGCTGCCGAAGTATCGCGGCCGGGTGCCCGTCAACTGGGTGGTGATCAATGGCGAAACACAAACGGGCGCCACTCTGCACTATATGACTGCCAAGCCGGATGCGGGCGATATCGTCGACCAGCAGGCGGTCGCCATCGCTGGCGACGATACGGCACTCGACGTGTTCCGCAAAGTGACGGCGGCGGCGGTTAGCGTGCTCGATCGCAGCCTGCCGGGTCTCGTCGCCGGGACGGCACCACGCATGCCGCAGAATCTCGCGCTCGGCAGCTATTTCGGCGGGCGCAAACCGGCCGACGGGCGCATCGACTGGGCGCTGCCGGCAGCGCGCGTGCACGACCTCGTGCGCGGCGTCGCGCCGCCCTACCCGGGCGCGTTTACCGCCATAGAAGGCCGGACTTTGCGTATACTCCGCACTCGCCCCGCCGGCCCCGCCCCACTGCGACACGCGCAGCCGCAGATGTACGTCGACGACGGCCGGTGCTACGCGACATGCGGCGACGGCATGACGTTGCAGATCATCGAAATGGAACTCGACGGCAAGCCGTTTACAGCGGCGGATTTTCAGATGCGCTTCGGCGCCAACCCCATCAATCTCGAAATGTCATCGCAATGAAAAAAATTCTCATCCTCGGCGTGAACGGCTTCATCGGTCATCACCTGTCGCAACGCATCATCAAGAACACCGACTGGGAAGTCTACGGGATGGACATGCAGAGCGAGCGCGTGGCGGATCTGCTCAAGCACCCGCGCTTTCATTTCTTCGAAGGCGACATCACGATCAACAAGGAATGGATCGAATACCATATCCGCAAGTGCGACACGATATTGCCGCTCGTCGCGATCGCCACCCCCGCGACCTACGTGAAAGAGCCGCTGCGCGTGTTTGAGCTCGACTTCGAGGCGAACCTGCCGATCGTGCGCTCGTGCGTCAAATACAAGAAGCGCATCCTGTTTCCGTCGACCTCCGAAGTCTACGGCATGTGCCGCGACGACGAATTCGACTCCGAGAATTCGGAACTCGTGCTGGGCCCGATCGAAAAGCAGCGCTGGATTTATTCATGCAGCAAACAACTGATGGACCGCGTGATCTGGGCGTACGGCTCCGAAGGCCGGCTCGATTTCACGCTGTTCAGGCCGTTTAACTGGATCGGCGCCGGTCTCGACAGCATCCACACTCCAAAGGAAGGCAGCTCGCGCGTGATAACTCAGTTCCTCGGCCATATCGTGCGCGGCGAGAACATCCAGCTCGTCGACGGCGGCACGCAGAAACGCGCGTTCACTTACATCAGCGATGGTGTCGACGCGCTGATGAAGATTATCGACAATGCGAACGGGGTCGCGAACGGAAAAATCTACAACATCGGCAATCCGAAGAACAATTTCTCGGTCAAGGATCTCGCGCAGATGATGCTCGATTTAGCACTGACCTATCCGGAATACCGCAAGAGCGCGAAGAAAGTCCGCCTCATCAAGACGACTTCCGCCGCCTACTACGGAAAAGGCTATCAGGACGTGCAGAACCGGGTGCCGAAGATCACCAATACGTGCGACGAGCTCAAGTGGAAACCGCGCGTCAATATGAAAACCGCGTTGAAGCATATCTTTGATGCTTATCGCACGCACGTGGGCGACGCGCGGCGGCTGATGGACTGATTTGCGTAAGGCGTGAGGGGCTAGGCGTGAGGAGGAAAACCAACTTGACGCACAACCTTCACGAGCGCGCTCGCGCCTCACGCCTCACCCCTCACGCCTCACCCGAATCTTGAAGTTAGCGCTCAAAATCGACGTCGATACGTACCGCGGCACCCGTGAGGGCGTGCCCCGGCTGGTGGAGGCCCTGCAGAAACACGGCGCCGGCGCGACTTTCCTGTTCAGCCTGGGCCCCGACAACACCGGGCGCGCTATAAAACGCGTGCTGCGGCCCGGTTTCATGCAGAAAGTCTCGCGCACCTCGGTGCTCGAGCACTACGGGCTTCTGACGCTGATGTACGGCACCGTTATTCCAGCGCCCGATATCGGCCGGCGCTGCGCCGGCATTATGCGCAGCGTGCGCGACGCCGGCTTCGAGGTCGGCATCCATACCTGGGACCACGTGCTGTGGCAGGATACGGTGGCGGCCGCGGACGCGAAGTGGACCGCCCGGCAAATGCAGCTCGCCGGCGACCGTTATGCCGGAATTTTCGGCGAGCGCGCTCACGTGCACGGCGCCGCCGGCTGGCAAATGAACCGGCATGCATATCGTCTTACCCAGCAACTGGGTTTCGACTATTGCTCGGACACGCGCGGCACCCACCCTTTCATCCCGATCCACAATGCCGAAATCATCGCCTGTCCGCAGTTGCCAACGACGCTGCCCACGCTGGATGAACTGCTCGGGCTCGACGGACTGACGGCGGACAATGTCGCCGCCCGCGTGCTGCAACTGAGCAGTGAACCTTCGGCCACCGGTCACGTATACACGCTGCACGCCGAGCTCGAAGGCATGAAGCTGCTGCCGGTGTTCGAGCAACTGCTCGCCGGCTGGCAAGCCGCCGGCTTCGCGCTCGTCTCGCTCCAGGACTACTTCGCCGGACTCGAAGTGAAATCCCTGCCGCGCCACGCGGTGACCCGCGGCGAAATCGCCGGCCGCTCCGGCACGCTCGCGCTGCAAGGCGCGGAATTCCTGGCCAACGTTGCAGCTTGATGACAGAGCGCCGGCTTCGCACACTTGCTTAGCCCGGATATTTGCCCGACAATCATATCCAGCGCCATCACCATAAGCGTCCATGCCCAAGCAACCGTTCGCGGATTTTGAATTGCCAGGCACCGGTAACACGACCTTCAAATTTTCCGAGCAGCGCGGCCACCCGGTCGCCATCTACTTCTACCCCAAGGACAACACGCCGGGCTGCACCACCGAGGGCCAGAATTTCCGCGACCTCTATCCGCAGTTCCAGCGCGCGAAGTGCGCGATTTTCGGCGTTTCCCGCGATAGCGTCAAATCGCATGAGGGCTTCAAGGGAAAAATGCAGTTCCCGTTCGAACTCCTGTCGGACGCGGAAGAAGAGGCCTGCAAGCTCTTCGGCGTCATCAAGATGAAGAATATGTACGGGCGTCAGGTGCGCGGGATCGAGCGCAGCACATTCGTGTTCGACCCGCGCGGCCAGCTCGCGCGCGAATGGCGCGGCGTCAAAGTGCCTAATCACGCCCAGGAAGTGCTCGATTTCATCAAGACTCTGAAATGATTCACCCCGCCTAGGAGTGTCATGACCCAGCGTAAACCCGCTTCCGCAGTCACGCGCCTTCCCGCCAACATCAAGTTCTTCGTGCTTGATACCAACGTGCTGATGCACGATCCCACGAGCCTGTTCCGTTTCGAGGAACACGACATCTACATCCCGATGGCGACCCTCGAGGAACTCGACAGCAACAAGAAAGGCATGTCGGAAGTCGCGCGCAACGCGCGCCAGGCGAGCCGCTTTCTGGACGAGATAGTCAGCGGCAGCGAGCAGGACATCGAAAGCGGCATCGAACTCTCCACGCACCACGGCGGCGACGCGTCAGGGCGGCTCTTCCTGCAGACGCAATCGATCGCGGGCGACCTGCCCGCGCGGCTCGCCAGCGGCAAGGCCGATAACCAGATCATCGGCGTCGTGAAATACCTGCAGGAGATACACCCGAAGCGCCAGGTCATCCTGGTCAGCAAAGACATCAACATGCGCATCAAGGCGCGCGCACTCGGGTTTGCGGCCGAAGACTATTTCAACGACAAGGTCCTCGAAGACACCGATCTTCTTTACACGGGTACGCTCGAGCTGCCGGCGGATTTCTGGGACAAGCACGGCAAAGGCATGGAGTCGTGGCAGCAGTCGGGGCACACCTATTACCGGCTGCACGGCCCGCTGTGCGCGAGCATGATGGTCAACGAGTTCGTGTATCAGGAAGCCGACCGCCCCCTCTACGCGCAGGTCCAGGAAGTCAGCGGCAAGACCGCGATCCTGCAGACCATCAAGGATTACGCGCACCAGCGGCACAACGTGTGGGGCATCATGGCGCGCAACCGCGAGCAGAATTTCGCGCTCAACGCGCTGATGAATCCGGAAATCGACTTCGTCACCCTGCTCGGCCAGGCCGGCACCGGCAAGACGCTGCTGACGCTCGCCGCCGGACTCATGCAGACGCTCGAGCACAAAACCTACTCGGAAATAATCATGACCCGCGTCACCGTGCCGGTCGGCGAAGACATCGGTTTTCTGCCCGGCACCGAGGAAGAAAAAATGAATCCGTGGATGGGCGCCCTCGAGGACAATCTCGATGTGCTGAACAAGACCGACGATGAGGCCGGCGAATGGGGCCGCGCGGCCACGCGCGACCTGATCCGCTCGCGCATCAAGGTGAAATCGCTCAACTTCATGCGCGGGCGCACCTTCCTCAATAAATACCTGATCATCGACGAAGCGCAGAACCTGACGCCCAAGCAGATGAAAACGCTGATCACGCGTGCCGGCCCCGGCACCAAGGTCGTGGTGCTCGGCAACATCTCGCAGATCGACACGCCCTACCTGACCGAAGGCAGCTCGGGTTTAACTTACGTCGTGGATCGCTTCAAGGGGTGGGCGCACAGCGGGCATATCACGCTGCAGCGCGGCGAGCGTTCGCGCCTCGCGGACCACGCCGCGGAAGTTCTTTAGCGCTCGCGCCGCAACCTTTACGGAAGCACGCAGGCGTGCCGGTTGTTACTCGCTTTTGATATTGCGTTCGCGAATAATCCTGCTCCAGCGGGCCGCCTCGGCACGGATAAAAGCACTGAACTCTTCCGGAGTGCTGCCGACCGGCTCGGCCGACAGCCGCGCGAGACGCTCCCGCATGTCAGGCTTTGCAAGCACCGATTTGATGTCCGCGGAGAGCCTGGCGACGATGCCTTTGTCAGTGCCGCCCGTGGTAACGATGCCCTGCCATGCCGAGACCTCGAAGCCGGGGAAGCCGGACTCCGCGACAGTCGGCACCTGTGGCAGCTCGGAACTGCGCGCTGCCGTCGTCACTGCAACGGCGCGCACCTGCCCGGAGATGATGTATTTGTTGATGCCGCCCACGCTGTCGAACATGACCGGCACGCGTCCGGATATCACGTCGGGGTAAGCCGGTGCGCTGCCTTTGTACGAGATGTGCAGCAGGTTCACGCCGGAGACGCTGCTCAACAGTTCGCCCGCCAGATGACCGGTGCCGAGATTGCCTGACGACGCGTAGCTGATTTTTCCCGGGTTCGCCATCGCGTAGGTGAGCAGATCCTTGACCGTTTTGACCGGCAGATCCGGATGGACCACGAGCACCTGCGGGAAGCGCGTGGTCTGTGCGACCGGCGCCAGCTCCTTCGCATCGTAAGGAAGATTCGCGATGATGAACGGATTGATCGCAAACGGCAGCGCGGTGAGCAATAGAGTGCAACCGTTAGGCGTGGCCTTCGCGACGACCGTCGTGGCAATCACGGTGCCGCCGCCGCCGCGATTCTCGACCACTAAAGATTGCCCCCATTTTTCCGCCAGCTCTTTGGCGAGAATGCGCCCCTGGAGGTCGGTGGGGCCGCCGGCCGGATAGGCGATGACCATCCGCATGGCATTGCAGGCCGGGAATCCCTGGGCGAGACATGGCAGCGCGGACGCAAGCACCGCGCAGATAATGAGACAGCGTAGGATGGGCAAGGCGACTCCGGGGATTGAATTGACGCGCGACGGTTTACTTAACGCGCATCGAGCACGGGCCGCCAGTCCGCCGGCACGCTCGGGCCGATATCCATCGCGGTGGCCCTGCGCATCACGCGCGGCAGCCCCGGATCGTGCGGCCGCCCCCGGTGCATCGTGCAGCGGTTATCCCACAAGACCACGTCGCCCACCGCCCAGCGATGCGCATAAACGTTAGCTGGCTGCGTAGCGTGCGCGGTAAGCTCCTCAATCAGGCGCTGGCTCTCGGCCTCGCTCATGCCAAAAATGCGCTTGATATGCGACGCAAGGTAGAGCGCCTTGCGGCCGTTCACGGGATTGGTGCGCACCAGTATCTGCGGCACCGGCGGCAGCAATGCGCGGCGATCCGGGCTGATGCTATTCGGGTCCAGCCCGACTTTTAGCCGCGAGTAAAAATAATCGTGCTCCGCGACCAGGCCCTCGAGATGCGCCTTACGCTCCGCCGGCAGGTCATCCCACGCCGCGCGCATATCGGCAAACTCGGTCTCGCCGCCGGCAGGCACTACGCTCTGCGCGCACAGCATCGACATTTTGGCCGGCGTGCGCTTGAACGTGCTGTCAGTGTGCCACAGCGCGTTGGCGCGGTTGATCAGCAGCCGGGCATCGTTTTTCCCGGTGAGCACCCTGCCGTGCTCGTCGACATTCGAGATGTCCGCGGATTCGGGCCTGGCGAGCCGTTGCGTGTTCGCCGGCCGGAAAGGCGCGATCGGAAATCCCAGCGGTCCAAACCGGTTGGCAAATGAATTCTGCTGCTCTTCAGTGAGCGGCTGGCCG
>JBKJMN010000122.1:0-7035 GCA_046596405.1 Burkholderiales bacterium
CAGTTTCAACGGCACCTGTTCGGTTTTGCCGTTCTTGCGCGTGATCGTCATCGTCACGTCCATCATCGGTGTGATGCCTGTTTCGATGCCGGTGATGTCGATGATTTCCGAGCCGTCGAGCTTCAGCGACTGCGCGGTCACGCCTTCCTTGAATTGCAGCGGCAGCACGCCCATGAAGACGAGGTTCGCGCGGTGAATGCGCTCGAAGTTGCGCACGATCACGGCTTTGACGCCCAGTAGCTGCGGGCCCTTGGCTGCCCAGTCGCGCGACGAGCCCTGGCCATATTCGTCGCCGCCGAAGACAACGCTCGGCACGCGGTCCTGCTTGTAGCGCATGGCAGCTTCGTAGATCGAAACCTGCTCGCCGCCCGGCTGGTGGAGTGTGACGCCGCCTTCGCTGCCGGGCACCATCAGGTTCTTGATGCGCACGTTGGCAAACGTGCCGCGCATCATGACTTCATGATTGCCGCGGCGCGCGCCGTAGGTGTTGAAGTCCGCGATGCCGACGCCGTGGTCCAGCAAATACCGACCCGCCGGCGACGTGGCTTTGATACCGCCGGCGGGGCTGATGTGGTCGGTGGTGATCGAATCGCCGAAAATCCCGAGCACGCGTGCGCCCTTGATGTCGGTCACTTTGACCGGTGTCATGCTGAAGCCGTCGAAGTAGGGCGGATGGCGAGCGTACGTTGACTTCTCGTCCCACTGGTAGGTCGCGCCGATAGAGGTCGGAATCTCGTCCCACATCGGGTTGCCTTCGCCGAATGCCGAGAAGAGCTTTTTGTACATTTCAGGATCGGTCGCATATTTCATGACGGCCGCGACTTCGTGCGTCGAGGGCCAGACGTCTTTGAGATAAACCGGCTCGCCGTCCCTGCCGGTGCCGAGCGCGTCCTTGGTCATGTCGATATCAACGGTGCCCGCGAGACCGAACGCGACGACGAGCGGCGGACTCATGAGGAAGTTCGCGCGGATATTCTGGTGGATGCGTGCTTCGAAATTGCGGTTGCCCGAGAGTACCGCTGCCGCCACCAGATCGTTCTTGCTCACGGCCTCGTCGATGTGCGTGTCGAGTGGCCCCGAGTTGCCAATGCACGTCGTGCAGCCGTAACCGGCAACGTAGTAGCCGAGCTGCTCAAGATAAGTCAGCAGACCTGCGTTTTTCAGATATTCGGTGACGGCCAGCGAACCCGGTCCCAATGAAGTCTTCACGCGCGGATGCGGCTTGAGGCCTTTTTCGACCGCCTTCTTCGCGAGCAGGCCCGCGCCAAGCATCACGCCGGGATTGGACGTATTTGTGCACGACGTGATCGCCGAAATCAGCACGTCGCCGTGGCCGACGTCGATGCCGGGCACACTCGTCGGCACGCGCTTGTTCATCTCGCCGGCCTTGCCATAGCCGCCGTCGATGAAAGTCTTCGCCATGAGCTCCTTGAATTTGCTCTTGAGCTCCGTCAGCTCGAGGCGGTCATGCGGGCGGCGCGGGCCCGATACCGCGGGCTTAATCGAGGTGAGGTCGAGTTCGACGACTTCGCTGTAGTCGATGTCGCCTTTTTTCGGCATGCCAAACATGCCCTGGGCCTGGTAATAGGCTTTGACGGCGGGCACGATATCGCCGCGGCCGGTCATGCGCAGAAACTCGCACGAAACTTCGTCGACCGGGAAGAAGCCGCAGGTCGCGCCGTATTCGGGCGCCATGTTGCCAATGGTCGCGCGGTCGGGAATCGGCAGCGACGCGGCGCCGGCGCCGAAGAATTCGACGAACTTGCCGACGACTTTCTTTTCGCGCAGCATCTGCACGATTTTGAGCACGAGGTCGGTGGCGGTCACGCCGTCGGGTAACTGGCCCGTCAGATGCACGCCGACGCAATCGGGCTCGAGAAAGTACATCGGCTGGCCAAGCATCGCGGCTTCGGCTTCGATGCCGCCGACTCCCCAGCCGAGCACGCCTAACCCGTTGACCATCGGCGTGTGCGAGTCGATGCCGACGAGGCTGTCGGGGTAATACATGCCGTCTTTATTCCACACGACCTGGGACACGTATTCGAGATTGATCTGGTGGCAGATGCCATTGCCCGGCGGAATGATCTTGAAGGTGTCGAACGCCTGCGCACTCCACTTCAGGAACTGGTAGCGCTCGCGGTTGCGCTTGAATTCGATCTCCATGTTTTTCTTTAGCGCGTCAGCGGTGCCGTAGCTGTCGATCTGCACCGAGTGGTCCATGATCAGGTGCGCGGGACACAGCGGCTCGATGATGGCGGGGTCTTTGCCCTGCGCCTTCGCGGCTTCGCGCATGGCGGCAAAGTCGACCACCAGCGGCACGCCCGTCATGTCTTGCAACAGGACGCGCGCGACGACGATAGGCACTTCTACGGTGCGCGCGCCGACCGGTTTCCAGTTGGCGAGATTTTTCAAATGCGCTTCGGTGATTTTTTTGCCGTCGAAATTGCGCAGCGCGGATTCGAGCACCACGCGCAGGCTGACCGGCAGGCGCGACACCTTGGCGATGCCGGCTTTCTCGAGCGCCGGTAGCGAATAGTATTTGCCCGACAGGCCGGCGCCGAAACTGAATTCCTGCAACGAATTGTAGAGATTGTGACCCACGGACAGTACTCCCTAAGTGGCGCAGCGCAACCGCGAAATTCAATCGCGCTGGATGCCTCCGAATCGCGAATTGCCCATGCTATCATCGCGGCTCACCCGGATTCACTAGAGAGACCGCCCGCCGCGCCATAAAGTTCGCGCAGCAGGCCGAGCGAAGGAGCGCAGGGGAGTGCCGAAGACCGCAGATATCATCGCCAATGCGCTGTATGAAGACGGCGTGCGTTACGCCTTTGGCATCCCGGGCGGCGAAGTCCTGGAACTGCTCGAAGCATTTCGCAAAGTCGGCATTAAATTCGTGCTTACCAAGCAGGAACTCGGCGCGGGCATCATGGCCGATGCGACGTATCAGCTCACCGGCAAGCCCGGCGTGCTGGTCGCAACTCTCGGTCCGGGCATTACGAATACGACCACTGCCGTGGCGCAGGCACTGCTCGACCGCTCGGCTGTCATCGTGCTCACCGGCGAGGTCGCGACCACGCTCAAGTCGATTTACACCCACCAGATCCTCGACCAGGAATCGCTGCTGCGCCCGCTCGTCAAGTGGACGACGACTATCGCCGCGAAGAATGCTTTCGATCAGGTCCGCAAAGGGCTGGCGATCGCGCGCCAGGCGATGCCGGGCCCGGTGCATTTCAACGTGCCGACCGATGTCGCCGGCGCGGAACAAGCCGAATCGCGGCGTTTCGCGCCGGTCGTCGTGCGCACGCTGCCGCGGCGCGAAGACCGCGCGCCGGTCGAAGCGCTGCTGAAAAAAGCGCGGCGCCCACTGGCGCTGGTCGGCGTCGGCGTGCAGATCGAGGGCGCCGAGCGCGAATTAAAGCGCTTCATCGAAGCGTGGCGGATTCCGTTCATCGCGACCTACAAGGCCAAAGGCGTGGTGCCCGAAGACCACGCGTTGTGCGCCGGCGCGACGGGACTGAGCCCGGTCGTCGACAAGATCCACATGGCGCACGTGCGCGAGGCCGATCTCATACTGACGATAGGCTTCGATCCCGTTGAATTGCGCGCCGACTGGATCGCACCGTGGGACGAGAAAAAAGCCACGCTCAATATCGATCTCGTGCCCAACACGCATCATGTGTTTCGCAGCAGCTACGAATATACCGGCAGCATAGTCGGCTGCCTGCACACGCTTACCCAGGCCGCGCCCAAGCGCGTGCCATCGCGCTGGCTGGACACCGATCTTGACCGTTACCGGCGCACGATCCAGCACGCGCTCGAGAGCACGCCGCCGAAAGGTCTCGGTCCGTATCAGGTGGCGCTCGCGCTGCGTGAGGTTTTTCCGCGCGACACCATCGCGACGATCGACACCGGCTCGCACCGCATTCTGATCAATCATGTGTGGCAGTCGTTCGAGCCGCGCCGTTTGCTGCAGTCGAATGGACTTGGCACGATGGGCTACGCGTTACCCTCAGCGATCGCCGCGAAACTCCTGTTCCCCAAGCGCCCGGTGCTCGCGATGATGGGCGAGGCGGGGCTCGACATGGTGATCGGCGAGATGGCGCTGCTCGACCAGTACAAGCTTGCGCTGACGCTCGTCGTGTTCCGCGATGACACACTGTCGCTAATCAAGCTGAAGCAGGAGCGCATGAAGCTGCCGGAAACCGGCGTCGCGATGGGCAGCCCGGACTACGTGATGGTCGCGGAGGCTTATGGCGGCAACGGCTTTGTCGTCAACAACGTGGCGGAGCTCAAGAAGGCCGCGCACGTCGCGTTGAACAGCAAGCGGTTCACGCTGATCGAGGCGCGCATCAATCCCGCCGAGTACAAACACCAAATGTGATGAGCCCATGCTGATCGATCGAATCATCGGCGCCGCGGCGCTGTTCCTGGCAGCGGTTTACCTTTACGCAACCGCGCACATTCCCACGCTCGAGATCGGCGACCCGCTTGGACCCAAGGCGTTTCCGCGGCTGCTCGGCATCGCGCTGATCGCCGCGGCGATCCTGTTGATTGTCGAGACGTTCAAGGCCGATGCCGCGGCGGAAACGAAAGCGCCGCGCGGCAACCTGCATCATCTGTGGCTGATAGGCGGCGTGATCGCGTGGACGGCGTTGTATTTCGGGATCTTCGATCTGGCCGGGTATCTCGTGTCAACGATGGTTTACCTGCTCGTGCTGACCAGCAGCTTCAATCGCGGCAAGCGGCTCGCCAATATTCTGACCTCGGTGCTGTTCGCGCTCGGCAGCTACGTCCTGTTCGTCGAGATCCTCGGCGTTTCGCTCGCGAAGGGTGCGCCGCCGATCGACGCCATCAGCACAGCGGTGGATATCGGCTGGAAGCAGTCGATCGCGGCGATCAAGAGCATGTTCGGTCGTTAGGACGTACACGATGGATACACTTTCCCACATCCTCAACGGTTTCAACGTCGCGTTGATGCCGATCAACCTGTGGTACACGTTTCTCGGCTGTTTCATGGGCACCATCATCGGCATCCTGCCCGGCATCGGTCCCGCGGCGGGCATCGGGCTCCTGATTCCGATCACCTTCGGCATGGACCCGACTTCGGCGCTGATCATGATGACCGGCATTTATTACGGCGCAATGTATGGCGGCTCGACGACGTCCATTCTGATTAACACGCCGGGCGAAGCATCATCCGTGATGACCGCGCTCGATGGCTACCAGATGGCCAAAAACGGCCGCGCGGGCGCAGCACTCGCGGTCGCGGCAATCGGTTCTTTCCTCGCCGGGACGTTCGGCATCATCGCGCTCACGTTGCTGGCGGTCCCGCTGGCGGCAATCGCGCTCAAGTTCGGCCCGGCTGAATACTTCTGCCTGATGCTCTTCGCGCTGGCGGCGGTGTCGTCGTTGACCGGCAAATCCGCGGCGAAGGGGATCATCTCGACGCTGCTCGGACTGATGGTAGCGACGATCGGCATCGACCTGCAAAGCGGGCAGCCCCGCTACACGATGGGCGTGCCCGAGTTGCAGGACGGCGTCGGCTTCCTGGTCGTCGTGGTCGGCATGTTCGCGATCGGCGAAGTATTCAGCAATCTCGAAGAGCATATCAAGGGCAAGGCCGAGATCATCCGGCTCAAGGGCCGCCTGTGGCTCACGCGCGAGGAATGGCGCCGCTCGGTGATGCCGATCGTGCGCGGCGGGCTGATCGGGTTCTTTAAAGGCGTGTTACCGGGCGCGGGCGCGACGATCGCGACGATGTTGTCGTATACGGTCGAAAAGCGGATCTCGAAAACGCCGGAGAAATTCGGCACCGGCATGATCGAAGGCGTCGCGGGTCCCGAAGCGGCGAACAACGCGGCGACGTGCGGGGCGATGGTGCCGTTGTTGACGCTTGGTATACCGGGTTCCGGCGCCACCGCGGTGCTGATGGGCGCCTTCATCATGTACGGGATCCAGCCGGGTCCGCTGCTGTTCGAAAAACGCCCCGATCTCGTCTGGGGGCTCGTCGACAGCATGTATATCGGCAACATCATGCTGCTGATCCTGAACCTGCCGCTAATCGGTCTCTTCGTGCGCATACTGTATATCCCGACCGGCATCCTGCTCTCGCTGATACTCGCGATTTCTGCGATCGGCGTGTACTCGATCAACGGCAACACGCTGGAGCTGCAGATGGCGCTGATGTTCGGCGTCGTCGGCTACCTGTTCCGCAAAATCGATATCCCGTTGGCACCCATGGTGCTGGCGCTCGTGCTCGGCGGCATCATGGAGCAATCGTTTCGCCAGGCGATGACGATTTCTGGCGCCGACCCGAAAGTTTTTGTCGGCAGCGCCATCTGCATCATCCTGCTGGTGCTCGCGGTCGTGATGCTGCTGTTGCCCGTGGTGCTGCCGCGGTTGCGCGCGATTAAGGCGGGGCCTGAAGATCTGGGTTCGTGAGTTGAAATCACCGCCGCGTATTGAAAGGTAAATGATGCACCGTATTACATTGATTCCGGGTGACGGCATCGGCCCGGAAGTCACTTCGTCCGCGCGTGAAATCGTCACCGCCGCGGGCGCCGCCGTCGATTGGGAAGTCGCCGAGGCAGGCATGCGCGCGGGGGAAAAGTCCGGCCGCCCCCTCGCGGAGTCGGTGATCGAATCGATCCGCAAAAACAAACTCGCGCTGAAAGGCCCGACGCAGACGCCGTTCGGCGACCCTTATCCGGTCCATGTCGGCGACCGCGTCTATCCGAGCGTCGCGATCGGCTTGCGCAAGGAGCTCGGTTTCTACGCCGCCGTGCGGCCGATCAAGAATTATCCCGGCGTCAAATCGCGCTACGACAACGTCGATTTCATCATCTTCCGCGAGAATTCCGAAGATCTTTACATGGGCATCGAGCGCATGATCGACGCCGATACCGCGGAGGCGATCAAGATCATCACGCGCGGCGCCTCCGAGCGCATCGCGCGCTTTGCCTTCGAATACCTGAAGAAGCTCGGCCGCAAACGGCTCACCGTCGTGCACAAGGCCAACGTGCTGAAGATGAC
>JBKJMN010000180.1:0-6510 GCA_046596405.1 Burkholderiales bacterium
ATTTCGAAGGCCGCATTCATCCCAGCGTGCGCGCGAATTTTCTCGCCTCCCCGCCGCTCGTCGTCGCATATGCGCTGGCCGGCACCATATTGAAAGATCTGACTGCCGAACCGCTGGGTTACGACCGCGAAGGCAAGCCGGTGTACCTGCGCGAACTGTGGCCGGAACCGGCGGAGATCCAGACCATCATAGACAAAACGCTGACGCCCGAGCTTTTTCGCAAGCATTACACCGACATCGAGCAGGGCACGCCGGAATGGAATGCGATCGACACTCCGGAAGGCACCAATTTCGCGTGGCAGGCTGAGAGTACTTTTATCCGGCGCCCGCCATTTTTCGAGAATCTACAGACGACACCGGAGCCGCTGCGCGACATCCGCGGCGCGCGCGTGCTGGCGATGTTCGGCGACATGCTGACGACCGACCATATCTCCCCGATCGGCGCGATCTCACCGGGTACGCCCGCCGCGGATTACCTGCAGTCGCTGGGCATAGAACGGCGCGACTTCGTGAACTACGCTTCGCGGCGCAACAACCACGACGTGATGATACGCGGCACGTTCGCCAATATCCGCATCAGAAACGAGATGACGCCGCAAGCCGAAGGCGGTTACACGCTTCACCTGCCGGACGCAAAGCAGATGACGATATTCGACGCCGCGCAACGCTATCGCAGCGAAGGTGTGCCGCTGGTCATCGTCGCCGGCGCGGAATACGGCGCCGGTTCGTCGCGTGACTGGGCGGCCAAAGGAGCGCGCCTCCTCGGCGTGCGCGCGGTGCTCGCCGATTCCTTTGAGCGCATCCACCGCACCAACCTCGTCGGCATGGGCGTGATTCCGCTGCAATTCGAAAGCGGCGTTACGCGCAAGACACTCGCGCTCGACGGCAGCGAGCTCTTCGATATCGGCGGCTTCGAAGGCGAACTCACGCCGCGCATGAAACATGCGTGCACCATCACCCGCGGCAATGGCGAACGCGAAACCATCACGCTGCTGTCGCGCCTGGATACGACGCAGGACGTCGAATACTTCCGTCACGGCGGCCTGCTCAATCTCGCCGTGCGCCGGCGGCTGGATTAAAGGACTTTTTATGAACGCGCGAAAACAGTTAAGACAGCTCATCTCCACGCCCGGCTACACCATCGTGCCCGGCGCCTACGACACCCTGACCGCGCGCCTTGTCCAGCTTGCCGGGTTCGACGCGGTCTATCTCACGGGCGGCGGCTACTCGCGCGCGAACGGCTATCCGGATGTCGGTCTACTCACCATGACGGAAGTCGTGCAATGGATTGCGCGCACGGTCGACGCGGTCGAGATTCCGGTCATCAGCGACATGGACAGCGGTTTCGGCAATGCCGTGAACGTGATCCGCGCCGTGCGCGAGTATGAAAAAACTGGCGTCGCCGCATTTCACGTCGAAGACCAGATTTCGCCCAAGAAATGCGGTCACTACGAGGGCAAGCAGCTCGTGAGCAAGGGCGAGATGGTCGGCAAGATCAAGGCTGCCGTCGATACCCGCCGCGATGCCGACATGGTGATCATCGCACGCACCGATGCGCGCGCGGTCGAAGGCATGCCGGCTGCGCTCGACCGCATGAACGCCTATCTCGAAGCCGGCGCCGACGTGGGCTTTGTCGAAGCGCCGCAGAACGTCGAAGAGCTCGCGGCCATCCCCAAGGCCATCGGCAAACCCGCGCTTGCGAATATTTTCGAAGGCGGCAAGACCCCACCGCTGCCGAAGCAGCAACTTGAGGCCATGGGTTATCGACTCGGCATCTATCCGTCGCAGACGCACCGCGCGGCCATCGCAGCAGCGAAAAAAGTGCTCGGCGTATTGAAGCGCGACGGCGACACCGCGGCGATCGACAGCGAGCTCGCGACTTTCATGGACCGCGAAGACGCGGTCGGCAGCGCCGAGTGGCGCGCGATCGAACAGCGTTATCTGAAAGACGTTTAATTCAAAGAAGCTTCACCGCAAAGGATTCTTTTTAATACCCCCTTGAGGGGTACGCGAAGGACGCGAAGGAAAAGCAGAAAAAGGAATCGAAATGCATGGCTTGCGATATTCTCGACAGATCAATTATTGATCTTTACATAACCGTATGACAAATGCGTAGCGTGCCAAAAGTTTCCCTGACCCTCGGGCCCTCTCCCGGAGGTAGGGGGAAGCACCTCTCCCTCCGGGAGAAGGGTGGGGAGAGCAAAGCGAGGGGGCCGAAGGCGGGAAGGCTTATTGTCACAACGTTATGTAATCCTCAATAAAACGTGAAATCTCGGTTTATCCTTATTTTTTTGCTTCGTTTCCCTTCGCGTCCTTTGCGTCCTTGGCGGTTCAAGATTTTTCTGATCTGGAAAACACATAATGACCTGGCAACCCGAAGCAGATGAATTGAAGCAGCGCCACGCGTACGCGGAAGCGCTCGGCGGCGCCGAATCGGTCGATCGCCACCACGCGCAGAACCGCCTGACCGTGCGCGAGCGCATCGCGGGCCTCGTCGACAGCGGCTCGTTCCAGGAAGTCGGCAAGCTCACCGGCAGCGGCACCTACCAAGACGGCAAGCTCGTGAACGTCACGCCCGCGCCTTACGTCATGGGCCTGGGAACCATCGATGGCCGACAAGTCGCGATCGGCGGCGAGGACTTCACGGTGCGAGGCGGCACGAGTTGGGGCGGCACCCGGCGCAAAGGCGGCCAGGGCGGGTTCGTCGAAGACCTCGCGCACGAATACCGGATTCCGCTCGTTAACCTGATCGACGGCGCGGGCGGCAGCGTGACCTCCGCGCAGAAACGTGGCTACACAGTCTTTCCCGGCATCCACGGTTTCGAGCGCTCGGTCGAATTGCTCGGCGAAGTACCGGTGTTGAGCGCGGTGCTCGGCACCGCTGCGGGCGGACCCGCCGGACGCGCCATCCTGTCGCACTGGTCGGTCATGGTCAAAGGTACGAGCCAGATATTCGCGGCCGGCCCGCCGGTGGTCGAGCGCTCGCTCGGCGAAAAGGTCGACAAGGAAAACCTCGGCGGCGCGCACGTCGCGGTCGATCTCGCGGGCACCGTCGACAACGTCGTCGACACCGAAGCCGACTGCTTCGCCGCCATCAAGCGATTTCTTTCCTATCTGCCGCAGAACGTGTGGGAACTGCCGCCGGCGCGGGCTTGCGATGATCCCGTCGATCGCTGCGAAGAAGCGCTGCTCTCGATCGTGCCGCGCGAGCGGCGCCAGGCTTACAACATGAAAAAACTGATCGCACTGATCGTCGACCGGGAATCAATGTTCGAGATCCAGCCGTCGTTCGGACGCTCAGTCATCACCGGCCTCGCGCGCATGGACGGCAAGGTGGTCGGCGTGATCGCCAACAACCCGATGGTTTACGGCGGCGCAATGGACGTGAAGGCCGCGCGCAAACAGACTCACTTCATGGAAATGTGCGATACGTTCCATATTCCGCTGATTTTTCTGGTCGATGTGCCGGGCTTCATGGTCGGCACTCAGGCGGAAGCGGCGGCAACGTTGCGAGAAGGCATGCGCACCGTGTACGTCGGATTGCAATTGACGGTGCCCATGCTCACGGTCGTGATCCGCAAATGCTACGGCATGGCCGGGATGGGCACGACCGACAAGAACGGTCTCGACCTCAAGATCGCATGGCCGTCAGCGGAATGGGGCTCGCTGCCGGTCGAAGGCGGCGTCGCGGCCGCCTACCGGCGCGAAATCGCAGCCGCGCCCGATCCCGCGCTGCGGGTGCAGGAGATCGAAGCAGAACTGCGCAAGTTTGCGTCGCCCGTTCTGACTGCCGAAGCATTCGCGGTCGAAGACGTGATCGATCCGCGCGATACACGGCCGTACCTGTGCCGTTTCATCAATGCAATGCAGGGCCGGCTCGCCACCAGCGTCGGCCCGAAATCGAAGAGCGGCGTGCGACCGTAGACAGACGTGCTAGGCTTTACCTGTTAACAATAAGCTCAACCGAGGAGGTGTTTCATGCGCATCATAAAAGTATTGTCCGTGTTGCTCACTGCAGCCATCGGCATGCATGCGGCTGGCGTCCGCGCCGCCGAAGTAAGCGAATTCAGGATTGCCGAGCAGTTCGGCATCGGCTACCTGCCGCTCACGATCATGAAAGCAAACCGCCTCGTCGAGAAACATCTGAAAACGGGCGGCTTGGCGGAGACCAAAGTCATCTGGTCGGTGCTCGCATCGGGTCAGCCAATGAATGACGCGCTGCTTTCCGGCAGCCTGCACGTCGCCTCGGGCGGCACTGCGCCGTTTCTGATCCTGTGGGACCGCACGCGCGGCACGCTCAACGTGAAAGCGGTCGCAGCACTCGCATCGATGCCGATGTATCTCGTCACCAACAATCCGAACGTAAAATCGATCCGCGATTTCACCGACAAGGACCGCATCTCGATGGCGGGCGCGGGGCAATCGATCCAGACCATCATTCTGCAAATGGCGGCCGCGAAGGAATTCGGCGAAGCCAATTACAACAAGTTCAGCACGCTTTACCGCAACCTGTCGCATCCCGACGGGCTCGCCGCGTTCCTGTCCGGCACCGAAATCACCGGCTACTTCTCGTCCCCGCCATTCCAGTACCAGGCGCTCGAGAAGCCCAACGTGCGCCGGATCTTGAACTCTTACGACATCACCGGCGGTCCCGCCACCTTCCTCGTCGCATGGGCGACCGGAAAATTCCGCGACGAAAACCCGAAAACGTACCAGGCTTTCTTCAATGCGTACAAGGAGGCGGCCGACTACATCAACGCCAACAAGCGCGCCGCCGCGGAAATCTACGTAAAAG
The DNA here is from genome assembly GCA_046596405.1 of Burkholderiales bacterium. Lineage (GTDB taxonomy): Bacteria > Pseudomonadota > Gammaproteobacteria > Burkholderiales > SG8-41 > PALSA-1004. The sequence continues at coordinate 4,796 of JBKJMN010000180.1, forward strand.
AATCCAAGGACAAGAGTGGCGTCGATGCGATCGAGAAAATGCTCAACGATCCTGAGATCAAAATCACGATGACGCCGGAGCAGACGCTGACGATCGAGCACTTCATGAACAAGACCGGCACGCTCAAGAACAAGGCGGCATCGTGGAAGGATTTGTATTTTCCCGAGCTTCACAACCTGCCGGGAAGTTAGACAGCAAGCGCTATTGAGAATTACATAACCTTGTGACAATAAACCTTCCCGCCTTCGGCCCCCTCGCTTTGCTCTCCCCACCCTTCCCTCATCCCCACCCTTCTCCCGGAGGGAGAAGGGCTTCCCTCTACCTCCGGGAGAGGGACCGAGGGTGAGGGAAAGCCTTTGGCACGCTACGCATTTGTCATTTGTCTTCTCTTCCGCTCAACGCGTTACGCCTTATTGGCTCCGGGTCGGGAAGAGGTTTGGTTCGATGAAAAATTACTTGCTGTCTAATCACCGGTTCGTGATCGACACAGGAACGGCGCTACGCGCCTACGTCTACGCGTCACAACCGGAATATTGAGCATGCCAGCGAGCACAACGATGACGCGCGTGTCCGTCCTGTTCAAAACGGTATTGATCGCTTGCGCGCTCGCGCACGCGGCGCCGCACGCAAGCGCCGAAGTCGCGGAAATAAAAATCGCCCGCGGTTTCGGCATCGGCTATCTCGCGCTGATGGTGATGGAGCAGAACAAGCTGGTCGAAAAGCATGTGCAGGCGCAGGGCTTGAAGGACGTGGCGGTATCGTGGCAGACGCTCGGCGCCGGGACCGTCATGAACGACGCATTGCTGTCGGGCAGCCTGCATTTTGCCGCCGGCGGCGTGCCGCCCTTTCTCACCTTGTGGGCGCGCACGCGCGGCAATCTCGACGTGAAAGCGGTCGGCGCGCTGGCGTCGATGCCGCTCTTCCTGAATACGCGCGACCCGGCGATCAGGACCATCCGCGACTACAGCGAGAAAAACAAGATTGCGCTGGCCGGCCCGAAATCCGGGATCCACGCGATCGTGCTGCAGATGGCGGTCGCGCGCGAGTTCGGCGACGCGAATTTCGCGAAGCTCGACCCGCTGACCGTCAATTTCGCGCACCCCGACGGCATGGCGGCGTTCCTGTCGGGCGGCGAAATCACCAGCCATTTCACTTCGCCGCCCTTTCAGTATCTCGAACTCGAGCGCGCGGGCGTGCGCACGGTGCTCAACTCCTATGACGTGCTGGGCGGCCCGGGGACTTTCCTCGTGCTGTGGGCGACCGGTAAATTCCGCGACGAGAACCCAAAATCCTATGCGGCATTTGCCGCCGCGCATGAAGAGGCGACGGACTGGATCAACCGCGACAAACGCGCCGCCGCCGAGCTCTATCTGCGCGTGTCCCGGGACAAGGACTCCGTCGAGAGCCTGCTCAAGCTGATGAACGACCCGGCATTCCGCTTCACGCTCACACCCGAGAACACGATGAAATTCGTCGACTTCATGTTCAAGATCGGCACCATCAAGCAAAAAGCGGCATCCTGGAAAGACCTGTTCTTTCCCAACGCTTACAATCTCCCCGGCAGTTGAAACGTTTAATCTCGGATAGAGGTGATTTGCAATGGCTGACGAATTCGACCAGTTGCGGCAATGGGTCGGCAAGACGGAAAGTAAAATCGACACGGTCACCGCATGGCCGGTCGAGGCGCTGGCCGCCACGCTCGATCGCGACGATCC
>JBKJMN010000043.1:0-4448 GCA_046596405.1 Burkholderiales bacterium
GGGCCATCAACCGACCCTCGGCGAAACGGCCGCATTACTGCTGACCGGGGCGAAGGCGCCGTGGCTCTTCAAAAAAGGCGCGGTAGTGTGGGTCGCGCGCCGCGCCGACGCCGCAACCACCCAATTGCGCGCGGCGCTCGCGCCCGATTTACTCTAGCTGCGCGTCTGGCGCATCACGGACACGCGGGCTCAACGCGTCATAAACTAGCGCGTTAAAGTCTGCACGCCTTTATCCCCGCCCAGCAGCAGCACGTCGGCGCCGCGGCGCGCGAACAACCCGCTCGCGACCACCCCGGCAATCTGGTTCAGGGTGCTCTCGAGCTCGAGCGGCTTGAGGATTTGCAGATTGTGCACGTCGAGTATCACGTTGCCGTTGTCGGTAATGAAGCCTTGGCGCAGCGCGGGCTGGCCGCCGAGCTTGACGAGTTCGCGCGCTACGTACGAACGCGCCATCGGGATCACCTCGATCGGCAACGGAAACCGGCCGAGCACGTCGACCAGCTTCGAATGGTCGGCGATGCACACGAACTTGCGCGCGACCGCCGCCACGATTTTCTCGCGCGTCAACGCGCCGCCGCCACCCTTGATCATCGACAGATGGTGCGTGATCTCATCGGCACCGTCGACGTAGACGGGTAAGTCCGCGACATCGTTCAGTTGCAACACTTCGATGCCGAGCTTTTTCAGGCGCTGCGCGGAGGCGTCGGAGCTGGCGACCGCGCCGTCGATTTTGTGCTTGATTTTGCCGAGTTCGTCGATGAAGTAATTGGCGGTCGATCCGGTGCCGACGCCCACCACGCTGCCGGTCGGCACGTGTGTAATGGCTTCCCGCGCCACCGCCTGCTTGAGTTCGTCCTGGGTCATGCAGCTATGGTAGTCGGTGCGGCTCGATTAGTAAATCGCGGGCATCCGGCGACTGGCATCGCTCCCTGCTTACCCCCCCTTACCCCGGGGTCTCGAAAATGGCCAAGCGGCCGATATCCTGCTAACCTTGGCGCCCTTTCAGTCGCCGCTGTCACCATGAAAATCGATTATCTCGAGCGCATATTGACTGCGCGCGTTTACGATGTCGCCGTCGAAACGCCGCTCGAGCGCGCGCCCAATTTATCGGCGCGGCTCAACAATACCCTGCTGCTGAAACGCGAGGACATGCAGTCGGTGTTCTCGTTCAAGCTGCGCGGCGCCTATAACAAGATGTCGCGCCTGCCGGCGGCCGCGCTCGCGCGCGGCGTGATCGCCGCTTCCGCCGGCAACCACGCGCAGGGCGTGGCGTTGTCGGCGCAGCGCTTGAAGTGCCAGGCTACCATCGTGATGCCCGTGACGACACCGCAGATCAAGGTCGCGGCGGTCGCCGGCCGCGGCGCCAAGGTGATTTTGCACGGCGATACCTACGACGAGGCGTACGCGCATTCGCGCAAGATCGCGAAGGCGCGCAAGCTCACTTTCGTGCATCCGTACGACGATCCGGACGTGATCGCCGGGCAGGGCACGATCGCGATGGAAATCCTGCGCCAGACGCGCCGCGAAATCGACGCCATTTTCGTCGCGATCGGCGGCGGCGGCCTGATTTCGGGCATCGCGGCCTACGTCAAGCGCCTGCGGCCGAGGATAAAAATCATCGGCGTCGAGCCTTTCGATGCTGACGCGATGTACCGGTCGTTGCAGGCCGGCCGGCGCGTGAAACTCGACCATGTCGGCCTGTTCGCCGATGGCGTCGCGGTGCGGCAGGTCGGCGTCGAGCCGTTCAGGCTCTGCCGCGAGCTCGTCGACGAAGTGATCCGCGTCGACACCGCCGCGACCTGTGCTGCGATCAAGGACGTGTTCGAAGACACGCGCGCAGTGCTTGAGCCGGCCGGGGCACTGGCGATTGCCGGCGCCAAGGCGTGGGTCGAGCGCACCGGCGTGCGTGGCAAAACGCTGGTCGCGGTCGCCTGCGGCGCCAACATGAATTTCGACCGGCTGGGCTTCGTCGCCGAGGAGGCGGAGCTCGGCGAAAAGCGCGAAGCGGTGCTGGCGGTGACAATCCCGGAGACGCCGGGCAGTTTTCGCAAGTTCTGCGCCTTGCTCGGGCCGCGCAGCGTGACCGAGTTCAACTACCGTTTCGCCGACCAGCGCGTTGCCCACGTGTTCGTCGGGGTCCAGGTGCATAACAGCGCCGAGTCGGCGCGGCTCGTGCGTCAACTACGGCGCAGCGGGCTTAAGACACTCGATTTGAGCAACAACGATGTCGCCAAGTCGCACGTTCGCCACATGGTCGGCGGCCATGCGCCCGGCGTCGAGCACGAGATTCTGTACCGTTTCGAGTTTCCCGAGCGCCCGGGCGCGCTGGTGAAGTTTCTGACCAGCATGCGGCACGGCTGGAACATTAGCCTGTTTCACTACCGTAACCACGGGGCCGACTACGGGCGCGTGCTGGTCGGGATGCAGGTGCCGCCCCGCGATCAGGCCGCGTTCAAGGCCTTTCTGGCCAAGCTCGGCTATCCGTACTCGAACGAAACCCGCAATCCCGCCTATCGCCTGTTTCTGGCTTAGCGCGGAGCGGCACTCGCCGTGCTGCCGATGGTGACGGAACCGCGCGTGCTGCGTTAGAACCATGGACGGGCACTCACCGCCGCTACCTTTGGCGATGCTGACGCCGATGAGTTTCGGCGCGAAAAGCCTTACACTCTTCTGATGGGTAATAACCTGAAATCTTTGCAGTGGTTTCGTTTGTGCGTTGGCTTGCTGATAGCGGGCGCCGGTCCCGCGTATGCGGCTACCCAGGACGAGGATTTTCTCGCTGCGCGCGAGGCATTTCGCGCGGGCGATGCGATCAGGCTCGAGCGCTACGTGAAGCCGCTGAGCGGCTATCCGCTCGAGCCCTACATCACGTACTGGCGGTTCCGGCTGCGCCTCGACGAGGCCACGCCGGCGGACGTGCGCGCGATGCTCGCGCGACTGCAGGACGGGCCGGTCGTCAACAGCCTGCGCACCGACTGGCTGAAGTCGCTGGCGGTCAAACAGCAATGGGAGTTGTTCGATGCCGAATACCCGCTGCTCGAAGGCGCGGACGCTGAACTGTTGTGCTACTCGCTGCAAAGCCGGTTGCGCGGTGGCGGCGCAGAGGCACTGAGCTATGCGCGCACGCTGTGGTTCAGCGGCCGCGACCAGCCGGAGAGCTGCACACCGCTCTACGACGCGCTGGCGGCCAGCAACCAGCTCAGCACCGAAGACATATGGGCGCGCGTGAGGCTCGCGCTCGAAGCCGGCAACACGGGGGTGGCGCGCCGCGCGGCGGAATATCTGGCGACCAAAGACCCCGCGGAGACGCAGACCTGGCCCGCCATCGCGGTCAATCCGCAAGCTTATCTCGAGCGCAAGAATTTCAATTTGAAAAGCCGCGCCGGGCGTGAATCCGTGATGTACGCGGTGCAGCGCCTTGCGCGCACCGCGCCCCCGCTCGCGGCCCAGCAATGGGCCAAGCTAGGCGAGCGCTTCTCCGACGCGGAACGCGCGTACGTGTGGGGTTTGATCGCGTTTCAGGGCGCGCAGCGCCACGATCCCGCCGCGCTGGGCTGGTATGCGAAAGCCGGTGAGCTTGGCGACCCGCAACTCGCGTGGAAGGTGCGCATCGCGCTGCGCGCTAAAAGCTGGCCGGACGTGCTCGCCGCGGTCGATGCGATGTCGCCGAAAGAAGGCCAGGACGCCGCATGGCGCTATTGGAGGGCGCGCGCCCTTAAGGCGCTCGGGCGTACGGACGAGGCGCAAACTTTGTTCGCGGCGCTCGCGGCCGACTTTTCGTTTTACGGACAGCTTGCCGCGGAAGAGTTCGGCGGCCGCGCAAAAATGCCGATGGCGTCGTACAAGCCGACTCGCGACGAAGTGCAGGCGATGGGCCGGGTGCCCGGATTCCAGCGCGCGCTCGCCTTTTACCGGCTCAACCTGAGGTTCGAAGGCAATCGCGAGTGGAGCTGGACGATCCGCGCCTACGACGACAAGCAGTTGCTGGCGGCCGCCGAATTCGCGCGCCGCAGCGAACTTTACGATCGCGCGATCAATACCGCCGACCGCACGCGCGAACTGCACGATTTCACCATGCGTTACCTGGCGCCGTACCGCGACGTGATGAAAAGCTATGTGACCCAGCAGCAGCTCGACGAAGCGTTCGTCTATGGCCTCATACGCCAGGAAAGCCGGTTCATCGCCGACGTCAAATCGAGCGCCGGCGCGGTGGGCCTGATGCAGCTGATGCCCGCGACCGCGCGCTGGGTCGCGCAGAAGGTCGGCCTCAAGAATTACCAGGGCGGGACGCAGACTGCGAACGTCGAGACCAACCTGAACCTGGGAACGTGGTATCTGAAACACGTGCTCGACACCCTCGACAGCCATCCGGTGCTGGCCTCGGCAGCCTATAATGCGGGGCCGGGACGCGCGCGCGCGTGGCGCGCCAGCGAGCCGATGGATGCGGC
>JBKJMN010000047.1:0-6774 GCA_046596405.1 Burkholderiales bacterium
GGTGTCGGCGAAGGCGAGCTTCATCGCTTCGATCTGCAGGTGCAGGCTGTCGACCGAATCGACGGCGAGCGCCGCAACGTCGAAGTTCTCGAGCATGCCCAGCGCCATCAGGGCTGCGATGCCCTGACCGTTGGGCGGGATCTCGTGCAGCGTGTAGCCGCGGTAATTCTGGCCGACCGGCTCGACCCAGTCGCATTGGTGCGCGGCCAGATCGGCCATCGTCATCGCGCCGCCATGTTTCTTGGCATGAGCGACGATTTTTTCCGCGAGGTCGCCTTTATAAAACGCTTCGCCCTTGGTTTCCGCGATGCGTTGCAAGGTGCGCGCCTGGTCGGCGAACTGGAACAGCTCGCCCGGCAACGGCGCACGTCCGTTCGGCATGAAGGCTGCGGCGTAGCCCGGCTGGTCTTTCAGTTCGGGCAACTGCTTCGCCCACAATCGCGCAATGGTAGGCGACACCATGTAGCCGCGCGACGCATATTCGACCGCCGGCTCGAACAAGTCGGCGAACGGCAGCTTGCCGTATTTTGCGGACAACTCGACCCACGCGGAAACCGCGCCGGGCACGGTGACAGAATCCCAGCCGCGCTGCGGCATTGCAGCCAGACCTTTGAAGCGGTCCGGCGTCCAGGCGGCGGGTGAGCGGCCCGATGCGTTGAGGCCTTGCAGCTTTTTACCGTCCCACAAAATCGCGAAGGCGTCGGAGCCGATGCCGTTGCTGGTCGGTTCGAGCACGGTGAGCGAAATTGCGGTCGCGAGTACCGCATCGACTGCGCTGCCGCCCTTCATCAGCATGCGTAACCCGGCCTGCGCCGCGAGCGGCTGCGATGTCGCGACGCAATTGCGCGCGAGTATCGGCATGCGCTGCGATGGATACGGAAACTGCCAGTCGAAGGGTTTCATCGGAGAGTCCTTAATGCGTAAAAACCGGCATGATACTAGAGGCGGTCGCACAAATCACTCACGCGGCGCGCGCATTTACGCCTATTCCGCGCGCCCGGCCCCCGTAAGTATGTTGCGCGAGCAAGCGCCGCCGGGCCCCCGTTGCGAATGCTTTGGACGGTCCGCGCGGGTTTGCGCGCAGGCTGCGGCCCCACGCCCGCGCCACGCTGGTTACATTAGATTGATGAGCATTGCAATCGCAAAAGTTTATGCGACGAGCATCTTGCTTCGGCATTGTTTCGAGGCGGCTTTTTCCGGAGCGCGGTTGTAATCCTTTGTCCTAGTGTGGATAATCAACCACTCAGGGAACCATGGCAAAATTAGAATAACGATGCCCCGGTATGGCTAAGCTCTTGATGGTAAAAAAGGCTGAATGGCCGCGGCTCGCCTATTTTTTCTGCCTTTTCCTCGTGATCAGCGCGGGACTCGCGATCGGGCGCGGCACTGCCGATGCGCTTTTTCTAAAGCGTTTCGGCATTCAATACCTGCCGTTTATGTATGTCGGACTCGGCGTGCTGATGGCGACGGTGAGCACGATCTACGCCGCGTACGCTGACCGTTTGGCGCCCGAGCGCACGTTTTATATTTTGCTTTCCGCGCTCGCGGTGATGCTCATCGGCAACTGGTACCTGATGCTGGCGAACGTGGATTCCATCGCCTATCCGGTCTATTACCTGCTGTTCGAAATCAGCTCTGAACTCCTGATCATGCATGCTTCGCTGTATTTCAGCGCGAACTTCGACAACGAGCAAAGCAAGCGACTGCTGCCGATGACCATGGCGGGGCTGCAGCTCGGTGAAGTCGCGGGCGGGCTGATACTCACGATGTCGACGCTGATCGGCGTGCAGGGGCTTGTGCTGGTGTGGAGCGGGCTCGCGGCGACCGCCGTCATCATTGTCCTTTTTCGCCATCGCAGTGTCGGCGTCTCGCCGTTCTTTGCGCCGGGCCGCCGCGGCGGCGGATTGCGCCGCACCATCGAGCAGGTTACGCAGGGGCTCAAGTTCGCGCGCCGCTCGAAGTTGCTGTTGTACTCGTCACTGGCCGTGTTTTTCATGGTGGTGGCGCTGAACTGCCTAGGCTATGCCGCCTTCGCCGTCTACAACGTCAATTTCAAGACTGAAGCGGAGCTGAGCGTGCTGTTCGGCGTGCTCACTATCGTGTCGAGTGCGGTGACGGTGCTCGTGCAGATCTTCTTCACGAGCAAGGTCATTAATCTCTTCGGCGTGCGCGCGATCAATCTTGTCTTTCCGTCGACGACGCTGATGTGCTTTGTCGGCATGATCACTTTTTTCAACGTGCCGGCCGCGCTCACCAGCACCTTGAATCGCCGCGTGCTGCTGCCGGCGATGCGCAACCCGTCGCGTTCCCTGCTGTTCGATGCGCTGCCCGATTATATGCAGGGCAGGGCGCGCGCGCTGTCGCTGATGCTCGTGCTGCCATGCGGCTATATATTCGTCGGGCTGGTGCTGCAGTTGCTGAAAAAATGGCATGCGCCGTATTCGTACCTGAGCGCCGGTGTGATTGCCGGCGCGCTGTATCTTTTTTTTAGCATCAAGACTAATCGCGCGTATGTCGAAGCGCTGCTGTCGACGCTCAAGGAACGCCTGTTCCTGCCAAGCGAAGGCCTCGGCACGATGAAAACCGCCGCCGACCCGGAGTTGTTCGCGCGGCTGGTGGAGGGCGTCAAGCACCAGGACGAGCAGATCTGCCTCACGTACGCGCGCATGCTCTCGAACGCTTTTCCGGACAAGGCGCCGGAATTCATTTTCGAGCGTATGCATCATGCGAGCGCGCCATTGTGCGATCAGCTGGTGCGATTGATCGGGCCTAAACTTCCCGAAGAGCTTCTGCACCGGCTCGAGGCGTCACGCGAGCGCGGCGACGCGCATGAGCGCGCGACGGTGCTCTCGACGCGGTTCGAAGCCAAAGACCCGCGCATACTCGATCAGGTCGGACCCTGCCTCGATTCGGACAACCCGCGCCTGGTCGCGTGCGGCGTGCTCGGCGTTCTGAGTTACGGTCTCGAGGACCGCCGCGCGGCGGCGCTCGAGCGCTGGCGGGGTTTGCTTGCCAATTCGGAGACATCGTCGATTTTCGCGGGCCTGCAACTCGGGCAGCGCGTGCCGATACCGGCGCCTTTCCTGCCGATTTTGTGCGATCTGCTCGCGCACACAGACGACGGAGTAAAAAAATCCACGCTCGCTGCATTGCAGCGCGGGGATTTCACGGCCGACCAGCGGCTGACGGATTTGCTCGAAGCGCTGGTCAGGTCGCCCGACCAGCAGATGCGCGTCGCATCGACTTTGTGCTACCGGCTGCTGCCGGCGGCTGACCGCGAGCGGCTCGCATTCGCCGGACTGACCGATCGCCATCCGATCGTCGTTGACGCGGCACTCGGCGTGCTCGAGAACTGCGTAGACGATCTGCCCCCGCGACTTTTCGCGTGGCTCAATGCATCGAGTGCACCGCCGCGCCAGCAGCAGCAGGTGCTGTGCTACCTGTCGCGCCAAGGCGTGCCGCGGCAGCCGTTCGAGGAGTTCGCCGGCTGCCGGTTGAACGACGCCGCGCAAATGGCGCAGGCGCTGCACGTGCTGGAGGCGGAGGCGCCGCGCCGCGATGCAGGCTGGACGCTGATGAAAATCGTCTTAGCCGAGCGCTTTACGCAGACGCTCGAGGTCGCGCTGCTCGCGATGGAAAATCTGGGCGACAGTCACAGTATCCGCATCGTCTACGTCGCATTGAAGAGCAAGGACAGGCGGCAGGTCGCGCGCGCGCGCGAGGCGCTGACCAATATAGCGAATACCGGACTGGGCGCCCAGCTCGGCCAATTGTTGATGGTCGCGAGCGACCGGCATGCTGTGGTCGACACGGTGCCCGGCGCGGTGGGGTTCAAGGGCGCGGCGGACGCGCTGCACTGGTGCGCGAATCATGTAGACTCTTGGCTCAAAGAGTGCGCGCAACACGCGCAAAAAGCAGGGCTCGCTGCAGCACCTGCCGGGAGATAGTCAGCGCATGGCCGATTTTTTCGATCGTATCGTCATCTTGAAGCGCACGCCAATATTCGCGGAAGTCGCCACTGACGACTTGCGTGTAGTGGTCGAGGAGATGCAGGAAGAGGCGTACTTCAAGGGCGAGCGCGTGTTCGAAATCAACGACCCGAGCGACCGCATGTATGTCGTCCTGGCAGGCAAGATCGGCATTTCGATCAATCCCGATCCCAAAGTCGAGGATTACGTCAGCATAGTCGGGGAGGGCGGCTGCTTCGGCGAGATGGGGCCGCTTGACGGCTCGCCGCGCTCAGGCACCGCGCACGTGATCGAGGATTCTCAACTGCTGTATCTCGATAAGCTGAAACTGCACGGCCTGATCGCGAGCTATCCCGAGCTTGCGTTCGGGCTTCTGCATGGCATGAGCACGCGCGTGCGCGAGACCAGCGACAAGCTGCTCAACGCGAGGTCCGGCGAGCAGCGCAGGAAGTCGTGATTCAGGAGCGGGGGTGGAGGATACGGCCTAACGCTTCATCCTTCAATCAATCACCTTATCCGCGCGCAGCAGGATCGAGTCCGGCACCTTAATACCCAGTGCTTTTGCTGCCTTCCTGTTGACGACGAGTTCGAAACGCGTCGGCTGTTCGACCGGGAGCTCCGCGGGCTTTGCGCCGCGCAACACCTTGTTGACCAGTTCCGCGACATGGCGGTAGACCTCGACGTTGCGCGGACCGTAGGCAATAAATCCGCCTTGTTCCGCGGTTTCAGGCCATTCATACATGGCCGGCACTCGCGCTTGCGCGAATGCCGCAACCTGCCGCGCGCGAAACGCATTCAGATTGGGTGACGCCAGTACGATTACCGCACCGACGCGTGCTTGCACGAGCGTATGGACGGCGGACGCGACTTCCGGCCCGTCCTGCGCAGACGCGAATACGAACTGGAGGTCCAGCGCGGGGCCGGCCGCCCTGATCGCCGGCATCGAGATGGCGATGGACGGGTCGTGCAGGACACCGATGCGCCGCGCGGACGGCACTGCCTCGTGCAGGATTTCGAGGCGCTTAGCATCGAGTTCGGTGGCGAAGATGGAGACGCCGGTCGTATTTCCGCCAGGGCGTGCCATCGATTGCACGAGGCCGGCGGCGACGAAGTTGTCCGTCATGCCGATAATGGGAATGGTGGACGTCGCGTTTTGCGCGGCACGCACGCCGGGTGCGCCGAACGCTACGATCACGTCGACTTTCTTCGCGACCATGTCCGCGGCCAGCTTGGGCAATACATCGTTGCGTCCGCCAGCCCAGGCATAGACATATTCGACATTGTCGTTTTCCTTCCAACCCAGTTGCGCCATGTCGCGGCGGAAAGGCTCGACGAATGTTTCGTTGGTATCGCGCGGGTTGATGCGGATAACGCCGACGACCGGGCGCCGCTTGCCGGACTGCGCTCGCGTTATGGCTGGGAGCAGCACGGCTGCTCCCAGCATGAGAATAACGTCGCGGCGGTTCACTCGATTATCCTGTCGGCGCGCACGAGAATCGTATCGGGCACAGTAATGCCCAGTGCTTTCGCTGTTTTCCTGTTAACAATCAATTCGAACGTGGTGGGACGCTCGCCCTGAGCCTTGATCTGACGCTGGTCACCGCGAACATCCGCGAGTTCTCGCGAATCCGCCGTTTGCGCGTCGAAAAATGGGTCACGGCTTGGCGGCATCACTCGATCACCTTGGTCGCCTGCACCAATATTGATTGCGGGACCTTGACGCCAAGCGCCTTAGCGGTTTTCATATTCACGAACAATTCGAAATGCGTCGGCTGCTCGACCGGAATGTCGCCGGGATTGGCGCCCTTGAAGATCTTGTCGACGTAGGTGGCCGCGCGCCTGTAGCTTTCCCTGATGTTATTACCGTAGCTCATCAGACCGCCGGCCTCCACGTAATCACTAAATGAACCTATGGACGGCAGCCGCTGCTTTGCCGTGAGTTCCAAGATCTGGCTTCTCTGTTGGCTGAATAATTGTTCCCGTGGCACGATGAGCGCCCCAGCGTTCTGGCGCGCCATCGCGGCAAATCCGTTATCAATCTCCTGCGGCGTGCTCGCTTCAACGGGCTGTATCTTTACGCCAACCTTCAGTGCCGCAGCCTGGACGTTTTTCAGCAACGCTGTAGTGGAGACATTGGCAGGATGCACCAGAACCGCCACGCGGATAACCTTGGGCGCCATACCGCGCAGCATCTCCAGGAGTTTAGGGCCGAGCTCGGCAGTCATGTTCGCGAGGCCGGTGCTGTTGCCACCGGGCCGCGCCAGACTTTTGACCAAACCGCTGCCGACCGGATCCCCCACGCCGGCCATTACGATGGGTATCGTGGTGGTGGCTTTTTGCGCAGCAAGTGACGCGGGCGTTCCACTGGTTACCAGAACATCCAATTTCAACCGCACCAACTCCGCCGCCAGTTCCGGCAGGCGCTCGGATTTCCTTTCGGCAGAGCGCCATTCGATCACGAGATTCTTGCCCACGACGTAACCCAGTTCGCGCAACCCCTGTGTGAAGGGACCGTAGGAATAGTCGGCATCGACAAAATCCAGATGACGCTGTGCCAGGAAGCCGACGCGCCAGACTTTGCCTTGTGGCTGCGCGAACGACATTTTGGGCGATAGTGCAGTCGCGCCGAACGCGAGAACAATTCTGCGTCGCGTAATCATTCGATCACCTTGGTGGCTTGCGCCAGCATCGAGTTCGGAATCTTGAGCCCAAGTGCATTCGCGGTTTTGCGGTTGATAAACAGTTCGAATGTCGTCGGCTGCTCCACTGGCAGGGCGCCGGGATTGGCGCCCTTGAATATCTTGTC
>JBKJMN010000207.1:0-12104 GCA_046596405.1 Burkholderiales bacterium
GGCGACCGTCGGCAACTCGGGCAATGCGGTCGATCGTTTGGCGGTGGTAACCGCCAGCGCGCGCAGACGTCCGCTTTCAATATGGGGCGCCGCCGACAGGATGGTCGCAAACCCGGGCGATACGCGGCCGGCAATCAGATCGATCAGCGCCGGCCCGCCGCCCTTGTAGTGCACGCCGACCATGTCGATTCCCGCGAGTTGCTTCAGGAGCTCCATCGCCATGTGTCCGGTTGAGCCGGCGCCTGAAGTCGAGTAAACGAGCTGGCCGGGTTTGCTTTTGGCGAGCGCGATCAATTCCTTTATGGAGCGAACCGGCAGTGACGGATGCACTACCAGAACGCTGGGGGAAGTTGCCAGCAGCGACACAGCCGAAAAATCCCTGGCCGTGTCGTACGGCAGATTCGGTATCAATCCGGGATTGGTTGCGAAATTGACGTTAGCCATCAGCAACGTGTAGCCGTCTGGCGCGGATTTGGCAACCAGGTCGGCGCCGATGACGCCGCCGGCGCCGCCGCGGTTGTCGATGACCACCGGCTGCCCCCACGCTTCAGTCAGTTTGCCCCCTATCATCCGCGCGACGATGTCGTTCGTGCCGCCGGGCGCGAACGGCACGATGAAGCGGATAGGCCGCTCCGGATAACTCTGGGCGGCGGCGATGCCGGCGACGGACATGCAGACGCCCGCGAGCATGCAGCGCAGAAAAGCGCGGTTCATCGACCTGCTCCCTCCATGCTTAGAGTGCCTAACATCATAAAACACGTGTGCGTTGCAGCCAGAATTGGTGATGGCAAGGCGCCAGGTGAAGCGAATACATAATGTATTCGCAAGACGAGCACCCGCTCGAACAGGCGCGTTGGAATTGTTTTATCGGTTAAGCCTGGCGCTGGGTCGGCAGCACGAGTTTGCACATGCTGCGCCGCGTGTTCTGGAACAGCGAGCGCATCTTGGCCGTCCACGGGGTTTTGCGCGCCAGCAGACCCGCGGGGCTCTCGAACGCGCCCTTGTCGGTCAGTTCATACGCGGTCAAATACCGGGGGCTGCCGGCCACCGCGGCATAGCGCCGCGCGCGTATCACGCCCGGCACGGTCACCAGGCGCGGCAGATGCTCGTTGTCGTACCACTCGTTGTATTCGTCGACTATATGGTCGGGGATGTCGGTGTGCACGATGTAGAGCCACGGCGTATCGCTGGCCGGTATTTCGCCGACGTCGCGCATCAGCCGGAAATTCATGCGCTCGCGGTTCTCCCCGTAGAGCGTGCGGATGCGCCGCGACCACGGCGTCGGATTGGCGACGACTTCCTGAAAAGCGGGGCCCGGCTCGAAATGCTCATCGGCCACGTCGTACCACGCGAGATACTTGGGCTTGGCGTCCTCCACCATATAGCGCCGCGCGCCCACGACGCCGGGCAGCCCGACCATCTGGTTGATGTGCTCGAGGTTGTACCAGGCGTTGAATTCTTCCTCGCATTCCGGCGCGACGTGCAGCCACACCGTGACGAGACCGTTAGCTTCGTGCATGTTCCACTTTTTCGGTTGTTCGCTGGATTACAGGGAGTCACTCGATGCTTGACTCAGGCAGCGCGCAGGAGCCCGCCTAAAATTCTAATATCGGGCAACTGCTCGAGCCGCTCGACGGCGTCGACGATCCGATCGATGCGTTCGGTGGCGACGATGCCGTCGAGGCATTGATAGCATTTCTGCAGCAACTCCTCCCACGACAACGGGTTGGCCGGATCGCCGCGCACCACGGTGGCCAGTGCGCGATGCTCGCCGCGCGATGTGCGCGCCACGGCTTCAGCGCCTGCCTCGGGTTTGTATTCAGTGTGCACGCGCTTCATCAGTGCGCGCACTTCGGGCCGGCGTACCATGTCGTCAGTGAACGAGGCGAGGGTGAGTCGTCCATCGAGCACCGATGCGGCCAGCGCATATTCCATGCTGAATTTGCCTTCTAGCCCGGTGTTCGGCTGCTTGTATATGAGCGCAGTGTCGGCGCCGGGCTGGATGCGAATGGTGAACGTGTCGACATCCGACGCGGCGAAGCGCTCCTGCGCGAGCAGGTTGAACGTCGCGTCGAGCGAGAGGTGGCCGAAGCGGCAGCACGGATATTTCTTGATGCTTAAACCCGGCGCGACAATGTCCCACACTTTGCCCAGTGTTTTAACTACGGCAACGGAGTCCGCTTCGCCGGGCCCGCTGTGTATTTTGATGAAGTCGCCGACGGCCTCCGCCTTGGCGGTAAAGCCTTCGCGCGCGAGCAGCGCCGCCTGCACGCCGCCTTGCGCGCCGTGGCCCGCGTGAAATGGTTTGGTATCGGTGCCAAAGTTGCGTGCGAGTCCCGATGCTTCAGTGGCCGCCAGGCCCAGCATCGTGCTAACGCGCTTGGGGTCGAGCTTGATGACTCGCGCGACAGCGGCGGCAGCGCCGACAGTGCCGACGATAGGTGTCGGATGAAAACCGGCGCGCCCCAGATGCGGGCCGAACACGGTGCCGAGCTTGCCGGCGATTTCGACGCCTATGATGTAAGCGAGGAGCGCCGTGGCGCCATCGCATCCCTCGGCTTCGCCCGCGGCGAGCACTGCGGGCAGCACGCAAACGGACGGATGCCCGCGCCACGCCACCACGCCGTCGTCGTCCGCCCAGACGTCGTCGAAGTCGAGCGCATGGCCGAGCGTGCCGTTGACGAGCGCGGCAAGCGACGGATGCGCGGTGAATTTCGTACCCAGAACCGTCGCAGTGCCGCCGGCGCCATTCGCCGCGAAGGCGTTAATCACGGCTTGCCCTGTGCTCGAACTTGTGCCTGCCACGCTGACAGCAAGCGTGTCGAGGATGGAACGCTTGGCCGCTTGGATCGCGGCTGCCGGCAAATTCTTGAACGTGAGGCCGGTGGAAAATTCACCGATGACATCGGCGACACGCGTGGTGCTTTGCGCGATGACCGCGCTGGGCGCCAGATCCGGTTGCGATTTCAATTGTGCTTTCATATCGGTAATCCCGGTTTGCGGTAAGCGCGCTAGTCAACGCGCATCTTGGCTGCACGGGCGATTTTTCCCAGACGGTCGATTTCGGATACGATCAGCGCCCCGAATTCTTCCGGTGTGCTCGGCGTCACTTCTGCGCCTTCAGCCATCAGTTTTTCTTTTACATCCGACATCGCGAGGACAGCAACGATTTCGCGATTCAGGCGGGCGATGATGTCCGGCGGCGTTCCCGCGGGCGCCAGGACGCCCGCCCACAGGCTGACGTCAAAGCCGGGCAGGCCGGATTCAATCACGGTCGGCAGTTCGGGTGCGATCGTGATGCGTTTTTTCGCGCCGACCGCGACCGCGCGCAGCCGTCCTGCCCTCAAGTACTGGATCGACGACAGCGTATTCGCGAACATGAACGGCACTTGGCCGGCAATAACGTCGGTCAACGCGGCGGCGCTGCCTTTATACGGCACGTGAACGATATCTATCTTGCCCAACTGCTTCAACAGTTCGCCGGCGACGTGAGGTGGCGTGCCGTTGCCGGTGGACGCGTAGGTAAGTTTGCCGGGGTTTGCGCGCGCGAGCGCGATCAGGTCCTTGACGCTGGTGATTGGCAGCGAAGGATGCACGACCAGAACGAACGGCAGGATCGCCAGCTGGCCGACGGCCGCGAAATCTTTCACCGGATCGAAAGGCAGCTTGGGAAACAGCGCCGAATTGATGGCGTGATTGTTGGACGCGATGATGATGGTGTAGCCGTCGGGTGGTGACTTGGCGACAATCTCGGTGCCGATGATGGTGCTGGCGCCGGGCCGGTTGTCGATAACGACCTGTTGCTTGAGGCTGTCGGAGAGCTTGATGGCAACCTGGCGCGCGATAATGTCCGTTCCCGAGCCTGCCGGAAACGGCACAATTAAGCGTATAGCCTTGGCCGGCCAGGTGGATTGCGCCGACGCGAAGCCCGAACAGAACGCCAGCATAGAGCCGGCGAACACGAGGCCGAGCAGTAATTTTCTATCCGTCATTTCTGCTCGCTCCAGGCAGGCCCCTCATTGCTGCACATATGCTCCCGAATATCGCGGGGCGAGGGTGTATTTTTGAAACGGCTTTTAAAACGCCACGCTGCCGCGCACGGTCGTGCGGTGCATCAGCCTGCGCAGCGGCAGGTCATAATCGAAAGTCGCTTTGTGCTGCACCGAGCAATTGTCCCACAACAGGAGGTCGCCCGCCTGCCAGTGGTGGGTGTAGACGAATTCAGGTTTGATGATGTGTTGATAAAGTTCGGCGAGCAGCTCGTCGCTTTCCGCTACGGGGACGCCGACCAGCCCTGACGTGTGCGCTTCGTTGATGAAGAGTCCCTTGCGCTTGGTCACCGGGTGAGTGCGCACGACCGGGGTCTCGACGTCAGGCACGGTTTTCAATTGCTCTTCCGTCGGCATGTGCTCCTGAATTACGCGGCCGCCACGCGCTTCCTCCTCTTTCTGCACCCGCATGTTTTTCGCCCGGTAATAGCGGTAGCTATGGATGTTCTTCAGTCCCTGCAGGCGCGCCTTCGTGGCGTCCGGCAGCGCGTCGTATGCGGCGGTCGTACTAGCGAAACTCGTGTCACCGAGCACGCGGCCGTCTTTGACCGGAACCTCTGCGGCAAAAAGTGCGGACAGCATGCTCGGCTCGCGCTTGTACGATAAATCGCTGTGCCAGAAACGTCCGGCGTCCTGCGAGCCGATTGCTTTCCCGTGCTGGTCGAGCAGGTTGGAGACGACGAGGATTTCGGGATGGCCCGGCAGGCGGCTTTCCTTGCGCACGTGCTGCTCGAGGATCCCGAATCGGCGCGTGAAGGCGACTTGTTGCGCGGGCGTGATCTTCTGGTTGCGGAAAAATGCCACTTCATTGTCGAAGAACGCCTCCGCGATGCGCGCGAAGGTGTCGTCGTCGAGCGGTTGCGACAAGTCAACGCCGCAGATTTCTGCGCCGAGGTGTTTGCCGATGCGTTTGATCGTGAGTTGGGGGCGGCTTGCAGTAAGCATAGTGACTCCTGATGGAGGGACCGGCGATTTCGAAGCGCCGAAGTTTTTGACAGGCATGCACGATAGCAGAGTTGATCTATGTCATAAAATGATAAATTCGCATATTGCTATGTTAATAACGTATAGTTAACGGATGACTTTGAAGCAGCTCCGGTTTTTGCGGGAGATTTCACGCCAGTCCTTGAACATATCGAGTGCTGCAGCCGCGTTGCACACCTCACAGCCGGGTGTCAGCCGTCAACTGCAGGGCCTTGAAGGGGAACTTGGGGTGGAACTGCTCGTGCGCCGCAAGAACCGCGTGCTGGCGCTGACCGAGGCGGGCCATGCGGTGCTGGCAGCGGCGCAACGCATGCTCAACGAAGCCGACAACATCCGGTTGATCGCGGAGGAGCTGCGGCAGGAGCGCGGCGGTCGCCTGACGCTCGCGACCAGTCATTTGCACGCGCGCTATACGTTGCTGGCGCCCGTCAAGGCATTCAGCGAGCGCCATCCGGAGGTGAAACTGCATCTGGTGCAGGCCGATCCGGATGACGTGCCGCGCATGGTGGAAGCCAATGAGGCCGACGTCGGCATCAGCACCGACGTTGCGGGCGCGCATCCTGCGCTCGTGCTGTTGCCAAGCGGCGTGCTGCGCCGGAGCGTGATAATGCCGAAAGGCCATCCTCTGGCGCGCACGAAAAAACTGACGCTCAAGGACCTCGCGGAGTATCCGATAGTTGGCTACAGCCCGCGTTCGCGCGGCGGCCAGATTATCGCCAAAACTTTCCGCGATCACCGCATCAACGCGCGCTTCGTCGTCAGCGCCAGCGATTCGGACGTGATCAAGGCGTACGTGGAAGAGGGACTCGGCATTGCAATTGTGCCGTCACTCGCGGCCGGTACTGTTCCGGCGAAGCTGCACGTGGCCGATGCGACGCACCTGTTCCCCAAAAGCGTCACGATCATCAGTCTGCGGCGGGATATTTATTTGCGGCGCTTTTTGACCGATTTCATCCAGATGTTGGTGCCCGCGCTCACGCGCGAGGCGATAAACCGTGCGATGAACGCTAATTGAGGGGTCGCAGGGAGTGCTAATCCGGCGTTCAAGGCGCCAGCGATGCGATGTAAGCGGCAAGCGCAATCATGTCGTCCTCGGTAAGCTTGTCAACTACGGGTTGCATTTGGGCGCTGCCCGCGCCTGCACGACCGCCATGTTTGAAGTCGTAGAGTTGGCGCACCAGATAACTTGGCGAGCGCCCTGCGATGCCGGGTATCGGGCCCAGGCCTTTGAGATCCGCGCCGTGGCAGATTAGACACGGTATGGTGGTGCCGGCGCCCCCGCTTTTAGCAAGCGCTTCGCCCTTCGCGATGCTGCCGACGGGAACATAAGCTGTAAATTGCGAGCGTGAGTCTCGCAGTTCGAATTGCTCGACATCGTCCGGTGCTTCGACGATGCGCCGGCCGAGCGGCTCAGTGCCGCCCTCGGGCCGCTTAACGAAAAAAAGGCGCGCAATATAAGTCTTCGGTACGTTATCGCTTTCAACTACTTTGATGATGCGCTTGGGCTTCAACGCGGCGAAATAAGCCGCTGCTTCTTTCACTTCGGCATCGGTCATCGCTTTGGCGGAAGCCAGCATAAGTGTCACCGAAGTTCTCTGAGGACCGGAGAATTTTCGTGCGCCGCTCTTCATGTCAGCCATTTGCTGAATGAAATACTCTACTGGCAAGCCGGCGAGGCCGGCGTTTTCCGGGCCGCCAGTTCCCTCAGCGCGATGACACGACCCGCACGCGCGCACATCGGGCTTTCTGCCAAGGGCGACAATTGGGGGCATCGGCGCATGGTCTTGCGGGTGCCAATCCGGCGCGACGAAAAGATCACGCGCCTGATTCCAGCTGAATGTCGCCGTACTGCCCGGCATGCGCTGAGGCACATCGTCGGCAGGATGTACTTTGAAATCCGGGTCCCAGGGTGCTGCCCAAGCGGGGAAAGTCCCTGCGGGTGAACTGGTTTGAGCGGCTGCCGGGATCGTCGGCAGGAAAAACACGGTAACCATAGCGATGGAGGCGCGAACGCAAGAACTGAGCACGGGGGATCTCCTTCAATCGTGATCTGACGGAATTTTCAAGCTATTATGAGCCATCAGCCGACTGCACGCCGTATAAAAAAAGTGCCTGCGTTAGTCGGAGCGATCCGCGGCAAATTCAAACAGGGGAGTCAATTATGACGGCAACATTCAGATCGGTCACCGGGCTGGGTTGATCGCGATAGCGTCATTATTGGCTGGCGCTCAAACCGGGCTTAACCGACAAGCGGCCGATGCCGGCAAGCTGCGCTTCATCAAACTCGCGAAATAAATCGCCTTGCGACGCCCAGACTGAGGTTTTCCATCATGAAACACGACATCATCATTAGTTCTCCCGGCCACAAAGGCACGCTTGAAAGACTCACGCAGGAATTTTCCGCGCTCAAGCTGTTCGCGGCTGACGATCGCGCCGCGGCGTTAAAGGAAGCGGCGCCCAAGGTGCGCGGGCTGGCCCACAGCGGGCATGCGCTCGTCGATGCGGCGCTGATGGATGCGCTGCCCAAACTCGAAATCATTGCCAATTTCGGCGTCGGCGTCGATCAAATTGACCTCGAGCACGCGAAAAAGCGCGGCATCATCGTGACAAATACAGCCGGCGCCCTCAACGAATGCGTAGCGGATTGCGCGATGGGGCTGGTATTGAACGCGCTGCGCAAGTTTCCGCAGGCTGGGGCCTACCTGCGGGAGGGCAGCTGGGAGAAAAGTAATTATGCGCTCACCACCTCGCTCGGCGGCAAAACGCTCGGTATCCTCGGGCTCGGCCGCATCGGCGAAGAGATTGCAAAACGCGCGCTCGCCTTTGGCATGAAAATCCGCTATCACAATCGCAACAGGAAAAACGTGCCGTACGCATACGATAGCGATGCGATAACGCTGGCAAAGAATTCCGATGTCCTGTTGGTCATCACGCCGGGCGGTGCTGATACCGACAAACTCGTCAACGCCGCCGTGCTCGATGCGCTCGGACCGCACGGCTATCTCGTCAACGTTGCACGTGGTTCAGTGGTGGATGAGCCGGTATTGTTGCGCTATCTGCAGGAGAAGAAAATCGCCGGCGCCGGCCTCGACGTGTTCGAACACGAGCCCAGGGTGCCGCCCGAATTTTTTCAGCTCGACAACGTGGTGCTGACGCCGCACATGGCGAGCGCTACCAACGAGACCCGCACGGCGATGGGCAATCTGCAGATCGAGAACCTGCATCTGCATTTCGCGGGCAAGCCGGTGAAGACGCGGGTGGTGTGAGCAACTAGGTTTACCGAACCTTGCTCAGGCGATCTGCCATGCGGTTATTGTAGCTACAATAACCTGCCGGACGCACGGCTCCGAGATATTTGCACAGAACCGGCAAGCATTGCTCGAACTCCGCGCCGTTCGGCCGTATGTAGTTATGCGCACCACGTCTTTGAGGCTGGAACCGGGATTCTGCAATGGCTTTTTGTCAGGAATCGATGTCGTCCTTTTGTGTCCGGACGATCCACACCGACACCGCGCCCATCCCTACGGAAATGACGCCAAGAAATGCCCAGAACATAGAAAAACCCCTGGCGTCGGCAATTTGAACTGGATCCGTCAGTTCACCGATTGCGTGCAGTCCCGTTATGGCGACGCTAAAGCAGGCCACGGCGAAGATTGCGGCCATCACGATGGTCATCTGAGCAGAAATTTTAATTTGGCGCCTCTATGGTTCTCACGTACTGGCTACAGACAACTAGAATATTCACCGCATGATGAACGGATTCGGCACTTCCTTCGCGGTTGAGATCCACACGCTTTTCGTCTGCAGGTATTCCTCGATCATTTCCTGGCCGCTTTCGCGCCCGAGTCCGCTTCTCTGGCAGTCGCCGAACCGGGACAAGTAGCTGACCGCGCGGTACGTGTTCAACCATACGGTGCCGACCTGGAGTTTTTTGGCCATCAGGAAAGCCCGCCGCATGTTCTGCGTCCACACGCCGGCGGCGATTCGATAGCTACAAGCCGCGGACCCTGCATGCAACCAAGAGTAGCCCAAGACCAATAATCCATGACCAGGTTGCGAACGGCTCTGGAATCCTGACCACGCCGAAGTGCGCCACCAGCGCGACGACAAATAGAACGAGTGAGATCAGCCAAACCACCATGGTCGGAGCTTTACCGGAGTTGCGCATTGAGGTTCCTTTGGTTAGTGGGAAAGCGAGCACGGGTGAGTATAGGGCTTTATACCCCCACGTATTCAACAGCACCTCTCTTGGCACCAGGAATGCACGCAAGCAACTCAGGGACGAGAGGCTTAAGATCAGCGAGTCGGTTCGAGGATGCACGAAGAACAATGACGGCGATTGCGAAGCCAGGTAAATTTTGTTGAAAGGAAAGGTTGCGATCAACAGTAACGAATACCTCGAACTCGCCGGCGGCAAGCGCAAGTAATTCCCCGTTCTTAATAGTCAACCACCCCATCTCGCGGGCGGTCTTGACCTCGTGACCCACAATGTCGCGCGCGAGGCGCCAGTCAACACACTCGTCGACAAATACCTTCACGTAACAGCAGTAGCGACCAGGCGGTCTTTTGCCTGTTCCAGAAAACGTATAACCTGTCCTCGATCAACTGACGGAAATCCAGCGAGAAACTCATCAATCGACTCTCCGGCTTCAAGGTAATCGAGCAGCGTCTGAACTGGCACCCGAGTGCCCGCGAAAACTGGGGTGCCGCCCATTACGTCGGGTCTGAGGGAGATAACTGACGGTTCCATAAGTTCAGATTACTCCCAATTTTAGGCCCGATGCAACCTTGGGGGTATAACGTTTCCAATGACCAACGGCCGAGGCCACGCGAAGGGCCGAGGGAACCGAACAGCAACGGTGTTCGGCCGTCGGCTCCATTGGACGGTTAGACACCGGACATCCGCACGCAACCATTATGGTTCATTTTCCCCAGCACCTTGCGCTTAGCCAAAAATGATTTCTTGTCCACTTTCCGAAGATCAAGCTCGTAGTTCCGGAGTTGCGTCTTAAGCTCGAGGACTGCGGATTTCTCATTCCACCGCACTTTCTCGAGTAAGTCGTGCTCATCCTCGATGTATCGTTCGAACGACACGCTCACGCCTCGTTCTTCCGCAGGGAGGAGGCACTCGTACACTGGCGTGCGCAGAAGCGTAAGGCCCTCGATCTCTGTCGGATCCTCAGGGTTAACCACGGCGAAGGACACAATAAGATCCTTACCACATTCTGTTGAGATGAACGCGACTAAGTCCATGGTGCCGGTGTCAACGTCCACGCCCAACGGCGCGCGATCGCGATAATCGCGGAAAGTGAGGCGCTTCGCGCGCGTCCGATTGGGGCGTGCTGTTAAGCGGCACCGTCACTCCTTGTGAACCAGAATGCCGGTAACGGCTGCTTGGTGTTACGCAACCAACGACGAAAATCATCGCGGAAAATGAACTCGTTATGCAGTACCTTGCGCGATGGGCGTCTCGCCTCGCGTACGACCCCCAGTAAATGTCCCAGGGCCTCGGCTCTAAGCACGCATAGCTCGCCACCGGGTTTAGCACAGAACCCAACGTACGGTTGACCGTTTAGAGCGAGAGCAGAGGCTTTGCCTTTCACCCAACGAAGATCGGTGCTGTTAAGGCGCAGCCCATCGCGGATGATGCCCTTAGCCAAGGCGCGAGCGACAATTTCCTCGGACTCAAGCTCCTCTTTCGCCCAAAGTGTCACGATGTCCCAAAATCTGAAAGACTCAACTAGGTGTCGTGCAGTCATTTGTGCCGTTTAACGCCGAGCTAACCGGTGCGCGCCGTCTTTGCGCGCGTCCGCGTTGAGCGTTGTGTTATGCGTGACGTCTTTTCCGTCAGAACGAGCAAGCCGGCCAATGCTTCATTAACTGCCTTGGACGTGGGAAAGGCCTTGGCGATCGCCGGCTCCAATAGGGCGACGGACGTTCCTGCGGCGACATCGGCGAAGAACTTTCCTCTTTCCAGTTTCGAAAAATCTGACCGCTTGTAATTCGACCGCATTTCGTCTTTAACTTTCTTCATATATTTTCCTTTCGCCCCGCGTTACGCGGCGGGCAGTAATGATTCGAATCGCGCCCGGCCGGTACGTGTGCGAAATTGCCAGCAAACGTCCCAGTCGTGACATTCCATAGGTAATGTACCGCAATTCATCAACTGAGTGGTCGGGATCCGGACCCGAAAGCGCGAGACGATCCAGAAATACAGAGCCCGCTTCGTCAAACGATACACCATGTTTGCGAAGGTTGATTTCGGCTTTGTGCGGATCCCACTCAAATTTCATTACCATATCCAAATCATTGGCTCACGCATAACGTCATGGTCAGCGGCGCGCTGTCGAGCGTCCGCTGCACCTAAGGTTCGGCGTCATTTCGCTACACCGCTGGGTCGCTGCCGCGACTTGAATGCCACACTGACAAGACTTCGAGGCGGTTTCCTCGAACACGGTAGTAAACCCAATACCGGATGCGATCGAGATGGAAACGCCGCACGTCGGGTGAACTCGCTTCCTTGACGCGAATCCCCAAGTCCGGCTGCACAAGCAAAAGATTGAGCGCGGCATGCAGATCTTGTCGTACAGCACCGGGAGCTGCGGGCCTATTAACCGCCCACCACTGGACAATGCGTTCGACCCCGCGAGCAGCGCGTCGCGAGACGAAAAGCTCAAGCGGCATTCCTATCCGCAGCGACGCAAACGAGCAAAGAACTCGTCGCCCGGAATCATCTCTCCTCGATCGGCTTCAGCGATGCCGGCTTCGAGCTCGGCCAGCTCCTCGGGAGAGAGGTGAACCTCGTCTTCACGCTCACGCGTGAGGATGAAGACGTCCGTTCCGTCCTTGAACTCCGGGTCGTCCACGACGATGGTGCCCTTGACTACAGTGCCGGTGGCAACTTTCATAAGCAAATGATACCTCGGACCCGCGTCGAATGCACAACCGACGCCCAACGAATAGGATTTTATCTGTCGTGCGACAGCACGGTAGATAAAATCGGTTGGACTGAACCGCTGGATTCAGAGCGCGATGCTCTGGAGATTGTAAGGTGTCGAATCGCGGGTTGAG
>JBKJMN010000252.1:0-8815 GCA_046596405.1 Burkholderiales bacterium
CATCGCGCGCGCGTTCGTGCGCGCGCCGCGCCTGTTGTTCGCCGACGAGCCGACCGGCAACCTCGATTCCGCCACCGGCGCGCAAATCATCGATCTCATGTTCGAGTTGAACCGCGAACAGCGCGCGACGCTCGTGATGGTGACGCACGATGCGGCGATTTCGCGCCGCTGCGGCCGCGCGCTGCGGCTCATCGCGGGCCGGCTTACCACTGACACTGAGGCCTGAGCGATGACGGCGCTGCAGCAACTGATGATCGCGCTGCGCCTGCTATGGCGCGACTGGCGCGCGGGAGAAGTTACCTTACTGGCGGCCGCCATCGTGATCGCTGTGGGCAGCCTGACCACGGTCAGTTTTTTTACCGATCGCGTGCAGCTTGCGTTGATGCAGCAGTCGAATCAATTGCTGGGCGCCGATTTGAGCATTGTGTCGGACCGGCCGTTGACGGACGAATTTTCCGCCGCTGCGCAAGTCCGGGGTCTCACTGTGACGCGCGCACTGCGATTTCCAAGCATGGCGAGCGCGGGCGGCGACAGCCTGCTGACCGACATCAAGGCGGTCGCGCCGGGCTATCCTCTGCGCGGCGAAGTGCGTCTCGCCGACCAGTTGTTCGGTCCGGAACGCATCGCGCGCGAAATACCGGTGCCGGGCACGGCGTGGGTCGACGATCGCCTGCTTACGCGGCTGAATGTGAAACCGGGGGATACGGTAACGGTGGGCCGCCTGAGCCTGCGCATCGCAGCACTGGTGACGCAGGAGCCCGACAGCGTCGTCGGCTTCATCAACAGCGCACCCCGAATCCTGATGAACGAGGCCGACATCGAGGCCACCGGCTTGCTGCAGGCCGGCAGCCGCGTGCGCTATCGACTG
Organism: Burkholderiales bacterium; assembly: GCA_046596405.1. GTDB lineage: Bacteria > Pseudomonadota > Gammaproteobacteria > Burkholderiales > SG8-41 > PALSA-1004. The sequence goes on from JBKJMN010000252.1 coordinate 869, forward strand.
TATGTCGCGGGCAATTCCGTAGCGGACGACAGCGCCGCGGTCGATGCGTACCGGGAATGGGCACAGACGCGCATCGGTGCCGGCCAGACCATCGAGGGCATCCGCGATGCGCGGCCGGAGATACGCTCCGCGCTCGAACGGGCCGAGCGCTTCCTCGGGCTGGCGTCGCTCGTGAGCGTCATCCTGTCAGCGGTTGCGATAGCGCTCGCAGCGCGGCGTTTTTTGCGCCGGCATCTGGACGGATGCGCGGTCATGCGATGCCTTGGTGCGCGGCAGGCGACCGTCGTTCGCCTGTATCTGCTGCATTTCCTGGCGCTGGGGACCGTGGCAGGACTCGCCGGCTGCGTGATTGGCTACGTGGCGCAGTTCGCGCTTTCCGCCTGGCTCGGCAGCTTTCTCGCCGTGGCGCTGCCGTGGCCCGGCCTCATGCCGGGCTTCTACGGCCTCGCCGCGGGGGTGCTGCTGCTGCTCGGATTTGCGCTGCCGCCGCTCATGAGCCTGGGCCAGGTCTCGACCTTGCGCGTGCTGCGGCGCGATCTTGGCCTGCCGCGCGGTGTCGGCGCGATCGGTTACGTGCTGGGACTCGCGGTCATTTGCGCGCTGGTGCTGTGGAAAGCGCAGGATTTAAAGCTGGGCGTCTATGTGTTGGGCGGGTTTCTCGCTGCCGCGGGCGTGTCGGTGGTGCTTATTCTGCTTCTGCTGCGGTTGTTGGCTGGCGTGCGCGCGGGCGGCGGCGTGAGCTTTCGGTATGGGGTCGCGAACCTGCGCCGCCATGCGCTCGCCAATACGATCCAGGTGGTCGCCCTGGCGCTTGGCATGATGGCGTTGCTGACGCTGACGCTGATCCGGGGTGACCTGCTGCACAGCTGGCAGGCGACGTTGCGGCCGGACACGCCGAACCGGTTCGTCGTCAGCATCCAGCCCGAGCAGGTAGCACCGCTCAATGCCTTCTTTGCCACGCACGGCATCGCGCAACCGGTGGTGTTTCCCATGGTGCGCGGACGGCTGATCGCGTTGAACGGCCGCGCCGTGGCGTCGAGCGATTTTGCCGAAGATCGCGCCAAACGTCTGATTGATCGCGAATTCAATTTGTCATGGGCGGAGCGCCCGCAGCCCGACAATCGCATTATCGCAGGGCGCTGGTGGGACACTGACAGCGTCACGCGTCCCGATCAGCTCTCGGTCGAGGAGGGTATTGCGGCCACGCTCGGCCTGAAGCTCGGCGATCGCCTGAGCTATGACGTCGCGGGCAGCACGTTCGAAGCCACGATTACGAGCGTGCGCAAAGTCGAATGGGATACGTTTCGTGCGAACTTCTTCGTCATCGCGCCGCCGTCGCTGCTCAAGGATTTCCCCGTTTCCTACATGACGAGCCTCTACGTGCCGCCGGGGCAGGCGGCGATGCTCAATCAACTGGTGGGGGAATTTCCCAACCTGGTGGTCGTCGACGTCGCGCAGATCATGGCCCAGGTGCAGAAAATGATGGACCAGGTCGCGAGCGCGGTGCAGTTCGTCTTCCTGTTTACGCTCGCGGCAGGATTGCTCGTGCTGTACGCGGCGATCGCGAGCACGCGCGACGAGCGCGAATACGAAGCCGCAGTGATGCGCACGCTGGGCGCGAGCCGGCGGCAGATCGCGGCGACGCAGTTCGCCGAATTCGCGTTGATGGGGGCGCTGGCAGGCCTGCTCGCGGCTGCCGGTGCGAGCGCGCTGGGTTATGCACTCGCGCTCAAAGTCTTGAACGTGCCGTACGCGGCGAACCACTGGATCTGGCTGATCGGGGTGGGCGCCGGCGCGGGCGGCATTGCGGTGGCGGGGATGCTCGGCGCGCGCAAGGTGCTCGCCGCGCCGCCGCTGCAAACGTTGCGGCGGATCGCCTGAGGGCCTGGCCCATGGCGATGCGCTATACTTTCGCGGCGGAAATAATCCAATGACTGAAACTTTACTGCTCGCCGGCCTGGCGCTGCTGATCCTCTCCGCGGTGGTCGTCCTGCTGGTCAAATCCGCCGCCCACGGCCGTGCGCTGCAGGAACTGGCCGCGCGGCTAGCCGAATCATCCGAGCAGCGGCACCGTAGCATGCTCGTCGATCTGCACGACGGCCTGGCCAAGCAGGGTGACCGTCTCGCGGCGGCGCTCATGGATAACTCTGAGCGCCAGCGCAACTCGACCGCCGAGGAACTCAAGCAGACGCGCGATACCCTGCATGCGTTGCGCCTCGCCTTGTCCGAAAATCTCGGCCAAAGCCGCGAGGCGATGCTCGCCAAGCTCGGCGAAACAACCCAGTTGCTGACGGCCAAGATCGACGAGCGTCTCGAGCAGATTTCCGGCCGCGTCAACGAGCGGCTCGACGAGGGCTTCAAAAAGACGAACGAGACCTTCACCAACGTGATGACGCGGCTCGCGACCATCGACGAGGCGCAGAAAAAAATCGAAACCCTCACCGGCAGCGTCGTCAGCCTGCAGGAGCTGCTCGGCGACAAACGCTCGCGCGGCGCCTTCGGCGAAGTGCAGCTCGAGGCGATCGTGCGCAACGCGCTGCCGGCGGCGGCATTCGAGTTCCAATACACTTTCGCGCGCGGCGTGCGCGCCGACTGCGTGCTGAAGCTGCCCGAGCCCACTGGCCTCATCGCGATCGATTCGAAGTTTCCGCTCGAGAATTTCGAACGCATGTTCGCCGATGGCGTCGAGCGCATCTCCTCCGGCGCGTTCAAGGTTGACGTGCGCAAACACATCGACGACATCGCCAACAAATACATCATTCCGGGCGAAACGAGCGCAGGCGCGATCATGTTTCTGCCGGCCGAGGCGGTATTCGCGGAAATCCACGCGCGCCACCGCGATCTGGTCGACTACGCGCAAAAAAAATGCGTATGGCTCACCTCGCCGACCACGCTGATGGCGGTGCTGACGACGGCACAATCCGTCATCCGCAGCGTCGAAACGCGCAAGCAGATCCACATCATCAAGGACGAACTGCACAAGCTCGGGGGCGACTTCAGCCGCTTCCAGTCGCGCATGGACAACCTGGCGAAACACATCGAGCAGGCCAAGAACGACGTCGACGACGTGCACGTCAGCAGCCGCAAGATCAGCGAGCGGTTTGCGCGGATCGAGCGTGTGGAGCTCGACGCGATCGAGCCGCCGAAGCTGCGCGCGGTGGACGGCGCCGCCGAAAAGTGACGGGGCCGCTTCGGCGCTGGTGGCGCCAACGCATTATCGCGCGCGGGACGCTGGACCCGGCAACGTGGGAACAGACGCTCCAGAGCCTGCCGTTTCTGGACGGGCTGTCCGCCGCCGAGCGCGCGCGGTTGCGCGATACGGTGATCCTGTTTCTGCATGCCAAAGACATTCGCGGCGCCGCCGGTCTCAAGATCGATGCCGGCATGCAGTTGATGATCGCCGCCCAGGCGTGCATCCTGATTCTCAATCTCGACATCGATTATTTTCGCGGCTGGGTCGAAGTCATCGTTTACCCGGACGAGTTCGTGCCGGCGGCGGAGTACACGGATGAAGCCGGCGTCGTGCACGTCGACCGCGAGCCGCGCGCCGGCGAGGCCTGGCTGCAGGGGCCCGTGGTCCTGTCGTGGGCCGACGTCGCGCCTGCGGCGGACGGCGCCAATGTCGTGATTCACGAATTCGCGCACAAGCTCGACATGCTCAACGGCGATGCCAACGGATTTCCGCCGTTGCACGCGAACATGTCACGGCGCACCTGGGCGGACACTTTCAGCGTTGCCTACGCGGATTTCTGCCGGCAGGTAGAGGCCGCCGTGGAGGTCGCGATCGATCCGTACGCGGCGGAGAGCCCGGCGGAGTTTTTCGCGGTCTTGAGCGAGGCGTTCTTCGACACCCCGCAGGTCGTGTTGGCGGCCTATCCGGCGGTTTACGCCCAGCTCAGGGAGTTTTACCGGCAGGACCCGCTCGCGCGCAGGCAGCCAAAAACGAGACGCAATCAGGTAAGCTTGGCGGCATGCTGAAGCCGTTCTCTTTCACCAATTCCCGCCAGGCGCTGACCGCGGGATTTGGCGCGCTGCTGGTGCTTATCATCACCATTACGCTGCTCGGCATCTGGCGTATTTATGCAATCAACCAGAGCATCGAGGCGCTGGTGCACGCGCAGAACCTGAAGTCGGGCCTGCTGACGATGCTGCTGACCGCGAGCCAGCAGCGGCAGCAGGCCATGTACCGCATGTTCGCGGCGCGCGACGACAACGAGCGCGCCGCGGTGGTCAACGAATATCGCGCGCTCGTCGAGCCGTTGTTCGCCACGCGCGAGCGGCTGGACGAAACGGATCTGACCGGATCGGAGCGCGCCGCGTTGCAGCAGGCGCTCGATGCGGCGACCCGCCTGCGCGACGTGCGCGACCGCATCGTCGGACTGTTGATGCAAAACAATATCGTCGCTGCGACCGACCTGCTGATGCGTGAGGGATTGCGCGTGCACGACGAGTTTCAAAGCTCGCTCAACCTGGTGGTAGATTCCAAGCGCGCGGCGACGCTCGATGCCATTTCACAGGCGGGCAGGGCGATGCGCGACGCGCTGCTGCTGGTGGCCGTGGTCGGCATACTCGTGCTGATCGCGGGGGCATGGATCGCCACGCTGGTGACGCGCCGAATTGCGCGCATTGAAAATGAGCTGCACCGCGAAAAAGAGCTCGCCGAAGTCACATTGCACTCGATCGCTGACGGTGTCATCACGCTCGACGCGGAGGGCCGCGTCGAATACATGAACCCGGTCGCTGAGGAATATACCGGGTGGAAAAAACACGAGGCCAAAGGCCAGCCGCTTGACGCCGTTTATCAAGTAGTCGACGAGGAGACCGGCAAACCGATACCGCACCCCGGCGGCCACGAAGTCGGCGCGCGCGGCGCGCAAGGCATGACCGTGCGCCTGCTCGGCCGCAGCGGCAACATGTGCGCGATTCGCGACTCCTCGGCGCCTATCCACAACAGCGACGACAATCTGGTCGGCTGGGTGGTGGTGTTTCACGACGTGAGCCAGATTCAGGAAATGGCGCAGCAGCTGTCGTGGCAGGCGACTCACGACGCTTTGACCGCGCTCGTCAACCGGCGCGAGTTCGAGCGGCGCATGGGCGTCCTGATCGATGCGGCGCGCACCGACGGCCGGCAGCACGCGCTGGTTTACATGGATCTCGACAATTTCAAGACCGTCAACGATACCTGCGGCCATGCCGCCGGCGACGAGCTGCTGCGGCAGCTGACGACGGTCATGCAGTCGCGCATGCGCGGCAGCGACACGCTCGCCCGGCTCGGCGGCGACGAGTTCGGCGCGCTGCTCGAAGCCTGTCCGCTCGGCCAGGCGGTGCGCATCGCGAACGGACTGCGCGAAGCGGTGCGGGACTTCCGCTTCATCTGGCAGAACAAAACCTTCGGCATCGGCGTCAGCGCGGGCCTGGTCACGATCGACGGCACGGAAAGCGTGAGCCGCGTGCTGGCGAGCGCGGATGCGACCTGCTACGAGGCGAAGAGCAAGGGACGCGACCGCGTCCAGGTGCACCGCCCGCGCCAGGTCCAGGCGGGCGAGCAGAATGCCGATTTGCAGGTGGTCTCGCAGATCAACCATGCGTTCGAACTCGGCAACTTCCGCCTTTACCGGCAAAAGATTATCTCGCTCGCCGCCGGCAGCGGCAACGAGCCGCACTACGAGATCCTGGTACGCATGGTCGATCGCAACGGCACGCTGATCCCGCCGAGCGGATTCATGGCCGCGGCCGAGCGCTACAACCTGCTGTCATCGATCGAGCGCTGGGTGATCAGCTCGCTCGTCGAATTCCTGCACCGCGAGTGCGAGAGCGGCGCGCTGCCGCGGGAGCCGTCCGCGTTGAACGGCGCGTTCTACGCGGTCAATCTTTCGGGCGTCAGCATCAACGACGCGAGCTTTATCGATTTTCTGCGCCAGCTCCTGAACCGCTTCAATCTGCCGCGCGGGTTATTGTGTTTCGAAGTCACGGAGACGACCGCGATATCAAACCTGACCAAGGCGGCGCATCTGATGCACGAATTGAAAGCCATGGGCTGCCGCTTCGCGCTCGACGATTTCGGCATCGGCATGTCGTCTTTCGCGTACCTTAAATATCTGCCCGTCGACTACATCAAGATCGACGGGGTGTTCGTGCGCGACATGGCGGACGATCCGATGGACCAGGCGATAGTCGAAGCGATCAACCGCATCGCGCACATTCTCGGTCTGCAGACCGTGGCGGAATTCGTCGAGGACGCGACTATTCTCGAACGGCTGCGCGCGATCGGCGTCGATTACGCGCAGGGGTATTTCATCGCCAAGCCCGAAGCCCTGCTTAAAACCGCGGATGCATTGCCCGCGATCCTCGAATCGGCCTGACACCCGCAACGATGGCGCTGCCTACCCTGTTACTGGCCGATATCGGCGGCACGAATTCGCGGCTCGAGCTGCTGGCCGGACGCGACGGCGAATTGCGGACCGTGCACGAGCAAACCTATCGCAGCGAAACGTTCGCGACCTTCGATGCGCTGGTCGACGATTTCCTCGCGCATGAACCGGTCAGGCCGGTCGCCGCGCGCATTGACGCCGCCTGTTTGTCGGTGGCGGGGCCGGTCGAGGGCCATGCCTCCACGCTGACCAACCTCGACTGGGTAATGGACGCGCGCGTGATCAGCGCGCGGCTCGCCATACCCGACGTTCTGCTGGTGAACGACTTCGCGGCCGTCGGCCACGGGATCGCCGCATTGGGCGAACACGATTTGCTCCCTTTGCAGCAGGGCTTCGCGCAACCCCACGGCACGCGCGTGGTGGTCGGCGCTGGCACCGGGCTCGGCGTGTGCATGCTCAACTGGCAGGGCGACGGCTATGCGGTGCATCCGTCCGAAGGCGGTCATACCGATTTTGCGCCGACCAACGACGCGCAGGACATACTGCTCGCGAATCTGCGCCACGCTTTTGGCCGCGTCTCGTACGAGCGCCTGGTGTCCGGTCCCGGTCTGCTGCGGATTTTCAGCGTGCTCGAAAATGGCGGCGCGGGGCAGCCGTCCAAGCAGTTGCGCGATGCCATGCAGCGGCAGGATGCGGCCGCCGCGATTTCAGAGTTCGCGATCGCCAAATCCGACCCGCTCGCGGTCCACGCGCTCGATCTGTTCGTCGATATTTACGGCGCCTTTGCCGGCAACATGGCGCTGGCAACGCTCGCCCGTGGCGGCGTTTATATCGCGGGCGGTATCGCGCGCCAGATCGCGCACAAGTTGAGCGACGGCAGTTTCGTGCACGCGTTCACGCACAAAGGCCGCTTCAACGATTTGTTGCGGCGCTACCCGCTCAATATCGTGACCGATCCAAAAGTCGGCCTCAAAGGCGCGGCGCGGCTGCTGCGCAGGGAACTGCGGATTTAACGCGCGTTTTCGAATGCGCGCAGTTCTTCCGCCGTATTGATATTCGAGAATGCGTCCGGCTGATCGTCGAATGCCACTTCGACGACGTTGAGCGTCGCATACCACGCGTCGATTTTACGTCCCCCGCTTTGCAGGAATGCGGTCAGGTGCGGCAACACGTCGCGCCGGCATACACAGAACACCGGATGCGGCTGAGCGCCCGTGCGCGCGACCGCGAGCTGTGCTGCATTCGACTGCAGTGCCGCGTGCAATCGCACAACAAGGTCGGCCGGCAAAAACGGGGTATCGCATGGCGCGGTCGCCACCAGCGGCCGGGTCGCTACGCTCAAGCCGCGCTGCAGTCCCGCGAGCGGGCCGGCAAAACCGCCGAATTCGTCCGCCACCACGCGATGGCCGAATCGTGCATAGACTTCGAGGTTCTGGTTCGCGTTCACCAGGATTTCATCGACCTGCGGCGCGAAGCGCTCGAGCACCCACTCGACCATCGGCTTGCCGCGCAGTTCGCGCAGGCCTTTGTCGACGCTGCCCATGCGCCGGCCCTGGCCGCCGGCGAGGATGACGCC
>JBKJMN010000340.1:0-2557 GCA_046596405.1 Burkholderiales bacterium
ATCATCTGCTCGAGGTGCTGGAGCGCATTAATACGGGGACACCGGTGGCAACACTGCGCTGGTCGATCGCGCACCTCAACGATGCTTCGGCGGCGAGTCTCAATCGCATGAAATCGATGGGTCTTGGCTGGCTCGTGCAGAACGCATTCTTTTTCCGCGGCGAGGCCTTCCTCGCGCAGCGCGGCGCCGATGATGCGCGCAGCGTGCCGCCGATTGTCAGCGCGCGGCGCCTCAACATTCCAGTTGGCGGCGGCACCGACGCGCACAGGGTGATGGGACCGAACCCGTTCGTTTCATTGCAATGGATGCTCGACGGCAAAACGATCTCAGGCGTCGCCATGCGCGCGCCGGCAGAACTGCCGACGCGCATCGAAGCGCTGCGCCTTTACACGCAAGGCAGCGCCTGGTTCAGCTTTGAAGAAAACGCGCGCGGCGCGCTCGCCGTGGGCCAGCTCGCCGATCTCGCAGTGCTGAACCGCGACTACCTGAGCGTGCCGATCGAGCAGATCGGCGGCACCGTCTCGCTGCTGACGATGGTGGGCGGGCGTGTCGTCTATGCAGACGCCCCTTACACAGCGCTGGAAGAAAAACCACGCTGAGCGAGGGTAAAGTCAAGGCCTGCCTGGACGACCGAACATCATCGGGCGAAGCCACCCCCGCTTTCCTGCGGCGTTGCGATTGACTACCCGCCGGTCAGCGGCTAAAGTTTTGATCAGCAGGCGTTGTCTGATGTACTGTTAGCCTTAATAAATCCCGACGATTTCGCCCCCCCGATGACATCTTGCTGGTGGCAGCGAAATCTTTCCCGTGTTTGCTGTCCTCCACTCGCTCGTGAATCCGTCCTATGTCGAACCAGCCGGGGCGGTTTAGCCGCCTCATTGCCGAGCATCGAATGAAGCGCGTCTCTGGCCACCCCGGGCAGCGCGCTGCGCTGTCGCCCACTGCGAAGACTGCGATCCTGTTCGGCGCGCTGGCCGTGCTCACGGCGCTCGTGGCCTGGCTGGATCCGCGGCCGAGCCTGCGCCACCTGCAAGTGTCGATGCTTTCCGCCGGCGCCACCGGCAATTACTACGCTGCCGTCGATAAGATTGCGACGGAAGCCGCGCGGCGCAAAGGTCGCGTACACAACCTGACTTCGGCCGGATCGGTGGAGAACGTCCAGCGGCTCATCGCCGGCGCGAAGAACTGCATAGTCCATTTCGGATTGGTGCAGGAGGGCATTGCCTACCCGGAGGGACACAAGCTGGAGTTGATCGGCCGCCTGACGCGGCCCGAGTCACTGGTCATACTCGGGCGCAACGTCGAGCGGATTCGCGCGCGGGCCGACCTGAAAGGCCTGCGCATCGGGATCGGCCCGGATGGCAGCGGTACCCAGGACCTGATGCGGCAAGTGCTGGCACTGTTCGAGGGCGTCGCCGTCGTCGCGCTGACGCTGCCGATCGATCGGCAACTCGCGATGGCGGAGCGCGGCGAAATCCTGGCCGGGATGGTCCTCGACGACGAGGGCAAGCTGCTGGCCAACGCCGTGACTCAGCGCAATATGCAGATCCTGCAACTGCCCGATGTCGCATCGCTGGCGCGCCACCTGCCGTATACGCGAGTGGGTGTCATCCAGGCCGGGCAAATAGATTACGCGCGCAAGCTGCCCCGCGAAGACCGCAAGGTGCTGCAGATCGACGCGCTTATCGTCGGCAATGGCTGCGCCCCGGACGGTGTCACGCAGCAGTTCCTGACCGCCGTGGCGGATGTATATCCGACCTTCGTGCGCCACAACAAAGGGCAGCCCAATCTGACCGGTTTGCCGCTGTCGCCCGTGGCCGCCAACTTTTACAGCGCCGAAGGGCCGGACCTGCTGGGCAAATACGCGCCATGGGCGGTGGACATCATGCCAATGCCCACGTGGATCCAGCTCGGGGTGGCTTTCTCCGTGCTGTTCAGCGGCATGGCGCTGTGGCATCGCTTTCGCCTGTGGCGCGTCGATGCCAATCGGGTGAAGATCGAACGCGACCTTTTGGCGCTGCTTGAACCCGGCGCCGAGCTCGACTCCATTGCCGGCATGCCGACCGACCCCCGTCACCTTATGCCCGACGCACGCGCGCAGCTCGATGAGGTGGTGCTGCGCTTGTCTGCGCTGCTTGAGAAATCCCGCCAGCAGTCGCTGTCAGTGCTGGTGCCTATGGGCGAGGAAATGCCTTACCGCTACCAGGAAGCGATGCTCGCGGAGTTGCTAAGCGCTCTGCGTCTCTACCAGGAGCGCCTTCCCCCGCGGTAAGTGGTAAGGTTGCCGGGTTACTTCAATCCGTCCTATGCCGACAAGCGCGTTTCACCTACAGATTTCCTCCAATTTTTGCGGACAATAAGAAAATTACAAGCCGCGCAAATTCGAATCAATCGTTGGAGGAGACTGCCATGGAATGGGTCATCGTAGAGAGAACCTGGGTCGACGCCCGCAGCAGAATCAAACAGCAATGGACCACGTTAACCGACGACGACTTGGACGAAGTTGCCGGCAGGCGCAGTGCGCTGCACACGAAGCTGCAAAAACATTTGAGCTTAT
>JBKJMN010000386.1:0-24658 GCA_046596405.1 Burkholderiales bacterium
GTGTCACCGACGTCATTGGCACAAGTTCCGAGTCGTGGGAAGCCGCGGCACGCAGTGCGGTCAACACGGCGTCGAAGTCGCTGCGCGACCTGCGCATTGCTGAAGTGACCAAGCTCGATGTCAAAATAGACAACGGCAAGATCACGCAGTTCCGCACGCGCTTGTCGCTGTCGTTCAAATACGGTGCCTGACTGCGGGGCGCAGCGATGATGGGCACGCGGGCAGGCCTTTACTGGTCCGCAATTCTGCTCGCGTGCGCGCCGGCGTCTGCGCTCGCGCAACCCGCGCCCGCATATCCGGCCAAACCCGTCCGCCTCATCGTCCCGTACCCGCCGGGAGGCACCACGGATTTCGTCGCGCGCGAAATCGCCAACAAGCTCGGCGATGCATGGGGCCGCCAGGTCGTGATCGATAACCGTCCCGGCGCCGGCACGCTGATCGGTCTGAACATGGGCGCGCGATCGGCGCCCGACGGTTACACGATCACGTTCGGCACTTCAGCGGGGCTTGCGGTCAATCCCGCGCTCGGCGTCAAGATGCCGTTCGATCCGCGCCGCGACTTCACGCCGATCGGGCTCATGGTCTACGTGCCGTACCTGCTCGTCGTCAATCCGGCGCTGCCGGTACGTAATATCAGGGAACTCATAGAGCTGGCGAAGTCGCAGCCCGGCAAGCTTAACTTCGCCTCGCCCGGCGTAGGCACGCCCAATCATCTCGGCATTGAGCTCCTCAGCATCGTCGCCGGCGTCAAGTTCGTCCACGTGCCTTACAAGGGCGGCGCCACCGCGGTCACCGACCTCGTTGCCGGTCAGGTGCAGATACTCTTTTCGGGCACGCCGCAGGTTTCTTCGTTCGTAAAAGCGGGACGCCTGCGCGTGATCGCCGTCGCGACGACCAAGCCTACGCGCGTCGCGCCTGAATTTCCGCCGCTCGCGGACACTTATCCGGGGTTCGATTGCAATACCTGGTATGGGCTGCTGGCCCCGGCACGCACGCCGCCCGCGATCGTTAACAAATTCAATGCCGAACTCAACCGCGTGCTGACGGACGCCGGCGTTATCCAGCGTCTGCTCGATCAGGGTGTGGAGGCGACGCCGGGCACGCCAGCTTCGTTTCGCGACCTGATCGCGGTGGAAACCGAGCGCTGGCGCACGGTGATCAAAAGCGCGGGCATCACGCCCGACGCCGCGCAATAAACCGGCGCGAAAAATAGTGGATTTGTAGTGCTATCCGCGCCGCAAGTGTAAAGTAAACCGCGCTGTTCTATTATGCCGCTGGAATCGCCTAAAACAGGGAGGCAAACCGTGACGAGATTCGCCGTACTCAGAGCCGTGGTGCTGGCGCTCACAGTGCTACTGCTTGCGACAGAGCCACGCTACGCCGGCGCGCAGGCTTATCCTTCGAAACCTGTCCGCATTGTCGTCGCCAGCGGCCCGGGCAGCGGCGACGACTTTGTCACGCGCGTCATTGCGAACAAGCTCGGCGAACTGCTCGGCCAGCAATTCATCGTCGACAACCGACCGGGGGCGGGCGGATTCATCGGCCAGTCATTCGTCGTCAAGGCACCGGCGGATGGCTACACGTTGCTGCTGGGAGGCGGCTCCATGGCCGGCGCCCGCTATGTGAACGCCGCCGTCACCTACGACGTACTGCGCGATTTCACGCACGTTTCCCTCGTCGAAACATCGCCGTTCGTGCTGGTCGTGCATCCCTCCGTTCCCGCGCGCAACCTCAAGGAATACATCGCGCTCGCCCGCTCCAAACCGGGCAAGATGACCTTTGCCACGATCGGCGCCGGCCAGATACCTTATTGGAGCGTCATACTGTTCAACAATATGGCGGCTATCAAGGCAACCGAAATTCAGTACAAGGGAGTCGCCGAATCGCTCGTCGCTGTCATGTCCGGCGAAGTCGACTATACGTTCTCGCCCGTAGTCGGCGCCGTGACCAATCGCGCCAAGCTGCGCTCGCTGGCGGTGACGACCACCACGCGCTCGCCCATGCTGCCCGACGTTCCGACCATGGAAGAAGCAGCGCTGCCCGGCTACGCGATGCCCGCGTGGCGCAGCATCCTCGGGCCGGCGGGCATGCGCCGCGAAATCGTGGACGCTCTCAACGGCGCTATCACCCGTGCGCTGGCTATGCCTGACGCCCGCGATCTCCTGCTGAAATCCGGATCGGAACCGCTGGCGGGTAGCCCGGACGACGTGCGTAAACGCTTCACGGAATGGGTCGGCATATTCGGCAAAATCGCGCAAGACGCCGGGCTCAAACCGCAATAGACGTGCAGACGGCATGCGGGATGATATAACTGCGCCATCGTGGCGGACAGCGGATGGACGGCGATCGTTTCGATTTTCACGTTGACTCCGGGTGCGCCTTCATTCGCCCTTGATGCCGGCGGCGCCGATCACTTTCGCCCACTTCGCGATCTCGCTCTTGATAAACGCGGTGTATTCCTCGGGCGTGCTACCGACCGGGTCGGCGCCGGCCTCGATCAGGCGCGGACGCAGGTCCGGCGCATTCAGCGCGCGCACGATTTCGAAGTGCAGACGGTCGATGATCGCGCGCGGCGTTTTGGCCGGCGCGGATATGCCGTACATCGTCGTGACTTCGAATCCGGGCACCGTCTCGCCAACGGTCGGCAGTTCCGGCGCCGCGGCGGCGCGCTTCGCCCCCGTCGTCCCCAGCGCGCGGAGCTTGCCGGCGCGCGCGATTTGCAGCGCCGTCGGCAGATTGGGAAACATCAGCGACGTCTGGCCGGCGAGCAGTTCCTGCATCGCAAGACCACCGCCCTTGTAGGGGATATGGATCCATTTAACGCCGGTCATGAACTGGATCAGCTCGGCCGATAGATGCACGGTCGAACCGGTGCCGGACGATGCATAGTTGATCTGGCCGGGACGCTGTTTCGAAATGGCGATCAGTTCCTTCACGCTTTTCGCCGGCAGCGAAGGATGCACGACCAGCAGATTCACCGATTCGGCGAGCTGGGTGATGAACGCGAAATCGTTGACCGAGTCGAAATCGAGCTTCATCAGCGATGGATTGGTGATGTGCCCGGGCGAATTCAACATAAGCGTATAGCCGTCGGGGGCGGCGCGCACGAACTGCGCGGCGGCAATGGCGGTATTCGCGCCGCCGCGGTTTTCGATCACCACCGTCTGGCCGAGTTGCTCGGTCAGCTTCTGCCCGAGCAGGCGCGCGACAAGATCATTGGTGGCGCCAGGCGCGAATCCGACGATGAAGCGGATGGGTTTCGAGGGGTAAGGGGCCTGGGCGTAGGCGAATTGCCCTGACAGCGGCAATGCAATGCACGCGCCACGTATCGCCCATTGGTGTATTTTCTGCATGAGACAGGCGCCTCGGTCCCGTCCTGGTGAATTACTTCTCCCGCATTGCCCGCACTTTTTTCGCGGCCGGACGGTCCCAGCACGTTTTCAACCACGACTGCACGTGCGGCCACTTCGAAAGATCGATGGTCAATGCGCGGTACAGCGCGGACGCGACGTTCAGGTCCGCAATCGAAAACTCCGGGCCCGCGAGCCATTTCGATTTCGTGAGTGCGCCCTCCAGCACATCGAATGCGGGCACGCATTCGCCCCATGCTTTCTCGGCGAGTTCCGGTTTGCGCTCGGCGGCGGGCAGCTGGCTGCTGTGCCGCTGATAGTCGACGACCTGGCGGTCGAGCCGGTCGGTTTCCCAAAAGCTCCATTGCAGCGCGAGCGCTTCTTGCTGCGGATCCGACGGGTATAGCGCGCTTTTGTGCTTTTTCGCCAGATACAGATTGATCGCCATCGATTCCGACAGCACGAAGCCGTCGTCGTCTATCGTCGGCACGCGGCTGTTCGCATTCAAGGCGCGGAATTCCGGTGTTTTCGTTTCCGGCGCGCGCGGCAGCCAGTCCTTGTGGTCGTAGGCGAGCCCGAGCTCGGACGCCATCCACAGCACGCGCATCGCGCGCGAATTCACCGAACCGTAAACCTTCAACATGATTGTGTCCTCTTGGGATTAGTCCAGGCCTGGATGCCCGACATGGTGAAACACGCTTGAGGTGCATTATGTCAGGCACTCGCAGTGTAGCCGATCCCGCTTTTTCGCGTGTAAGATGTGCTCTACGGAGACGTGCCCACAAGAATCTCCGCCGCCTGTTATGCCCCCCCTTCATCGCATCAGCCACGGAGAGAGCCGCGCAGTGAAACTCGTCGATATCGCTAAAGTCATCCGCAGCAAAAACGCGGGCCCAACCGTGCTCACGCTCGACCTGCTGTTTAACGACGAGGCCGGATTCAAGCTCGCATGCGCGTCGCCATCGCTGACTGCCGACGCGATCGCGAAGCTCTACTCGCAGCCGCGCGCCAAAGTTGAAGTCCTGCCGTATCCGCCCGCGCTCGCGATCAAGATCGTGATGCCGCGCCGCATAGTCTCCGGCGATCCCGGCGACAGCGACGTTTACGGCGCGCAGCAGCACGGCCCCATGCTGGGAGTTGAGCTATGAGCACCGCGATCGAACGCCTGCGCAAGGAGGTCGTCGGCAGCGACGGCAAACTGGCGCCGCTGCGGGTAATGGCGGCATCCGGACAACTCGGCTACGGCATACCCGATCCTGCGTTCAATGCCGGGCTTGAACGCAAGCCGCATCTGATCGGCGCAGACATGGGCTCTATCGATCCGGGCCCCTATTACCTCGGTGCCGGCAGGATGGCGCAGTCCGACACCATGGTCCGCGTCGATCTCGCCAAATGCATCAACGGCGCGCGCAAGCTCGGCATTCCGCTGCTGATCGGCACTGCCGGCAGCGCGGGCGCGGCACCCCATCTCGCCGCCACACTCGACATGGTGCGCGAAATCGCGCGCCGCGATGGCCTGCACTTTCGCCTTGCATCGATCTCCGCCGATATGCCACGCGACGTCGTAAAGAACGCGATACGTGCGAAACGCGTGGTGCCGCTCGGCGAAATCGGCGCGCTGACCGAAGCCGACGTCGATCGCGCGACAAATCTGGTCGGACAAATGGGGCTTGAAGCCTTTCAGCGCGCGTTGAATGCGGGTGCGGACGTGATCATCGCCGGCCGCGCGTGCGATTCCGCGGTGTTTGCCGCCGTCCCATCGCTGCTCGGCTATCCGATGGGGCCGGCCCTGCACATGTCGAAGATCATCGAGTGCTGCTCGCTGTGCTGCACGCCCGGTGGACGCGACACCATCATAGGCACGCTCGAAGGCGACAGCTTCATCGTCGACAGCATGAACCCGACGCGCAATGCGTCGCCGATGTCGGTTGCCGCGCACAGCCTCTACGAGCAGGCCGACCCGTACGCGGTGCGCGAGCCCGAAGGCACGCTGCATACCAGGGAGGCGAAATACGAAGTCGTCGATGAGCACCGCACGCGGGTGTCGGGCTCGCGCTGGGAGCCGGCGGCCCAGCTTACGGTGAAAATCGAAGGCGCGATGCGCGTCGGCGAACGCGCGATATTGCTCGCCGGCTCGGCCGACCCGCGTGTGATCGCGAACGCGAAGTCGATTACCGCCGGCGTCGAGAAAATAGTGCGCGAGCTGACGCCGCCGAATCCGGCGAAACCATATCAGATCATCTGGCGTGTGTACGGCATCGATGGCGTGTTTCCGTGGGCCACCCCGCCCGACCCCTTGCCGCGCGAGATTTTTTTCATGTGCGAAGTCATCGCGGACACCGCAGAAGAAGCGCGCGCGGTCGCTACCGTCACCAAGCAATACTTGCTGCATCACGGCTTTCCGGGCCGGCTGTCGACCGCCGGCAACCTCGCGTTTCCGTTCACGCCGCCGGAAGTCGCCGCGTCCACCGCGTACCGCTTCAACGTTTATCACGTGATGGACGTCGATTCGCTCGAGCCGTTGTTTCCCTTGCATATCGAGGAGGTGTGATGATTCGCATCAAGCTCGCACTCATAGGCTGCTCGCTCGCCCTGCTCGCACTGTCGCCGCCGCTTGCATCCGCCGCCGAAACCAGCGAAGTCCGCGTCGTCAAGCAAATCGGGCTCGGTTTCCTGCCTATCATGGTGATGGAGCACGAGAAGCTGATCGAGAAGCATGCGCGCGCGGCAGGGCTCGGTGACGTCAAGGGCGTGTATGCGACGACCACCGGCCCGGCGGTGATGAACGACGCGATGCTCGCCGGCCGCATCGACATTGGCGCCAACGGACCCACGTCGATCATCCTGATCTGGGCGCGCACCAGGGGCACCGACAACGAGATCAAGGGGATGGCGGCGATGATCACGTCGCCGATGTGGCTCAACACGAGCAAACCCAACATTAAGTCGGTGCGCGATATTTCGCCGGAAGACCGTATCGCGGTGCCCGGCATCAAGACTTCCAACCAGGCGATCGTGCTGCAAATGGCGACCGCGCAGGCGCTCGGCAAGGAGCAGTTCGACAAGTTCACCGCGCAAACCGTCGCCATGTCGCACTTCGACGGCATGGCGGCACTGCTGTCGAAAAAAGAAATCACCATGCACCTGACCTCGCCGCCCGTGCAGTACCTCGAAGTCGAGCAGCCCGGTATTCACAAGGTGCTGAGCTCGGACGACGTACTCGGCGGGCCGGCTACGTTTTCCAATATCTTTTCGAGCAGCAAGTTCCGCACCGCGAATCCACGCACCTACAAGGCGGCGCTCGCGGCATTCACCGAGGCGGTCGCGCTCATCAACAAGGACAAGAAGTGGGCGGCGCAGGTCTATCTCAATGTGTCGAATGACAAGAAAAGCACGGTCGCCGACATCCTGAAGCAACTCGAAGACGTCAATATACAGTTCACCACCACACCGAAGAACGTGCAGAAATACGCCGAGTTCATGTTCGATGCGGGCTATATCAAAACGAGGCCCGCCTCGTGGAAGGAGTTGTACTTCCCCGAGATACACGACCTGCCGGGCAGTTAAGAGGACTCTATGGGCCTCGCACTGCTCGGCGGCGGCTTCGAGTACTCGGGCGCCGAGCAGGACGAATTCGACGACTGGTACGATACCGAGCACGTTCCCGAGCGCCTGCGCATAAAAGGGTTCATCAATGCGGTGCGCTGGATCGGCGCCGCCAACCCGAAAATCTCCCTCGCGATTTACGATCTCGACAGCCTGGCCGTGTTGCAGAAGCCCGAATACATCGCGGTGTCGCCCGCGCAGTTCTCGCCGTGGGCGACGCGCATTCTGGTCAACCAATGCAAGCGCATCTGCCGCTTCAACTGCGTGCAGATTACGCCCGGAGACCGCGTGGCGCCCGACAACGCGTCGGGACTGCTGGTCTGCGCAATGAACGTCGCCCCCGAAGCTGACGCCGAATTCAACGCATGGTACGAGACTGAGCACCTGCCGCAGCTCGCGCAGATTACCGGCGTCATTTGCGCGCGGCGCTTCATCTCGCCCGGCGTCGGGCATAAGTATGTGGCGACGTATCACCTCACTTCGCCTGAGATTTGCGAGTCGGCAGCCTGGCAGGCAGCGGCGGATACGCCATGGACGAAAAAGCTCGCGCCGATGCTGCGCGACCGGCTGCGTCTGGTGTTGAAACGCTACGTGCGAACGCGGCCATTGCCCGGCTGACCGCAGTTTCACGCCCTTTAAATCGGAATCTCCACGTCGAGCAGCGGCGCGTGCTGCTGCGCGCCGTAGACGTCGGTGTCGCCCACGGCTCCCGAGGCTATCCTTCTTTCGATGGTTGCCTTGTAAGCATGGGCCGGTGGATATTCGGTGAAGACCACCGATTCAACCGGCACGTGATAGAGCGCCGCGATCAGGCCCGGATTGATCACGCCCGTGCGGCGAACTTGCTCGAAAGTCGCCGCGTCTTCGAACATGATGTCGAGCGTCAACTCGAACGGGCCGGCGTTCTTGCTTTTGCAGGCTTTCGCAATGTCTTTAAGCTTGGGCACGGCGCCTCACACGTTTACGTATTCGATGGGGAACATCTGGCACGGATCGTCCGGCTCGACCACATGCCGCAGCGAGAATTCATAGAGCGCGCCGCGCTCGATATCGGACGGTGAAAACGGGAACGCCATGTTGCCCTCCTTGCACATCCGGCCGGGAAAATCGGTGTGCAGCAGCGTGACGCGTGCGACCGACACCACCGCATTGGCGATGTCCTGCGTTTTTGCGACTGCCTCAGCCAGTATCCCGATCTCATGCGAGAGGGCATTCTGCAGCGGCTCCCACTCACCCATGACGCCGTTCTTCCCGTAGAGGCGCATCACGAGTTCATATTGCTCCGGCGCGATGTCGAAGGCAGCGACTTTGGTCGCCACCGATTCGCGAACCGAGCGCATGAAAGAGTCGAGTTGCCCGATCAGCCCCGGATCGCGCGTGCCTGCAAACGTAATCGCGCTGTAGCCGACTTTTTCGGCGCCTTCGAGCTTGATCGTATACGGCTGGGGATGCCATTGCATGCCCGCGACGCGCACAGCGCGCTCGGTGTGGGCCTTGATCTCGCAACCGCTCGTGTCGAGCAGGCCGCCGGGCTCCTTATGAATGATCGGACTCGAATTTTCGTGCAGCGCCTGCACCGCGACCGACAGCGGCGTGCACCGCAGCTCCGGATTGAGCGGCTCCGCCTCGACGTAGTCGGGCGTCACCGTCGCCATCAGACAGTCGTGTTTTTTCGGCAGCGCGGCATTGCACGCGCATTCGAGCATTTTTCCGGCAAACCAGGATTGAGCGGGCGGCATGCCGTGATGCATCGCGAGCGCGGCCCATGGCGCGGGATCGGTGCCGCGTCCCGCCAGGATGACCTGCGCTCCGGCGGCGAGTGCCGCCCGGTGCGGCTCGGGTCCCATCATGCCGACGATGCGTTCCGCCCGGTCGATCACGGCAGCCGTCAGCGGTGCGGCCGCGCCCAGCGGATGGATGCGGCCGGCGGCCAGCCGGGCTTTGAGCCAGCCCTTGTCCTGCTCGGCATGGATCAGCGCGAGCTTGAAGTGCAGACCATGCTCGCGCGCGATCTCGCGCAGGATTTCCGCGCAAGTCTGCAGATGCGGCTCACCGCCGGCGCCACCGCAGGTGCCGATCATCAGCGGAATCCCGTTGGCGATTGCGCCGCGCAGCAGCAGCGACATGTCGCGCTTGATCGCCAGCCGGTTTGTGAATGACTTGCCCGAACCCAGGTAATGCGGTCCCGGGTCGGAGCTGCCGCCATCGACGCCAATCATATGAGGCTTGCGCGCGAGCCCGGCCTTGAGTGAACTCTCGGGAAATCCGTAGCCGAGAATGCCGCTCGCCGAAATCATGCGTACTGCGTCAATTTTCAATCGCTACTCCACCGTTATTCCCGTGGCCTTGACCACCTTGCTCCATTTACCG
This sequence comes from Burkholderiales bacterium, assembly GCA_046596405.1. Lineage (GTDB taxonomy): Bacteria > Pseudomonadota > Gammaproteobacteria > Burkholderiales > SG8-41 > PALSA-1004. The sequence continues at coordinate 9,327 of JBKJMN010000386.1, forward strand.
GTTTCCGAATTCACAAATGCCTTGAATTGGGCGGGCGTCGAGCCCACGGTTTCCACCCCGAGCGTGCCGAAGCGCTCCTGGACCTCAGGTAATTTGAGCGTACGCGCGACGTCCGCGGAGATTTTCGCCACGACGTCCAGCGGCGTGCGAGCGGGCGCGAGCAATCCATACCAGAGGCTCACTTCATACCCGGGAACGCCCGCTTCGGCGATCGTCGGCACGTCGGGCAGGGCGGACGAGCGCTTGATTCCGCTGGTGCCCAGCGCTTTGACCCGGGCGGCCTTGACCATCGGCATGGCCACCGGCAAGCCGGCGAAGTACATGGCTACCTGGCCGTTCACCGTATCGGTCAGCGCCTGCGGCCCGCCTTTATACGGCACGTGCGCGAGGTCGATTCCCGCCAGGTATTTGAACAGCTCCCCCGCCATGTGATCCGAATTGCCGGTGCCCGCGGAGCCGAAGCTCAATTGGCCGGGCTTCGCTTTCGCGAGCGCCACGAGTTCCCTGATCGAAGTGACCGGGAGGCTCTGGTTGGCGACGAGCACGTGAGGCATGGCTGTCACCTGGATGACCGGTTCCAGATCGCGCGCCGCATCATACGGCAGCTTGCGGTAAAGCGTCGCGCTGATGGCCAATCCATTGTTGGCGAAAAGCAACGTATAGCCGTCGGCGTTTGCCTTCGCCACCACGTCGGCGGCGATGTTGCCGCCCGCGCCCGCGCGATTGTCGATGATGACCGGCTGGCCCCAGCTTTCGGCCAGCTTCTGCGCGATCACCCGCGCGACAGTGTCGGTACTGCTGCCGGCCGAAAATCCGATGATGATGCGCACGGGCTTGACTGGAAAGGCTTGCGCGTGCACGCCGCCGGCCACGCCAACGCAAGCCGCCAGCACGCAACAAGGCAATCTCGATTTCATGCTCGTTCCTCCAAAAATAAGCGGGCGTTAGGGGACTGCCGCCCGCGACCTACGCCGCGACCGCGCCAATGGGTTAGCCCGCGCCAACGCTCATCGAGCCGATGGGGGGAAATCGTAAAGCGTTTCAGGGTTGTTGACCAGGATGCGGTGGCGCATCGCTTCGTTCGGCACCCACACGGCAACTGCCGCCATCGCCGCTGCTTTGATAAAGGTACGGCGAGCGAACATCTCTCCCCCTTGATTAATTTTTTTCAGCTTCCTCCTTGCCTCCATCGCCGTCAAGCGTCGTCATCCCGGCCCGCGGATGGCGGCTGCCGATATGCAATAATGCGTGCCGCCAGCCTGCAAAAATGACGGCCGTCCCACGTCCGCAACTGCACACCGGCATCACCACAGGAGGAGCGATGAAGACACGCAGGGATTTCCTCAAGGACACGGCCGCCACCGCGGGCGTGATATTCACGAGCTGCAGCCTGCTCGACGCGGCACCCGCGCACGCGCAGGCGCCGGGCAAGAAGCGGCTACCGGTGATGGTCAAGGGCAAGCGCGTCAAGACCATCGACGTGCACGCGCACTGCCTGATCCCGGAAGCACTTGCGCTCTTGCCCGCCGACGAAGCGAAAGGCATTTTTCCGGCCACCAAGGGCGCACAGCAGTTCCTCATTCAGCTCGATGAGCGCCTGGCCGGCATGGACGCGCAGGGCATCGACCTTGAAGTGCTGAGCATCAACCCGTGGTGGTACCGCAAGGAGCGCGAGCTCGCCGCCAAGATCATCCAGGCGCAGAACGAAGGCCTCGCTGCGCTGTGCGCGAAGCAGCCCGACCGCCTCGCGGCATTCGCGTCGCTGTCGCTGCAGTTTCCCGACCTCGCCGTACAGCAACTCGACGATGCGGTGCGCAAATACGGCTTGAAGGGCGCGGCCATCGGCGGCAGCGTCGCCGGCGAAGAATTTTCCGATCCGAAATTTCACCCGGTGTGGGCGAAAGCCGAAGAACTTGGCGTAACGCTATTCATTCACCCGCAGAGCACGCCCGAACTCGCCAAGCGCTTCCGCGGCAACGGCTGGCTGTCGAACGTGATCGGCAACCCACTCGACACCACGATCGCGCTCCAGCACCTGATATTCGAAGGCACGCTCGACAAGTATCCGCGTTTGAAAGTATGCGCGGCGCACGGCGGCGGCTACCTCGGTTCGTACGCGCCGCGTTCGGACCACGGTTGCTTCATCTCGCCGCAGAATTGCAATCCGAACATTGTGCTGAAGAAAAAACCTACCGAGTACCTGAACCAGATGTTTTTTGATGCGCTGGTTTTCACGCCGGAAGCATTGCGTCATCTCGTCGCGCAAGTCGGCGCGAGCCAGGTCATGCTCGGCACGGATCACCCGATCCCCTGGGAAGAACATCCGGTTGATCACGTGATGGCGACCCAGACGCTGTCGGACGATGAAAAAGTCGCGATACTGAGCGCCAACGCAGCGAAGATGCTCGGCATCAAGGTTTGAGCCGGTGATAAGAGCCCGCGTGAAGCACCTGCTGCTGCTTTGTTTGCTGCCCGCGGCGCTCGCCCTCGGCGCGCCGGAAAAAAAATCCGTGCCACCGCAAAAGTTCACCGTCGTCGAAGCGGGCATCGCCGACATGCAGAAGGCGATGGCGGGCGGACGCGTCACGTCGCGCGAACTGGTGCAGCAGTATCTCACGCGCATCGCGACGTACGAAGACAAGCTCAACGCGGCGATGACCGTCAACCCGCATGCGTTGAAAGAGGCCGACGCGCTCGATCGCGAACGCGCGCGCGGCAGGGTGCGCGGCCCGCTGCACGGCATACCGATCGCGGTGAAGGACAACATTCATACCACCGACATGCCGACGACCGGCGGCGCGCTCGCGTTCGACGGCCTCGTGCCGCCGTACGAAGCCACGCTCGTGAGAAACCTGCGCGACGCGGGTGCGATCATCATCGCCAAGACCAACATGACGGAACTTGCCAACTGGGTGACGACCGCGCCGACCTTGATGCCGTCGAACTACAACGCGCTCAAAGGCTACGGCATGAACCCGTACGACCCGCGCCGCGATCCGCGCGAGGCGAATTTCGACGGCCGCCCGGTGCTGCTGCCCGGCGGATCGAGTTCGGGCATCGGCACTTCGGCGAACTTCTGGGCGGCGAACGTCGGCACCGAGACTTCGGGTTCGCTCCTGAGTCCCGCTAATCTAACGATGCTCGCGACCATCAAGCCCACCGTGGGCCGTATCAGCCGCTACGGCATCATTCCGCTCGTTGCCGACCAGGACACCGCGGGACCGATGGGACGCACCGTCGCCGACGTCGCGATCCTGATGGGCGTGCTTGAAGGCGCCGCGCCCGATCCGCACGATGCGGCGACGAAGGCGTGCACGCCGCCGCCTCATCGCGACTACACGCGGTATCTCAAGCGCGACGCGCTGCAAGGCGCGCGCATCGGCATTCCGCGCGCGTTCTTTTACGAAGCCATCACTCCGCCGGGCGAGCAAGCGCCGCGCGGCGGCTTGGCACCCGATCAGCAGGCGGTGATGGCGGGAGCGATCGCCATCCTCCGGCATCTGGGCGCGGTGATCGTCGATCCGGCGAATATTCCGAGTGTGATCGAGAAGGACGAAAGCAAAAACTTCCTGCGCTGGGACACGTGCCGCGGCTATCAGAACGCCAAAGGTAAGGACGCCAATTGCTCGGTGGTCGCCAAGTACGGATTCAAGCGCGACTTCAATCTGTGGCTCGCGAGCCTGGGTGCGGCGGCGCCGGTGAAAACTCTGACCGAGCTGCGCAACTGGAATCTCGCGCACAAGAACGCGGGCACGCTCAAGTACGGACAGTCGCTGCTCGACGTCTCGGATGAAATGGATATCGATGCCGACCGCGCGCGCTACGAAACCGATCGTGCGAAAGACATCGCCGTTTACGGCACCAACGGCATCGACGTGGTTATGAAGGCGGAAAAACTCGACGCGATTCTTTTTCCCGCTGGCAACGGCGCCGCGATTTCCGCCAAGCCCGGCTATCCTACCGTCATCGTGCCTTTCGGTATGGTCGCGAATCCGCCGACGCCGCCGTTTCCGCCGGGCTTCACGCCGCAACCGCAACCCTTTGGCGTGAGCTTCGCCGGCATGGCCTGCAGCGAGCCGCGCCTGCTGGCGCTCGCTTACGCATTCGAGCAGGCGACCAAACGCCGCGTGCCGCCGCCGTCGGCGCCTTAAAAATCTCCGGTTAGCGGTCCGGCAATTTCACGGCTTCTGCGTCGCGAGGTAGGCGGTGATTGCTTGGCGGCCAGGGATTGAGTGATTAACAATCACCTATTGAGTTTTACATTATTGATGACAAAAACTTTCCCGCCTTCGCCCCCTCGCTTTGCTCTCTCCACCCTTCTCCCGGAGGGAGAACGGCTTTTCTTCCCTCGCCCTTCTGGAGAGGGACCGAGGGTGAGGGAAAGTTTTGACCAGCGGCGCCATTGTCATCTATTACGTAATACTCAATAATCACTTAATCGCGTAATCACTCAATCACCACAACCTCTCACTGAAAATACATCCCGCCGTTTACCAGATAGTTCTGCCCGGTGATGAACCCCGCGTCTTCGCTCGCGAGGTATAGCATCAGCGACACCACTTCCTGCGATTTGCCCATGCGACGGATCGGCTGCGTCGGGCGCAGCGCCTTCGGCTTTAGATTGGGATCGCGCTCGACATCGATGGTGCCGGGGCCTATGCAGTTGGCGGTGATTTCGTGTTCGGCGAATTCGCGCGCGAGCCCGCGCGTAAAGCCGACGATGCCGAGTTTGGCCATGCCCTTCGTCACGCTGCCGCCCAACAGCGGATCGATGCCGGAGAAATTGATGATGCGGCCCCAGCGCTGCTTGATCATCAGCGGCAGCACGGCGCGGCAGATATTGCGCGGGCCGCCCATGTTCACGCGGAAACTTTTTTCCCAGTCCGCGTCGGGCACTTTTAGAAACGGCGCGGTGTCGACGCGATAGACGGCGTTGTTGAGCGCGATATGGACCGTGCCGAGTTCGGCCGCGGCCTTGGCAACGAACGCGTCGACCGAGGCTGCGTCGGCAACGTCGCATTGGGCGGCGACGACCTGCGCGCCGAGTGCGCGGCATTCGGCCGCGACCTCATTGAGCTCTTTCATTTTCGCACTCGTGCAAATCGCCAGGTTCGCGCGCTCGCGCGCGAACGCGATGGCCGCGAGCTTGCCCATGTTGCGGCTCGCGCCGGTGATTAAAACAGTTTTGCCCTTGAGTGCGGTGTCCATGCCGTTCCGATGCGAAAAATGGAGTGCCGTATTATGTTGCACGCTCATACGCCGGACAAGCTTTACACCCCTCTCTCGGGAGCGTCCACTGCGTGCCAGATGAGGATGTGCGATAAACTGTGCGGGTTACGCGTGAGAGAAAAGAATCCGCGCCGCACCGCAGGCGCGCACCGTCCAACATCCCTGGGGAGACGCTTCATGATTCAAATTGCCGTTAATCGCGGATTGGTCGCCGGTCTGCTCGCCGCTATCCTTGCCGCACCCGCGGTTGCGGCCACCAGCGACGGGTCGCGCGTCGAGAGCAGCAACATCAAGCTCGCGGGGTACAACGACCTGCAGGCACGCACCGCGTATCAGCCGGTCATCCAGCGCCAGGGCAACCGCTGGATCGCCTACGTCGGGCACCACGGCGACAATAAACTGAATCCGCTCAACGGCAAGATGGAGGACAACGGCACCTCGATCGTCGATGTGACCGACGTAAAAAAACCGCAGTATCTCGCTCACGTGCCGGGCGACGTCGGCAAAGCCGAACAGGGCGGCGCGCAGATGGTGCGCATATGCAGCGGCGACGATCTGCCCAAGGGCGTCAAAGGCAAGTTCTACATGCTGCGCACGTTCGGCAACCAGGCGCACGAAATCTGGGACACTACGGACCCGGCCAATCCGCAACTCCTGACGACGGTAGTGCGCGGACTCAAGGGCACGCACAAGAACTGGTGGGAATGCGACACCGGCATCGCGTACGTGATTGCCGGCGAGCCGCAATGGCGCAGCGCACGCATGACGCTGATTTACGATCTGTCGGATCCCGCGAAACCCGTGTTCATCCGCTCGTTCGGTCTCGTCGGTCAAGAACCGGGCACGACGGGGCCGGTGCCGATCACGCTGCACGGCCCGATCTCGACCGGCCCCAAAGGCAATCGCGTCTACTTCGGCTACGGCACCAATACCGACGGCGTACTGCAGATCGTCGATCGCGACAAGCTCCTGAACGGTCCCAAGGAGCCGACGCGCGAAAACCTGCTCTATCCGCAGGTGGCGCGGGTCGACCTGATGCCGTTCAACGGCGCGCACACCGTGTTTCCCATGCTCGGCGTGGAAATGCCGGAATTCAAGAAAGCCCGCTACGGCAGCCCGCGCGACTTTATCGTCATCACCAACGAATCGATCCAGAAGGAATGCCTCGAATTCCGCCAGATGGTGTGGATCGTCGACGTCACGCACGAAACGAAGCCGATGGGCGTCTCGACTTATACGATACCCGAAGCGAGCGGCGACTTCTGCACGCGCGGCGGGCGCATGGGCACGCACTCGTCGAACGAAAGTTTCACGCCGATTTATTACAAGCGCGTCATGTTCTTCGCCGCGTTTAACGCCGGCGTGCGCGCTGTGGACGTGCGCGACCCCTACCATCCGAAGGAAATCGGCTATTACATCCCGGCGATGACGTCGCAGACCGTGGTGCTCGAGTCGCCGCCCGGCGCCAAGCGTGATGTCGTGCCGACGGAAGTCTCGAAGAAGCGTGCGATCCAGACCAACAACGTCGAGGTCGACGACCGCGGCTATATTTACATCGTCGATCGCGCCAATACCGGCATGCATATCCTCGAGTTGACGGGGGCGGCGCGCAAAGTCGCGAACTGGCCGGCGCAATAAGCCCCGCGCATGTGCGGACGCTACACCGAAGGGCGGCATCGCCCCGAAAAAGCGGCCAAGGCGCTCGGCGAACTCATCCAGCGTCCATGGCCGCAGTCGCCGCCGCGTTATAACGTGTCGCCCGGCACCAACATACAGGTCATCCGCCTGTCCGCGGGTAGCGGCGCCGAGCTGACGGCACTCAAATGGGGGCTGCTGCCGTATTGGAGCAAGGAGCCGCGCATCGCATACAACACCATCAATGCGATGGCCGAAACGGTCGAGTCCAAGGCGTCGTACCGCGTGCCGTTCAAAAAGCGCCGCTGCCTGATTCCCGCCGACGGCTGGTTCGAGTGGCAGCCGTTGAAATCCGGTAAACAGAAATGGTGGTTTCACCGCGCCGACGACAGCGACTTCTGCTTCGCCGGCCTGTGGGACCGCTGGCAGCGCGGCGATCAGATCGTCGAGACGTGCACCATGATCATCACCGACGCGGCCGATTCGATCAAGCACATGCACGATCGCATGCCGGTCATCATCGATCCACCGAACTATCGGTTGTGGCTCGATCCGGCGATCGACGACGTGCCGGCCCTCAAGGATCTGCTAAAGCCCACCGGCGATGCGCTCGAAGCCGTCCCGGTCGCGAATCCGCGGCAGCCGCGCGACGACGATGCGACGCTGATATCCCCGGCGCCGCTGCAGAGCGAGCCAGCGGGTCTTTTCTAAAAAACGCGCCGCGCTATTGCGCGCCGATATTGGCGTCGCGTATCACCTTCGCCCACTTGGCGCTTTCCGCCCGAATGAACGCGCCGAAATCGGCGGGCGTGGCACTCGGCGTCGCATCGGCGCCGTTGTCGATGAAGCGTTTGCGCAAGACGGGATCCTGCAGAGCCTGCAGCACGGCCGCATGAAGCTGCGCGACGATCGCGCGCGGCGTCCCCGCGGGCGCGACGACGCCCGACCAGTTGTACGCGTCGTAACCTGGTACGCCCGCTTCGGCAATGGTGGGAATTTCAGGCGCGCCGTTCGTGCGCGCAAGGCTGGTGACGCCGTACGCGCGTAGGCGCCCGCCCCTGATCTGCGGCAATGCGCTCAGCGTGCTGCCAAAGAGAAGGGGCACGTGCCCGGCGACCACGTCGGCCAGCGCCGGGCCAACCCCGCGGTATTGCACGTTGACCATCTTCAACCCGCTCATGCTCAGGAAATATTCCATCGCGAGATGCGAGCTGCCGCCGTAACTGCCGGACGCGACCTGCAATTGCCCCGGCCGCGCGCGCGCCAGCGCAATCACGTCGCGCAGCGTTTGCGCGGGCAAAGACGGGTGCGAAGCCAGCACGTTGGGCAGCGTCACCGCCAGCGCGATTGGCGCGAAATCCCTTTGCAGATCGTAAGCCATCGTCTTCATCACCGCGGCGTCGGTGACCAGGGAAGCGTTGGCGGCGAGCAGCGTGTAACCGTCCGGCGCCGCGCGCGCGGCCGTGATCGCGCCTATGCTCCCGCCGGCGCCGCCGCGATTGTCGATCACGATCTGCTGGCCGAGGATTTCAGCGAGCCTCGGCGCGAGGATGCGCGCGACCGAGTCGGCGCCGCCGCCCGGCGGACTCGGAACAATCAAACGCACCGGCCGCTGCGGATAGGCCGGCCCTTGTGCGCCGCAGAGCGGAGCGCAGGCGAAACTGGCGACCACGACAGCGGCCGCAACGACCGAAGAAACATTCATGATTCGATTCTACCCGCAGGTTTCCGTCGCACGGCCGCTTTTCCTGCAAAATGCCGGCGTGAGGCCAATTCCAAGAAGGAGCACATCATGACCAGCAAGCTGCACGACAAGGGACTCGCCATGCGCAAGGAAGTGCTAGGCGCGGCGCACGTCGAGAAAACGCTCTCCACCGTCGATCAGTACACGCAACCTCTGCAGGACATCGTCAACGAATACGTGTGGGGCGCGGTATGGGCGCGGCCGGGTTTGAAGCGGCGCGACCGCAGCATGATCACGGTTGCCATGCTGATCGCGCTCAACCGCCCGCAGGAATTAAAAACGCATATCCGCGCCGCGTTGACCAACGGCGTCACGCGCGAGGAGGTCTCGGAAATATTGCTGCACGCGAATGTCTATTGCGGCGCGCCTGCCGCCGTCGATGCGTTTCGCATGATGCGCGAAGTCTTCGATGCCAAAGCCTGACACGGAATAGGTCAATCATGGACAATCCCCTACTCGAACCCGCCGAGCTCGCGCGCGGCCGCGAAATCCGCCGCCAGGTGCTGGGCGAAAAACACGTCGCAAGTTCGCATGCGGTCGATGCGCTGTCGCAGCCGAAGACCCGGCTTTCCGAATATGTGTGGAGCAAAATCTGGGCGCGCCCGGGACTTTCATTTAAGCAGCGCAGCATCGCCAACCTTGCGATGCTTACTGCGCTCAACCGGCCGCACGAATTAAAGCTGCACGTCCAGGGCGCGCTCAACAACGGACTCACGAAAGAGGAAATCTCGGAGGTATTGCTGCAGACCGGGGTCTACTGCGGGTTGCCTGCGGCAGTGGAAAGCTTCCGCATCATGCAGGAAGTGTTCAAGGAGGGCGACGACTGAGCCGGCAGCGCGGCTGACGCGCGAATAAATCGCCGAACTCGCATAAAACACGGCGCTGCAGTAACCCTATTGCCCTTGCGGGCGAACCCCGTGCTTCGCGACCTGGGCGGCCGTTGCCGCGAAGACATCCTGATTTTGATATTCCCAATCCATGACCTGGCATTCGGCCTCGTCCGCCCCGACGCCGTAATTTTCCTGAATTTTGCCGACGAGCTGATCGCGTTTGCCCGCGATCTCGTCCAGGTGGGCGTCGCTCAGCACATCCCACTGCCTTTTGACGTGGCCCTTGAACGCTTGCCAGTTCCCCTCGATGAGGTCCCAGTTCATTGTCGTTTCCTCCAGCGTGGTTGAGGCGCCCGCTTTTGATTCTAGCGATTATGCCCGCGTCCCGGCCGCCGCTCTGTTCGTTGGCGAGCTTAAGGTGGCATTCGTCGCGCATATGCGCAAACTATTCAGGCTGAATGTTAGCTTCGCGCACGACCTTGCCCCATTTGGCAATCTCCGCGCACAGAAAAACACCGAACTCCGCGGGCGTGCTCGCCACCACGTCCGCGCCGAATTCAAGCAGGCGCTGCCTGACCTCGAAATGGGCGAGCGCCTTGCGCAGTTCGGCGTTGAGACGGTCGATCTGCGCCGCGCCGGTTTTCGCGGGCACGAGAAAGCCATACCACCCGGAGAGCACAAAGCCGGGCAATCCCGCTTCGCCCGCGGTCGCCAGCTCGGGCGCAGCCGCCGAGCGCCGAGCACCCGTCACCGCGAGCGCGCGCAATTTGCCCGCCTGTACGTGCGCCGCGACGGTCGGCATACTGATGAACGCCATCTGCGTTTCGCCGCCGAGCAATGAAGTCAAGGCGGGGCCGGCGCCCTTATAAATAACGCCGGGGATGCGCACGCCGACCATCGAGTTGAATTGCGCGAGCCCCATGTGCATCGGCGTGCCGGAGCCGGCGATCGCCGAATTCAACTTGCCCGGCGCCGACTTCGCGAGCGCGATGAGTTCGCGCACCGACTTCGCCGGCACCGCCGGGTGCACGACCAATACATACAAGCCGTCCGCCGCGAGCATCACGGGCGCAAAATCACGCAGCGTATCGAATGGCAGGGACTTGTTGAGCGTCGAATTTACAGCGAGCGTACTCGTCGTGATGCCTATGGTGTAGCCGTCGGGCGGCGACTTCGCCAAGAGGTCGAGGCCGATGATCGTCGCCGCGCCCGCGCGATTGTCGATCACGACCTGCTGGCCGAGACCTTCGCTCATTTTCGGCGCGAGGATGCGCGCGATGACGTCCGATCCGCCGCCAGGCGGATACGGCACGATCAAGCGCACCGGACGACTAGGAAATAGCTGGGCCTGCGCCGCGAAACTGCTCGATACCAGCAGCGCAATGATAGACAAGCGCAACGGCACTGGCGGACCGGGAGCGGCCGCGCTCACGCAGTCTCCTCGGCTGTTACACTTCGCAATCGCAAAATAATCCTGCGTTCACACATCGCCATGAAATTTTTCCTGCCGGTCCTGAGCGCCTTAATTGTAATGGCGGTCGCATCGGTGTGCGCACAATCGTATCCCGCGAAGCCAGTGCGTTTAATCGTACCGTACCCGCCAGACGGCGGGACCGATATTTTCGCGCGCATGCCCGGCGCAGAGGCGGCGGCAAAGGCCGCACCCGACGGTTACACGCTGGTCGTAAGTGGCGACGAGATCGCGCGGGAAACGTATCGCCCGCAATTCATGGCGCCGAGACCGCGCACCGCGCAGTCACGTGCGTGACCGCATGCAAACCATTTGGCGGTGACGAGCCTCAAGCGCGCCGCGCTAACGCCGGATGTGCCGACGCTGGCCGAAGCGGCGCTGCCGGGATTCGACGTGCGCGCCTGGTACGCGGTGCTGGGGCCGGCACGCACCCCGCGCGAGCTCGTGAAGAAGCTCAACGCGGAGATCAATAAAGCCTTGAACGATCCGGCGATCCGCGCGCGGCTGTCCGGCGACGGCGTCGAACTGGTCGGCGGCACGCCCGAAGCGACCGATGCGTTCATCCGCGCCGAGATGGCGCGCTGGCCGAAAATCATCAAACCCGGCGGGTGATTTTGCGGCTGTCGGTGCCGGTCTGACGTGGTCCTGTAAGCATTCGGCGCCGGCTTTGTGGCGTAGCGTACAGATCACGTCCGGCGTCCCCGCTAAGCTGTTGGTGCGTTAAGACGCATCCCGCCATCGAAGGATGCCCTACAGACTAACTAAAGGACTCAGTCATGAAAAAACTATCAGCACTTAAAGTCGCATGTATGGCAGCGGCAGTAGGGCTTGCGGGTTGCGCGGAGCAGCCGACCTACCAATCGCAGTCCAACCAGCAGCAGTATCCTGACCGCGGCTATCAATCAGACCGTGGCTATCAATCCGACCGCGGCTATCAATCGCAGAATGCCTACATCGGAACCGTCGACCGCATCGAAGTCGTCGGCCGCAAAGATCCCAACAACATCGCCGGCACGGTGATCGGCGGTATCGTCGGCGGCCTGATCGGCCATCAGATCGGCGGCGGCACCGGCAACACGGTGGCCACGATCGCGGGCGCCGCGGGCGGCGCGTATGCAGGCAACCAGGTCCAGTCGCGTAAGCGCACCGACAATGAAACGTTTCGCGTGACCGTGCGCATGGATAACGGCTCGTTTCAGACTGTTACCCAGGAGAACATTACAGACCTGCGCACCGGCGATCGCGTGCGCGTTGATGGGAACACCATTTCACGTTATTGATAATTGCGGGGCTTAAAGTCCCGTTGGCAGTTCCAGCAATTTAGTCGTTTGCATAGCCGCGAGCCCAGTCTCGCGGCTATGCTGCTTTTGCCGCCTGGTATTCTCTATCATGGCGACTGATCCCGATGTTCCCGTTTCGTCAGAGATCGCCCACAGACCGGCCAAATGCAACAGTGGCTAGCTAACATCGTTCAGCCGCGCTATGCGGCCGCCTGCCGCCGCTTTGCGCCGCAGTTCAATTTTGTGCGAGCCCGCCTCGCCCGCGACAGTCGCGTCGGCCTGCGCCTCACCTTGAGCGTGCTGCTGTTTGTCGGCGCGACCTGGCTCTTCGGCGGCGTCGCCGAAGACGTCGTCACGGGCGATCCGCTGGTCGAGGCGGACGTAGCGATCAGCCAGTGGTTTCACCGGCATGCGACGCCGGCGCTCACCCGCTGGATGCTGATCATCACCGACGCGCACGGCACCACCGCCATCATCGTAATGGGAATTTCTTTCGCACTCTATCTGTGGTGGCGGCGAAGCTGGTATTGGCTGCTCGCGCTCGCCATCGTGCTGCCGGGTGGCGTCCTCGGCAATCTCTTGTTAAAGCAGATCTTCCGGCGTGATCGCCCGCACTTCGACGAGCCGCTGCTGGCGCTCATGTCTTTTAGCTTTCCGAGCGGACACGTGACGGCGGCCACGTTGTTCTATGGGGTATTGGCCGCCTATCTCGCGTCAGGCATGCCAAGGTGGCGCGATCGCGCGCTAGTTGTCGTTGGCGCGGTCCTGCTCGTAACTCTGGTTGCGGTTACGCGCATGTACCTCGGCGCTCATTATTTCAGCGACGTGGTGGCCGCTGCCGCGTGGAGCCTGGCGTGGATCGTGATGTGGCTGTTGGCGGTCGATACGATGCTGCGGCCAAAAACACTCGCCAGCGCGGACTGAGCCCGACGGCAACGCTTATTCGGGCTTCATGCCGGCATCGCGCGCAACCGCCGACCAGCGCTTCAACTCGTTCGCAATATGCGCCTTCAGCTGCGCCGGGGTGGTTGTCCTCACGTCTACCGCAAGTTCCGTCGCGCGCTCGCGCACCGAGGGGTGATCGATCGCCGCGACGAGGTCCTTGTTGAGCCGCGCGATGATCGCGCCGGGCACGCTGGCAGGCGCAACGTAGCCCCACCATTGATTGATGACCAAGTCCTTCAAGCCGAGTTCGCCCAACGTAGGCACGTCGGGCAGCGCGTCGACGCGCTTGTCGCCGGCGATGGCGAGCGGCGTAATCCGCCCGGTCCGCAGCGTGCCCGCCGCACTCGCGAGCGTGAAAATGCCGAGTTGGACCTGGCCGCCCGCCAGTTCGATCATCGCGGGCGCCGCGCCCTTATAGCTCACCTGATTGAATTTCGTCCCCGTTCGCGCCTGCAGGAGCTCGAGCCCCAAATGCGTGAAAGAGCCGATACCGGTGTGGGCCGCCGCGATCTCGCCGGGCTTCAACTTGGCCAGCGCGATAAAATCCTTAAGCGACTTTGCCGGTGATCCCGCGTGCAGGAACAGGATCTGCGGCGACACGCCGATCAGCGTCAGCGGCATGAAATCGCGCGCAAGGTCGTACGGCAGCCGCGTCGTCGTCGCGGGCAGCACGACGTGGGCCGCTTCAACGATGGTGATCGTGTAGCCGTCGGGAATCGCCTTGGCCACCATGTCGACACCGATGGTGCCCGCCGCGCCCGCCCGGTTGTCGATGACGACCGGCTGGCCGACGATCGTGGTCAGGCGCTGACCAACGATGCGGGCAAGCGTGTCCGTGCTGCCGCCCGCCGGCCACGGCACGACGACGCGAATCGGTTTCGCCGGAAAGTCGGCTGCCGCCGCGGCCAGCGACACGAGCCCCACGCACAGAACAATGCTCCGCTTGAAAATAGTCATGCACTTCCCCCGGTTGACTGCGCGCTAGCGCACTGCTGTGCCTTGTCGAGCGTTGCCATTCTTGACCTCCGCGACTTCAATCGACGCGCGCGCCGGAATCCTTGATTACCTTGGCCCACTTGGCGACCTCGACCTTAACGTATTCGGTGAACTGCTCAGGCGTATTGGCGACCGGATCGAATCCCAGCACGGTTAACCGCTCTTTGGTGTCCGGCTGCGCCACGATCGCCGTGATGGCGCGGTTGAGTTTGCCCACGTGCGCTTTAGGTGTGCCGGCGGGCGCGAAAAATCCGATCCACGTGTAATCTTCATAGCCGGGATAGCCCTGCTCGGCAACCGTGCCGACGTCGGGCAGCGAGGGCATGCGCGCCGGGCTCGTGACCGCGACGCCGCGGATCTTGCCCGATTTGATCAGCGGCACGGTCGGCGGCATCGCCGTGAGGCCGACCGGCACCTGGCCCGCGGCAACCGCGAGCATGGCGGGCGCTGCGCTGCTGTACGGGATATGCGTGACGTCGAGCCCCGCCATCAGCTTCAGCAAACGCTCGCCCGTCAGATGCGGTGTGCTGCCCGCACCTGCTGAGCCGTACGACAGCTTCTGCTTTTTGCCGAGCGCGATGAGCTCCTGCAAATTGTTCGCCGCGACCGACGGATGCACGAAAATCATGTTGGGACTGACGCCGGCATTGATGATCGGCAAAAAATCCCTGAAAGGATCGTAGCCGGGATTTTTGTAGAGGCTCGCGGCCGCCACGTATTGGCTGCTGTTGCAAAGCAGCGTGTAACCGTCGGGCACCGCCTGCGCCGCTATGCGCGTGGCGATGGTACCGCCCGCGCCGCCGCGATTGTCGATCACGATCGACTGGCCAAGCATGTCGGAGAGTTTCTGCCCTACGACGCGCCCCATGATGTCGATCGGCCCGCCCGCCGCACCGCCTGCGAGCACGCGAATCGGCCGGTCAGGATAAGTGTCGGCGGCGGAAACCTGCAGCGCAAAAACTAGCAGGGCGGCATACGGAACGCATATCCAGCTGGTTCGCATCGTGATCCTCCAAATTGCGGGTTGCGGCGACCGTGGCGGTCTTGTTTTCGCCGTATCTAATCACACTATTTAACTGTGCGCTATGATGGCGGCACAATAATCGCGCTGGCTGGTATACGGCGCGCAAACACCGGCCGCGTCCGCGGCCCGATCCGGAGACTATCAATGGCGGAAAAAATGAAAGGCGCGCGGCTCGTCG
>JBKJMN010000322.1:0-2570 GCA_046596405.1 Burkholderiales bacterium
CTCTTTCGTGTTGTTCGGCGGAAACGACGGGTGGGCGACGAGGATCAGCGGCAGCGCCGCGACCTTGGTGATGGGCGCGAAATCCTTGACCGGATCGAACGGCAGCTTCGCGTACGCCGAAGGGTTAATGACCATGGTCGCGTCGAACGCCATCAGGATCGTGTAGCCGTCGGGATTCGCCTTGGCGACCATGTCGGTGCCGATGTTGCCGTTGGCGCCGGTGCGGTTATCGATGAGGACCTGCTGGCCGAAGGCTTCGCCGAGCTTCTGGCCGACCGCGCGCGCCAGCGCATCGGTCGAACCCCCGGCCGCGTAGGGCACGATCAGCCGGATCGGTTTGTTCGGATAGGATTGGGCGTGAGCGGCGGTGACGCAGGCCAGCAGGATGGCGCCGGCGCACGCCGGCGGAAAAATCGAATGAAAACGCATGTGTCTCCTCGTCGCGATGATGCGCGATCGCCGATTGGTCTATTATCCGGCTTCACGCGCGCAATCGATGGGTGCCGATAGTATGGCATACGCGGCTGGCGCTTTAGGCAGGGTACACCCTATGACATCGAAAGCAGGCGCATTGCGCGCGCGGCTCGCTGAGCCCGGTCTAATTACGGCGCCCGGCGTCTACGACATGATCTCGGCGCGCATCGCCGACCGCATGGGATTTTCCGCGCTGTACATGACGGGCTTCGGCGTCGTCGCGTCGTACCTTGGCCTGCCGGATGCGGGGCTTGCGACGTATACCGAGATGGTCGGGCGCGTCGATCAGATCTGCACGATCGCAGCCACGCCGCTGATCGCCGATGCGGACACTGGCTATGGCGGATTACTGAACGTCGCCCATACCACGCGCGGCTACATCAAGGCGGGTGCCGCCGCCGTCCAGTACGAAGACCAGGAGTTTCCGAAAAAATGCGGTCATACGCCCGGACGGCGCGTGATTCCGGTCGCCGACATGGTGAAGAAGATACGCGTGGCGGTCGAAGCGCGGGGTGACGACGACATCCTGATCGTGGCGCGCACCGACGCGCGCACCGCACACGGGCTCGATGAGGCGCTGCGCCGCGCGGAAGCGTATGCGAAGGCGGGCGCAGACATACTTTTCGTCGAATCGCCCGAGTCGGAACGCGAGATGGAAATAATATGCGCGTCCTTCGAGCTGCCATTGATCGCGAACATGGTCGAAGGCGGCAAGACGCCGGTGTTGCCGGCAGCGCGGCTTGCTGCGCTCGGCTACCGGATCGCGATTTTTCCAGCGACGGGATTTCTCGCGGCGGGGGCGGCACTCGATTCCGTATACAAAACCCTGCGGCACGACGGGTCGAGCGTGCAGGCGACGGCACCGCTGTATCCGTTTACGGAGTTTGCCGAACTGATGGGATTCCAGGACGTGTGGGACTTTGACAAGCGCCACGCGGATAAATAAAGCTTTACCGTTGAGGCAGCGCAGGACGCCAGGGAAGGAAAACGTAAGGGAAACAGCCGCGCGTTATGGCACAATAGCTGTTCAAAGATACGGTGATTAACTCATGCGGGTGGCACTTCTCGGCGGCGGCACGATTGCGCGCCTCTTCCTCGAACATATCAGGCGCGGCGACCTTGGTGACGCCGAAGTCGTCGCGATCGTCGGCCGCAACGAAGGCGGCGCGCGGGGGAAACCGCTCGCCGCCGAATTCGGGGTTGCCTGCGTCACCTCCGTCGGCGAACTGCTCCAGCACAAACCGGATGTCGTCGTCGAAGCCGCTTCGCACGAAGCGGTGCGCGAATACTGCGGGCCGCTGCTCGATGCGGGGGTGGCCGTCATCGTCTTGTCGGCCGGCGCATTGGCCGATGACAAACTGCGTTTGCGGCTCGAAGCCGCGGCCCTCAAAACCGGGGCGCTGTTGTACGTGCCGTCTGGTGGCATCGGCGGACTCGATGCGCTCAAGGCGGCATGCATCGCCGGCGTCGAGTCGGTTGAAATCATCGTGTCCAAACCGGCAGCGGCCTGGCGCGGTATTGATTACGTCGAGCAGCTGAACATCGATCTCGCCGGCCTGCGCGAGCCAACGGTATTGTTCGACGGCGCAGCCCGCGAAGGCGTGCCGCATTTTCCGGCCAACGTGAATATCGCCGCCGTATTGTCGATGGCCGGTATCGGCTTCGACCGCACGCGGCTCAAAGTCGTCGCGGATCCGACGATCAAGCACAACACCCATCAGATTTCGGTGCGCGGCAAGACGGGCAGTATCACCATCAAGCTAGAAAACGTGCCTGCGCCGGAAAATCCCAAAACCGCCTGGTTGGCGTGCTACAGCGCGCTGGCGGCATTGAAACTTTCCAAGTCACCTATTCGTTACGGCACTTGATACATGAGCCAAAGATAAACGCAGATGAAAATCAGAATGAAAGCAAAACGTTTAGCCACAGATAAACACAGATGAAAAATCAAAAACAACCTTACTATTGAGTACATTATTGATGACAAAAACTTTCCCTCATCCCCACCCTTCTCCCGGAGGGAGAAGGGCTTTTCTTCCCTCGCCCTTCGGGAGAGGGACCGAGGGTGAGGGAAAGTTTTGACGAGCGGCGCCATT
>JBKJMN010000070.1:0-10763 GCA_046596405.1 Burkholderiales bacterium
ATGAAACGCGCGATGCGCTGTCACGATTTTGGCTCAGGGCTAGAAGAAAGTCCTGCGGCTTAGTCATTCTAAGCAAGGGACTTCTCGACACCGCCATGGGCCAAAACTCGTGCCAGCCCGAAGGGTTGCAGCCAGAATCGGCGATGGCAGCGTTGCTCGTCTTGGCAATAGAATGACTATTGCCTTCACCGGGCGTCTTGCCCTCACCAATTCTGGCTGCAACGCACACGTGTTTCATTGTGTTAGGGACTCTAGATGAACGATCTGCATTGGTTGACCGCCGCCGGGATCGGCGCCGCGTACTCGGCGCGCAAGCTGTCGCCCGTTGAGCTGGTGCGGGCATTGCTCGATCGCATCAATGCGCTGGAACCGCAGTTGCACGCTTTCGTCAAGATCGATGGCGAGGCTGTGCTGGCGGCGGCGAGGGACGCAGAGCGGGAAATCCGCGCGGGCCGCCGGCGCGGGCCGCTGCACGGCGTGCCGGTCGGGATCAAAGACATCATCGACGTTGCCGGGGAGGTGACTACCTGTCACTCGAAGATATTTTTGAAGAACGTCGCCAAAGAGGACGCGGAAGTCATCAGCCGCCTGCGCGCGGCCGGCGCCCTCCTGTTCGGCAAACTGTCGTTGCACGAATTCGCGATCGGCGGCCCGTCGTTCGATCTGCCGTTTCCGCCGGCACGCAATCCGTGGAACATTAACCACCATCCGGGGGGCTCGTCTTCCGGCTCGGGCACGGCACTCGCCGCGGGCTTTCTGCCGCTCGCGCTGGGGACGGATACCGGCGGCTCGATCCGCAATCCCGCGGGCACGTGTGGGGTGGTCGGTCTGAAGCCGACCTACGGGCTCGTGTCGCGGCGCGGCGTGTTTCCGCTCGCATTCACGCTCGACCATATCGGGCCGATGGCACGCACGGTCGAGGATGCGGCGCTTGCGCTCGACGTGCTGGCCGGCCATGACGCCAAAGATCCCGGCAGCGCGGCGGTCGCGCACGGTAGTTTCGGCGTCGATCTGGAACGCGGCGTGCGCGGACTGCGCGTCGGTTTCGTGCGCCATTTTCACGAAACGGATGTGCCGGCACATCCCGAAGTCACCGCGGCGCTCGACGAAGCCGCGAAAGTATTCAAGCGCGAAGGCGCGCTGGTGCGCGATATCAAACTGCCCTCGCTGCTGGAACTCAGTGGCGTATCGCGCATTTTCATGCTGGCCGAGTCGTGGACGGTGCACGCGCCGTGGCTGCGCGAGCGGCCCGGCGATTACGCGGAAACTTCACGGCGCAAGCTGATGGGCGGCGCTTTTCTCGGCGCCGGCGATTACGTGCACGCGCAGCAGCGCCGCCTGCAGTTGAGCGACACGGTCAACGCGGCGCTGCGCGACGTCGATGTTCTGCTGTGCGCGAACTCGCTCGATCCCGCGTGCCGCATCGACGACGATGCGGAACTCGCGCGCACTTATCCGCGCCAGGCGCGCAGCCCGTTCAATCTGACCGGCCACCCGGCGCTCGCGCTGATGTGCGGGCTGTCGAAAGGCGGGCTGCCGCTCGCGCTGCAAATCGTCGGCCGCATGCACGACGAAGTCACGGTGCTGCGCGCCGCCGCTGCGTACGAGCGAGCGACAGACTGGCATACTCGCCGGCCACCGATTAAAGCGAAAAGCGAGCCACAGAGGTCTCAGAGGACACAGAGAAATGCCAGAGCATGAAATCAATTGCCGTTTGATTTTCCTCTGCGTTCTCTGTGACCTCTGTGGCCAAATGTTTTGTGGTGTTTAGAAAAGAAATTAAAAAGGAAGGCAAATCATGCTGAACCGCCGAACATTCATGTCGTTGATGGCCAGTGCCGCGGCGATACCGCAGGCCGCGTGGGCGCAGCCCAAGCCCGGGAGAGTCGCGTTATATGCGAACGTCGGCGAGGTGCTTACGCGCTATGACGTCGATGTCGAGGCCGCGACGCTGACGCAACGCGAGAGCGTGACGCTGCCCGCCGGCGTGCAATATTGCTGGCCGCACGTGTCGCGCCGCTATCTGTATGTCGCGACGAGCAGCAGCGCTTCGGGTTACGGGCCGACGGGGACCGAGCATCACGTGACGGCATTCAAAATTGATCCGGCCAGCGGAGCGCTCACCAAGCATGGCGAATCGATCACGCTGCCGATGCGCCCGATCCACATGACCACCGACATTCCGTCGCAGAACATTCTGGTCGCTTTCAATAGCCCGAGCGCGCTGCGCGTCTATCGCATCAATAAAGATTTCACGCCCGGCGAAGAAGTGAAGCAAGCGGCCATGGACGCGGGCATCTTCGCGCACCAGATTCGCGTCACGCCGGACAACCGTCACGCGATACTGGTCACCCGCGGCAACGAGGTAACGCCGGCCAAGCCCGAAGACCCCGGCGCCTTGAAGCTGTTCGATTACAACAACGGCGTGCTCACCAACGAAGTCTCGATCGCGCCCAACGGCGGCAGAGAGTACGGCCCGAGGCACCTGGATTTCCATCCGACGCAGCCGTGGATGTACGTGTCGATAGAAACGCAGAACAAGCTGCACATGCACCGGATGCAGGGCGGCAAACCGCTGCCGGAAGTCGTTTACTCCAAGGACACGCTGGCCGAGCCGAACAACATCAGGTCGCGCCAGGCGGCGAGCACCGTGCACGTGCACCCGAACGGCCGCTTTGTGTATGGCTCGAACCGTTCGCAGGACACGGTCGAATTCCAGGGTAAAAAGGTCTACAAGGGCGGCGAAAACAGCATCGTCGTTTACTCGATCAACCAGCAGACCGGCGAACCGACGGCTATCCAGCACATTGAGACCCGGGCCATACACCCGCGTACGTTCCACATCGATCCCAGCGGCCGCATGCTGGTGGCGCAGCACAATCTGCCGGTCAATGTGAGGGATGGCGACACGGTGAAGACGCTGCCCGCGGGCCTTTCGGTATTTCGCATGGGCAGCGACGGCAAGCTCGAATTCGTGCGCAAGTACGACGTCGAGGTCGGCGACAAGCTCATGTTCTGGATGGGCATGGTGCCGCTGTAGGCGGCGGCACCGCGCGCAACGCAAAAAAATGCGGATGCGCGCACGGGCGCATCCGCATTCCCGCCGGCCGCTTACTTTTTCATCTCGTCTTTCTTCATCATGCCGTCTTTCTTCATTTCGTCTTTGTGCATGCCGTCCTTCATCATGCCGTCTTTCTTCATTCCGTCTTTGTGCATGCTGTCCTTCTTCATGCCGTCCGCCTTCATTTCGTCTTTCTTCATCATGCCGTCTTTTTTCATCATGTCGTCCGCAGCGTAGGCGCCCGTCATCGAAACTGCCATGCAACCGGCAGCAATCATCGTCAGCAGTGCTTTCATGGAACATTCCCTTTAAAGGTGAGTGCCGGAAAACGGCGTGGCCGGCCGTCCGGCGGTTGTCGCGCAGGGCCGCGGCGGCCTTGCGTGGTTGGATTGCCACTGCACATAGTCGGAGCGCCGCCGGAAACCTTACTTTTGCGCGCGCACGGGCGTCGTCTGCATGCTAGGATGTGCAAGGCTCAGGGGGAAAACAACAACTCTATGGTTGAACGCGATTGCTACCGTCGGACGGCCGGCACCGGGACTTCGCTGGTTGTAAATAAGGGCGTCAGCGCCACGCCCGCTGCACAGTAGGCGCCGGCGCCATGCGTTTACGCGTGCTGGGTTGCTCGGGCGGCATCGGCGGTCAGCAGAACCGGACCACGTCGTTTCTGGCGGACGACGACATCCTGATCGACGCCGGCACCGGCGTTGGCGATCTGTCGTTAGCTGAACTGACGACGATCGACCATATTTTCATTACGCATTCGCATCTCGACCACGTCAACTCGATCGCGTTTTTCGTCGATTCGGTGGGCGCGCTGCGGTCGAAACCGGTCACGGTTTACGCGCTGGCGCAAACCATCGCGATCCTCAAGAAGAATCTGTTCAACTGGGACGTGTGGCCCGATTTCACAATGATCCCGACCGCCGAGGAGCCGTGGTTGCGTTACCACGAAGTCGAAGTCGGGCAGGTAATCATGCTGGGTGCGCGCAAAATCACCGTGCTGCCCGCGGTCCATACGGTCCCCGCGGTCGGCTATCTGCTCGACAGCGGGCGGGGCAGCCTCGTCTTTACCGGCGACACCGGCCCCAATGACGCGCTGTGGAACGTCGTAAACAAGCTCGCCAATCTCAAGTTCCTGATTATCGAAACGGCATTTTCGGACAAGGACCGCCAGCTCGCCGAGCTCGCCAAGCACCTGTGCCCCTCGATGCTCGGCGAGGAACTCGCCAAGTTCACGCTGCCCGCGGACGTCTATATCACCCATCTCAAACCGAGCGAAATCGAACTGACGATGCAGGAAATCGAAGAACTGCCGGGAGATCGGCGGCCAGCGCCGCTGCAGAACAACCACGTGTTCGAATTCTGAAAGAACGCCGCAAATTGCAATTGCGCGGCGTGCCGGAAGGACGGAAAATCGCACTACGCGCCGCCATCCGATGCGCCGCGGGATCCTTACCGTCATCATGAAAAAACAAATCCCCGTCGACCAATTGAAATTCGGCGTTTACGTGAACGCGCTCGACCGTCCGTGGACGGATACGCCTTTCATGTACCAGGGATTCGTGATCAATTCGATGACGCAGATCGAGGCGCTGAAAAAATACTGCAGGAGGGTCACGATAGACACCGACAAAGGCAGCGACATCTCGCCGAACCCTTTCGGCGGCGACCTGCGCGGCCCGAGTGTGCTCGATACCATCACGGAGCGCGTCACTTACAAAGAAAAAGTGCACGTCACCTCGGAGCTGCCGGCCGCGCGCCAGGCGCAGGTGAGGACAACGGTCGTGATGAACGACGTGTTCGGCTCGGTACAGGCGGGCAAGGCGCTCGATGCGCCGCGCGTGAAGGACGCCGTGAGCAACATGACGGACAGCGTCGTGCGCAATCCCGACGCCATGCTGCTGCTGGCCAAGATGAAAGAGTCGAGCCTCAACACGCTCGATCGCGCGATGGGCGTTTCCATCTACATGATCACGTTCGGGCGCTTCCTGTCGCTGCCGCGCGCGCAGATCGACCTGCTCGGCATGCTCGGCTTGCTGCAGGATGTGGGCAAGCTGCGCCTGCCCACGGCGTTGTTGGCCAAGAGGGAAACCCTGACTGAAGCCGAGCGTGAGCTGTGCAAGACCCACGTCGCGCACTCAGTAGCGATCCTGAAGGAGACCAGCGGGCTGCCGCCCGAGTTGCCGGCGCTCGCCGCGCTGCACCACGAACGCCTCGACGGCAGCGGCTATCCGAACGGCCTGAAAGGCCCGCAAATCGGCTTGTTCGGCTGCATGGCCGGGCTGATCGACAGTTTCGACGCGCTGACCGAGCCGCGGCCGTACGGCCAGACGCTCGCGCCGGCAGCGGCGTTGCGCGTTTTCTACGATGAGCGCGACAGCAAGTACGATGGCCCGCTGGTCGAGCAATTCATCCAGTGCATAGGCACCTATCCCGTCGGGGCGCTCGTTGAATTGCATTCCGGCGAAATTGCGATCGTGATTGCGCGTAATTCGCGGCTGAAGCTCTTTCCGCGCGTGATGACTATCCTTGATATTCATCGCAACAAACTGAAAAAGCCGAAGATCGTCGAACAGGCGGGTATCAAGCGCACGCTGCCGAAGGGAAGCATCGAGATTGATCCCTCCGAATATTTCCTCTAAGCCGGACGTGACGGTGACTGCGGCGGACTCGCCGGACGCTGCCGGCGGCGTCCGCGCGCTGGTCGGGCGCCTGGCGGAGGAATTTGGCGTCGATTCCGCGGCGCTTGCGAGCCTTGCGGCATTGTTCACGGGGGCGTGCGAGCAGGCGCCCGACATTTTCGTGCCCGCGGCCGGCGGTCTCGCACCCGCGTTGACAGGGCTCACGGCGGACGGGGATGCGGAGCCGGTCTATGCGGCGCTCGCCGAATGGGCGCTCGACGCGGAAAGCGAGCCGATAGAACGCATGCGCAGCGACTGCCTGCGCTTCCAGCATGCGCTGACGCGGTGCGCGCTGCGGCTGTATGCGAACGACGCGGAACGCTGCACGGAGAGCCTGCTCGCGCTGCAGCGCTGCACGTTCGTGCAAATCGCTCTCCTCTCCTCGCTCGCTGCGCGCGGCCAGGCGGAGGGCGGCGTCGTGCGCACGCTGCCGACGCCCGAATACGCGGCGTTCATGGAAATATTCCGCACCACGATCGAGGCCCACCGGCAGAACGGCAAGCAACTCGGCCTGCTCGTGCTGCACGTGCCGAAGGTTGAGCAGGTCGACCGCCTGCTCGGTTTGCAGAAAGGCGAGGCTTTCATGCTGCGCGTCGCGCGGCGCATGCGCGAAGGCGTGCTGCGCAAGCAGGACCAGCTGGGCCGCGTGAGCCGCGACCAGTTCGTGTGCCTCTTGCCGCGCATCGCGGGCGAGGGCGTGGCAATTCTCGCCGCCAACAAGATCCTGGGCGTCCTGGAAATGCCGATTCCGATCGGCGACCGGTCGTTCGACCCGGATGCGGTCATCGGCATTGCGATCTACCCCGACCACGGTACCGACCCGCAGGCGCTGGTGCGCAATGGCAAGCTCGCGGCGGGAACCGCGCGCGGCATGGCCGAGCGCGTCGCGGTCTACGATCCGGCGCACGGCGAAAGCGAAGAGCGCAACATGCAGTACGAAACGCGGCTGCGCTATGCGTTGGAGCACGGTACTCTCGACCTTGCTTTCGCGCCGCAGTTCGATCTTACCAGCGGCCGCATCAGCGGGCTCGAGGGCGTGCTGCGCTGGACGGACGGCGAGCTTGGCGAGGTGCCGGAGGCGCGCGCTTTCGAAGCGGCTGACAGAGCCGGCCTGGTCCGCGAGCTCACCTGGTGGGTATACAACAACGCGTTACGGCTGTGCGCCGAACTCGCGCAAACCGCCGTGCGCCTTCCGCTCGTGCTCAAAGTGACCGCGAGCGGCTTCGCCCAGGCGGATTTTGACGAGTTCGTGGGACGCGCACTGGGTACCTGGAAGGTCCCGCCCGAGCGGCTGGTGATCGAGATCCACGAAACGGTGCTGGCGACCGGCATCGAACAATTGCGGGACACGCTTACGCGCTTGAAGGCGCTGGGTGTGCGTCTCGCCATCGACGGTTTCGGCACGGCCTCATCGTCGCTGTCCACGCTTGCGCAGCTTCCGCTCGACGAAGTGAGGATAGGCGCAACTTTTGTCAGTGACATGCGGCAGGTCGCGTTCCACGAGAAGATCGTGCGCTCGCTCGCGCATGTCGCTCAGGACCTGGGGCTGACGGTCACCGCGGAAGGCGTCGAGGATGCGGACACGGCGGCGGCGCTGGCGGCGCTGGGCTGCACGCGCATCCAGGGCGGCTACGTGGGCAACCCGCTGACTGTGCAGGAGGTCCTCGCCTGCGAAATCAGCGGGACCGGACCGGCACGGCTTCCGCTCAAGCCCCAATACTGATTTTGCGCGGAAGCTGGGCGCGCGCTGAAATTGGCCCTGCGCGGCCGCATGCTAGGATGTGCGCAGGTCAAAAAATGCATTGGGGACAGCACACATGGTGAAACTCGATTTTTACGATCCATCCGGCGGCATCGAGGTCACGCAGGCGCACGCCCCGCGCCTGGCGTCGCTCGAGGGCAAGCGCATCGGCATTGTCACCAACGAGCAGTGGCAGGCGTTTCGCACGCTGCCGCTGCTCAAAAAACTGTTCGAGCAGGATTTTCCCGGTCTCGAGGTCTTGCCGATCGATGCGTTTCCGCAGGGCAACGCGCTGATCGGCGACGAGGAGACCGCACGGCTGGTGAAGCAAAGCGGGGTCGATGCCGTCATCATCGGCAACGCGGCTTGAGGGTCCTGCGCCACAGCATGCGGCCGTGCAGCCGCTAGAATAGAAACGCAGGGCATCCCCACCGTCACGCTGACGCGGGCGGATTTCGTGGGCGTCATGAAAAACGCGGTGTCCGGCCTGGGTTTGGCGCCTGACGCGGCGATGATCAATTTTCCGATCGACATGTTTCTGCCCGGCAGCGATATCGCGCCGCTGGAAAAGCGCAAGCACGAGTTCTACGGCGCGCTTACGCAATGGCAGCCGGCGTTCGCGCAGACCGCCGCCGGCGTCACGCCGCTGCTCTCCGTCGAGGGCGAGAGCTATGAGGAAGCGCTCGACAAAGCCAATTACCTGCTGATCACCAACCTGTGGGGTGACGGCCTGCCGCTGTGGCCGGCGACGAAGGCGCGCGTCGAGCGCATCATTCGCGGCAGCGTGCTGCCGCGCGATCACGTGATCGGCAAGTTCCCGCCGCGCGGCGGGATCACGACAGTTGAAACGTGCGCGATCGCGCTCGCCATGGCGGGCGGGCGCCCCGAGTACCTGCCGGTGCTGATCGCCGCAGTCGACGCGTTCCTCGACCCCGAATCGAACGCCGAACAATTGCAAGCGGCATCCGGCAGTGCGTTCCCGGTCGTCATCGTCAACGGGCCCATTGCAAAACAGATCCGTTTGAATTCAGGCTTCGGCTGCCTGGGGCCGGACCCGCAGCGTCCGGCGGGTGCGAGCATAGGCCGCGCGCTGCGCCTGATTCAGCAGAATGTCGGCGGCGCGCTGCCGGGCATCGGCGCGATGGCGAATTACGGCGGCAACCGCAATACGAACCTGGTGTTTGCCGAGGACGAGGAAAACCTGCCGCAGGGCTGGCTGCCGCACTGCACCGAAAGACATGGCTTCGCGCACGGCGCCAACTCGATCTCGCTGGTGTTTGCCAACGGCGCCACCAACATGCGGCGGCGCGGCGCGAAAAAAGAAACGCCCGAAGAAGACACGCTGCAGGGCATGCACCGCATGGCGGACTTCATGCGCGTGCCCAATCTCACCAGTCTCGGGGGCTATGAAAAAGGCACGCCCGGCGTATTGCTGATCCCCGGTGTCGTCGCGCAGACCATGGCGCGCCTCGGCTGGACGAAAAAATCGATGCGCGACTTCCTGTGGGAGCACTCGAAGATTCCGCTCGCCGAGCTTAAGCGCGCCGGCGGCCCGGCGTGGATAGAGATAGACGCCAACCCGCTGACGCGCGAGAGCATCAAGCACGACCCCTGGCCGATCACGCTGAAGCCGGACAATTTCGTGATCATCGTGGCCGGCGGTGGGCACCCGACCAACAGCTACTGGCTGCAGGGCTACAGCCCGCGCGTGATCGGCCGCGAAATCCGCGTGCCAGAGTCCTTCGATCAGTTGCTCGTCGATGCCGACCGCGATCTGGGTTGCGGCTCGGATGCGTGCATGATTTGAGTGTGGACTTAAAAAATTGAGCCGCAGATAAACGCAGATAAACGCGGATGGACCCAGAGGTGCAGGGAGCGTCTTAGCTAACAGAACGCGTTATTTAAATCTAACTGCAGGTGAATTTCAGCAGGTCACGTGCTGAGGTCAAGTGCATTGTTTTAGGTTGTTTAGATCTGCGTGTATCTGCGTTTATCTGCGGCTTGATCCTTCTTTAATCCGCCTTCGCGCCGGAAATTTTCACGAGCTTCGCGTATTTATCGAAGTCTTCCGTCAGGGCGGCCGCGAATTCGGCGGGCGTGTTGCCGACCGACAGCGCGCCGCCGTCGTCTAGCGCCTGGCGGATTTCCGGGCTGTGCAGCGCCTTCACGATCTCGCGGTTCAAGAGCGCCACTACGGGCGCAGCTGTTCCCGCCGTCGTCAGATAGCCGTGCCATAGACTGGTGTTGAAACCCGGGTAGTAGGAGGCCAGCGTCGGCACGCCCGGCAGCGTCGGCAGCGGCTGCAGGCTCGAGACCGCGATCGCGCGCATGCGTCCGCTGCGCACGAAAGGCAGCGCCGAGAAAACCGTCGTGACGCCCATTTCGACTTCGCCGGACAGCAGCGCCGTCATCATCGGCCCCGCGCCCTTATACGGGATATGCACGTTGTTGAGCCCCGCTACAATATTGAACAGCACGCCGGTGAGCTGGTTGGTCGAGCCGGTGCCGCTCGAGCCGAAGTTGAGGCCGCCGCGTTTCTTCGCGAGCGCCGCCAGTTCGGGCACGGTCTTCGCAGGCACCGACGGGTGCACGGAAATCACCAGCGGAAAACTGGCGACCAGCGAAATCGGCGCGAACTCCTTCAGCGTGTAATTGACCTTCGGATTGAGCGACGGATTCACCACCAGCGAGTTGGTGCAGTAGAGCAG
The DNA here is from genome assembly GCA_046596405.1 of Burkholderiales bacterium. Classification (GTDB taxonomy): domain Bacteria; phylum Pseudomonadota; class Gammaproteobacteria; order Burkholderiales; family SG8-41; genus PALSA-1004. The sequence continues at coordinate 10,195 of JBKJMN010000070.1, forward strand.
CGTGTAACCATCGGGCGCGGCGCGCGCGACAGCCTCGGCGCCAACGACTCCGCCGCCACCACCGCGATTGTCGATGACGACCGTCTGGCCGAGCGATTCGGTCATGCGCTGCGCGTACATGCGCCCGAGTATGTCGTTGGCGCCGCCCGGCGCCGCGGCCACGATAATGCGGATGGTTTTAGCCGGATAGTTCTGGGCGTGCACCGGCGCGCCCGCTGCCAGCGCGCCGAGCGTGAGTGCGATTATCGTGCCGTGCATATTCATCATCGCTGGTTTCTTTCCTGGCCTGACCTGAGGAACGCTCTCGATCGATGCGGCCGGCGCATGGCGCGCCCCGGGAATCGGCGTGTGATTGCGGTCGCGGGCTGAACGACACATCGCACCAATGATAAAGCAGGATGCGTACCGTTGATTCCCGTATGTTACGCTTAAACTTTTGCTGCTTCGCCGCGGCACTTCCCAAAACCCGCCGGAGTTCCGCATGACTTTTTCCATCATCGCCCGCTGTCCGCGCAGCGGGCAATTCGGCATCGGCATCGCGAGCTATTCGATCGCGATCGGCCGCTATT
>JBKJMN010000201.1:0-7947 GCA_046596405.1 Burkholderiales bacterium
GGCGCGGATGCGCCGGCCTTGCGCAGCTTGGCCTGTTCGAGGTCCCAGTATTCGACGTCGAAAATATCGCGCGCGGGCAACGCGCAATATCCGCCGAGCAGCGTCGCCCGCTGGATAACGTCCATGGTGTGCTCGTAGAGGTCGGCAACGATGTGCGCGTCCTTGACCGTCCGGCCTACCGCGCTGAATCCCAATTCAGGGTCGAGCGCGACGCGCGGCGCGGCATCGAGGATGGTTTTGGCGTCTTTTGCATGCGCCGCATTGGCGGCAAAATACGCGCGGTAAGTGGCCGCGTATTTCTCGATGTCGCGGCCGATCATCGGCAGCCGCTTGGTCCGAATTACGTGGTCGGGGGTGGCGGGGCCCTGCTGCGAAATTGTCGCCACCTCCAGGGCGCTCGCGAATGCGAGCGCGCGATCGGTGCGTCGCGTTGAGACTATCATCGGATTCCCGGCACAGCGCGAGATGCCGTTGCGCATTGCTGCGATCGCGGCCGGCGAGGGCGCTTGGGCAGTGGCGGCGGGCGGCGGCGGCAGGCGCCACGCGTGCTCCTTGTCAAGATAACGTTCGGCCATGTCGACGAGCGCGATCATGCGCTCGTAGGATTCGCGCGCGGTCGCACCGAACGAGAAGATGCCGTGGTTCATCAGCACCATGCCGATAGTTCCCGGCTGCGCCTGTTGGGGATAGAGTTCGGCGCACAGCCGCGCGAGATCGAATCCCGGCATTACGTACGGAATGATCGCGACTTTGGCGCCGTAAATTGCGGCGATGCGGCGCGCGCCGTCGCGGGTGTTCGTGATCGAGAGCACTGCATCGGAATGCGTGTGATCGACGTATTTGTGCGGCAGCAGCGCGTGCAGAATCGTTTCGACGGATGGCGCCGGCGCCGTGGCGCGCGTCAAGTGCGTGACAAGCTCATTCACCATTTGCGGGTCGCTCAAGGTCTTGAGCTGCGCAAGCCGCAGCAGATGCGCCATGCGTACCGGCGAAAAACCGGCTTCTTCGATGAATTCGAGATCCCAGCCGCTGCCTTTAACATAGAGAATTTCCTCGTCATCGCCGACGAGATTGCGCTCGCGAATTTTGACCGACGTGTTGCCGCCGCCATGCAACACGAGCGTCTTGTCGCGGCCCAGCAAACGCGACGTATAGACGCGTTGCGCAAGATCGCCGCGATATTCGCTCGCTTCACTTTCATTCCAGAGGCTTTGCATCGAATGCGGTCCCGTTTTTTGTCGGTCGTCAATTTACGGCCCGATTATAATTCATGCCCATGAATCGCTCTCCGGAAATTACGGTCCGTCGGGTCAAATGGCAGCAAGCGTGCGCGGCTTTGCGCGCGGTGCGCGTCAAAGTATTCGTCGAAGAGCAGCAGGTTCCCGAATCTCTCGAATGGGACGCTTACGATGAGCAATGCCTGCACGTGCTGGCCGAAACCGCGGCGGGCGAGGCAGTCGGCACGGGACGGCTGCTGCCGGACGGCCATATCGGTCGTATGGCGGTGTTGGCGCCATGGCGCGGACGCGGTGTCGGCGCCGCGATCCTAACCGAGCTGATAGACGCCGCGACCGGACTGGGACACACCGCGGTAGAACTCAGCGCCCAAACGCACGCGCTCGGTTTTTATGCGCGTTTCGGATTCAACGTCATCAGCGCTGAGTACCTCGATGCGGGCATTGCTCATCGGACGATGCGCTTGCCGCTCGTCAAACCGCCGCGGTAGGCAGGCGCTCAAGCGCAAACGTTGTGGTCGTGGTGCCCAGGTGATTGCCGCCCTCGCCAAAACTGCGCTCGATGAAGACGACTTTGCCGTCGTTACCGATCAGCACGACGGTTGAAGCACGGGTGCCGTAACCGGGTGACACGATGAACGCGGACGACAACACGCGTTCGCGTTCGACCCCGACGCCGGTTGCAGGCAGTGCGTCATCCGCGGCGATGGTGCGCTCGCCTAGCACGCCGAACAGCCCGTCGATCAACGCCTGCGATCCAGTGCCGAGCAGCTCCTTCAGGCGTTTCTTCCCGCGTTCGACTTTGGGCCACGGCGTATTAAGCAGGTGATTGCTTAAGCCATGCACGCCGGGTCTGATGACTCCGCCCCGATCGCCGCGGTTTGACAGCCCATGCAGTTCTGTCAGATTGCCGGCGATAAGGTTGAATCCGTTATACGCGTCCGCATCGCTGCGCACCTGCTCGAGATAATCCACCGGGCGTTGATGCCCGCGCAAATAGCCGGCGACGAGTTCGCCGCGCGAGCGCACCGGGTGCGGCGCGCTCACGCCGCCCCGGTAATTCGTGACCGCTGCAAACATTCCGTCGCGCGTCACGCCAAGCCAGGTGCCGCCTTGCTCAAGGTCGCGCCCGCCGTAAATGCGCGGTTCGCCGCTCCAAAACGCGGCCGGCGCAGCGGGACGTGCATAGTGCTCGTCGCGATTGGCGGCAAGCACCAGCGGATAGTCCGGATGAAGCTCGTTAGCGAAGAGGATCAGGCACATCGACGAGAGACGGCAGATTAAGCGGGGATCAGATACGGCAAGTCCGAAAATCTGAGTCTGGGTCCATCTGCCGTCTTGAGGTGCACTTCGCCGGCCTTGAAACTTTCGATGTGCATCACCGCTAGCACCTCGCGGTGACGGTCGGGATCCGCAGCGGCGTTCACGATCATGCCGGTTGCCTGCTCCCCGGTGCCCGGGCTATAGAGTTTATCGCCCGCAACGGCGCTCTCATCGCCGTCGACCGCCGCGCGATACATACGCTGCTTCAGCTTTCCCAGATAGTGCATGCGCGCGACGATTTCCTGTCCCGGATAACAGCCTTTGCTGAAACTCACCGCGTTGATGAGATCGAGATTGGCCATTTGCGGCACGAATTGATCCTGCGTTGCGGGTGTGATGTAGGGAATCCCTGCGCGTATATTGGTCCAGTCCCAGGCTTCGGTGCTGATAGGCGGCAGTTTACCGGCGAGAGCGTCGTGAATTGCGCGCGCGTGGGCGCGTTCGATGATGAGTAGAAAGCGGTCATCAAGGCGCAGCACGCACGCTGGGCCCGATGCCATCAGCGTAAGCGCGATGGCAGGGACCTGCGTGCAGACTTCCGCCAGTTGCACGCCGGCATCGGCGCCGACGATTCCCAGCAGTTCGTACTCGTCGCTCGCGTCGTGTACAGTCACTTTAGAGCGCAATACATACATCGACAAGCGACGCCGAATAGACTCCGCCAGACTGCGCGGCAATTGCATCGCATAGCCTGCATCGTCGCGCCATAACAGGAACGTCGCGAGCATGCGCCCTTTGGGCGTGTTATAGCTGCCGTATACGGCGTGACCGGGTTGAATTCCATTTACGTCGCAACTCAACTGGCCCTGCAGAAATGCCTGCGCGTCCGCGCCCGCAAAACGAATCAAGCCGAAGTGCGCGAGCGTGGCGATGCCGTAAGGCAGATTTGTCGACGTCATACCGAAGCATTTCTGCCATTGAGGGCGATGCCAACCCGCCAGCGCAAATATTTATTCGTCATAAGCGCCAATACTTTTCAATAAACATGAAAAATCAACAGCTTACAAAAAACTATGGATTTTAAGGATTTGACAGGTCGCTAAAGCCTGATTCTAATGCCAAATTACAGGACTCGGTGATGACGCGGGCAGCCTGGGGAGGCGCATGAAAACACATTACGAGGAACTTGGTGTAACGCCCCTGGCGAGCCACACCGCGATCCAGCAATCGTATTTCCGACTCGCCAAAAAGCTGGACCCGAAAAGTCCATTGCGGCAAGCTGGCGAGCACACGCGTGAGCAATACCTCGCCGTGCAGAATGCTTATCGCACGCTCTCAAATTCCCAACTGCGCGCGGACTACGACCGCTCCCTGCAAATGCAGGCCGCGAAAGCCGGTGTTAAAAATATGCGCCCGGCGAACGGCGAGCTTAAGTCCGGATAATCCGACATCGAAGGGGAGAAGGGAGTGAAAAGATCGTTTTATGAGATGCTCGGCATTGCGCGCGACGCCGATCAGTCCGCGATCGACCTGGCGTACGGGCAGGCCACGGCAAGACTCAATTCCGGCACGGCGCGCGGCGCCGCCGACGCGGTGACCGAAGCCCGCCTGATTCGCGACGGCTATCAAATACTCTCGAGTCCCGAGCAGCGCGCACGTTACGACGCAAAGCTGGTCGAAGCCGAGAGCGATGTGAAGGTCACGCTTTTCCCCGACGATTCTTATGGCCGGCGCAGGCTCGGGATCGGGACCGTGGTGCTGGCGGTGCTGTCGTCCGTGCTTGGCATCATCGTGTACCGCAATCTATCCATCAAGATGGACGAGGTCCACGTCGAGCATGTGCAGGCAATCGCGCGGCACAAGGAAGCGCAGCCTAAGCCGGTCGTCATCGATACGATTTATTCCTCACCCACGATGGCGACGGCAACCGGCGACCCCGGCAAGCGTTGACCCGGAAGGTGCGGCCGGCCGCGCGCTGTAGCGCGCCGTCTGGTCGCGAGTAAAACTGGCATGCTTAGAATCAGCGTAGGGCCGTCGCACCTGCTGGCCGCCATCATGGTGGTTGCGCATGCTGCCGCAATCGCGCTTGTGCTGAGCGTGGACCTGCCGCTGTGGATGATACTCGGCGCGACGGCACTATTGTGCGTGCAGGCGACTATCGTTGTCTGGCGACAAGCATTGCTGCGTGGGCAGGGCGCGGCGACTGCGATTGAAATCACTTCCGATCACAAGCTCAACCTCGAAACGCGCGCGGGCGGATGGCGCGAGTATGATGTTTTAGGCTCGACCTATGTCACGCCTTGTCTGACGATATTGAACCTGCGCGAGCCGGGTAATCGGCGCACCCGGCGGATTGCGCTCCTGCCGGACAGCCTGCACGCGGAAGATTTTCGCAAACTCCGCGTATGGCTGCGCTGGAAAGAAGATAACGCTGAATCCGAGGGTGCCGCCAAACGATAAAGCCGGTAAAATTGCAGGTTGTAATATGCAGTTTGACCGCTGCTCGCGCCGGGGTTTTCCTATCATCCACTTCCAGCAGGATATTCTCACCACATGAATCAGAAAATGAACATGGCCAAAGGCGCCGATCCTTCCGAAACCCTCGCATGGAACATGAAGCTTATTTCGCACCATGAACTCGGCGGTTTTGGCGGCATGGGCGAGGGCATGAATATGCAATTGGCGCCGGATGGCCGCCGGATCCTGTGGCTCGCGCACGAGTCGGCGCCAAAGAACTTCACCGGCGTGGATGTCAGCGACCCGCGCAATCCGAAAGTGGTCGTGCAAACGGAACTGCCGCACCGGGGAATGCGCTCCAATTCGCTCGACGTCGTTGGCAACACGCTGACCGTGGCGTATCAAACGACCAAGGTCGGCGACAAGCCCGCCGGATTTGATATTTTCGACATCAGCAAACCGGAGCAGCCCATCCTCGTATCGCATTTCGACGCGTCCGGCCCGCATTCGCGCGGCGTGCACGTGCTGTGGTTTGCTGATGGCGAATACGTGCACATGAGTTCGGGGGCGCCGGATTTTCAGCCGCGCAGCCCGAAAGACGATCAGTGCTATCGCATCATCGATATACGCAATCCGTCGCGTCCCGAGGAAGTCGGTCGCTGGTGGGCGCCGGGCACGCGCGAAGGCGACGCTGAGCCGTCACCGCGCTGCAAGGTCGGTGAGTTCCCGGTCGGTTACGCCGGGTTTCGCGCGCACAACACCAACGTCTACCCCGAGCGGCCCGACCGCGCATACGTTGGCTATCTCGACTACGGCGCGGTGATTCTCGATATCAGCGACAAGGCCCGCCCCAAAGTTGTGTCGCGCTGGAGCAACTGTCCGCCGTACCTTGGCTTTGCGCACACCATGCTGCCGTTATTCAAGCGCAACCTGCTGGTGATGACCGACGAGTCGGTGGTGGATGGCGCGGGCGACTGGCCGAAACTCGCGTGGGTGCTCGATGCGCGCTGCGAGACGCACCCGGTTTCGATCAGCACGCTGCCGATGCCGTCGATGGAGGCTTTTGGCAAGCGCGGCGGGCGTTACGGCGCGCACAACCTGCATGAAAACCTGCCCGGGCCCACGTCGTGGAAATCGGACGATATCGTGGTCGGCACGTTTTTCAATGGCGGCGTGCGCGCTTACGATCTGTCGAATCCTTATCAGCCGCAGGAAATCGCGTACTTCGTCCCCGGCGCGCCCAAAATGTCGCCGGCCGGTGCTATTCAGCTCAACGACGTGTTCGTCGACGATCGCGGCATCGTATTCACCGTGGACCGTTTTGCGGGCGGCCTGTACGCGCTCGAGATGACCATTTAGCGCCACCGGGGCTTTTCACATGGCGGCCACGACGCTGCGGGATCCCTTCGCCGGCCGGATTCCGGTGACCGTCGTCACCGGCTTTCTCGGCAGCGGCAAGACGACGCTGCTCAATCATTTGCTCGCCCAGCCGGCACTCGCGCGAACGGCGGTCATCGTCAATGAGTACGGTGAGGCAGGCGTCGACCACGATTTGCTGCGCTTTGCGCAGGAAAAAGTATTGCTGCTCGAAAACGGCTGCGTGTGCTGCGCACTGCGCGGAGATTTACAGCAGACGCTGCGCGATCTATTTCTCGCGCGACGGCAGGGCGAGATCGGCAACTTCGACCGCGTATTGCTGGAAACGACTGGGCTCGCGGACCCGGCCCCTGTGCTGCAGACCCTGTTGTCGGATTCAATGCTGCTCGCGCAGTTTCGCCTGAACGGCGTGGTGACCTGCGTCGATGCCTATCACGCGCTTGCCCAATTTGAAACGCAACCGGAGGCAGTGAAGCAAGTCGCACTGGCGGACCGCCTGCTGATCACCAAGTCCGACCAGGTCAGCGCAGACGTGCTGAGCGCGGTCCGCCAGGCGCTGGCAGCGACCGCGCCGCTGGCGGCGGTCGGCATTGCAGATCACGGCGTCATAGAGCCGGCGTTCGTAATCGATATCGGCTTGGCGGATGCGCAGGCCGATGCCGCTCGCATCGAGCGCTGGCTGGGCGCGGCGCCCGGTGACGACGCGCCGCTTCGGCATCGCCATGACGCCGCAATCGAAACGTTCGTGCTGCGTTTTGAGCAGCCGTTTTCCGTCCGCGCGTTCGAGCAGTGCATCGAAGTGCTGACCGCTTTGCGCGGCGCGGATTTGCTGCGCGTGAAGGGAATTATTAATATCGAAGGAGAAGCCGGCCCGCTGGTCGTGCAGGGCGTGCAACATCTGTTCCATCCGCCGGTTTCGCTCGCGCGCTGGCCCGACGCCGACCGCGCTTCACGGCTGGTATTCATCACGCGCGGGATTTCGCGTGCAGCCGTCACGGCGTTGTTTGGCGCGGTGATGGCGGTCGCTTAAAGCCCGCTAACTTTCCCGGCGCTATTTGCCGGAGCTCGAATTACGCACTGCCGAAGCGGGCGCCCCGGCGCCCGGGCGGGCGGTTTCTGCCGGTGTTGACGACCTGGGCGGATAGGTGCGGCGGGGCGCCCCGTCGTCCTTGACCACGCAATTGCCGCGGGAAGCGTCGACCGTGCGATCCATGCAAGCCGCATTGCGGTCTATCGGCGAAGTGCGCTCGGAAGATTCGGCGGCGTACGCTGCGGCGCCGACGGTCAGCGTTAAAAATAGTAGCGTTGCGCTTGGCTGCATAAAATCTCCTCGTGATTTCTGTCTACGGCCAGTATCCCCTATTAACGGCGGCGCGGCATTGACGTTTACAAAGTGACCACGCTAACCTCGTGATCCTGCAAAACTCACCGGCAAACCAACATGCAAGTCAAAGATAAGAGCTATATCGACGGGAAATGGGCGCAAAAGCAAGATGAGGCGAGCATTGGCGACGGGGCTGGTATTTGCTTATCTGGCGGGCGCGGACGCTGCGTATCCCGACCGTCCGGTCGAGTTGATCCTCCCGTTTCCTGGGACGGGCTCGACCGATATTTC
>JBKJMN010000209.1:0-18059 GCA_046596405.1 Burkholderiales bacterium
AATTCCAGCGAGAGGTAGTAATGAAGGTTCTGGTGGCAATCAAGCGCGTGGTCGACCCCAATATCAAGGTGCGCGTCAAGGCCGACGGCACGGGGGTGGAGACCGCGAACGTCAAAATGGCGATGAATCCGTTCTGCGAAATCGCCGTCGAGCAGGCCGTGCGCATGAAAGAAGCGGGCACGGTGACCGAAATCGTTGTCGTTTCAATCGGCGTGCTGCAATGCACGGAGACGCTGCGCACGGCGCTCGCGATGGGCGCCGACCGGGCAATCCTCGTCGAAGTGGCAACCGAGGTGCAGCCGCTGGCGGTGGCCAAGCTCTTGAAGGCAATCGTCGACAAGGAACAGCCCGGACTGGTGATTACCGGCAAGCAGGCGATTGACGACGATTGCAACCAGACCGGCCAGATGCTCGCAGCGCTGCTCGGCTGGCCGCAAGCGGCGTTCATTTCCAAGATCGAAATTGCCGGCGACCATGCCGACATCACGCGCGAAGTCGACGGCGGACTCGAAAATATCAGCATCAGGATACCGGCCGTGGTCACCACCGATTTGCGCCTTAACGAACCGCGCTACGTGACGCTGCCCAATATCATGAAGGCGAAGAAGAAGCCGTTTGAAAACATCAAGCCCGAAGCGCTCGGCGTCGATGTTACGCCGCGGCTGGCGACGCTTAAAGTCGAGGAGCCGCCCAAGCGCGGCGCCGGCGTGAAAGTCGCGGACGTGGCGGAACTCGTCAGTAAACTCAAAAACGAAGCGAAGGTGATTTAACCCCTTGCAAATCGCGTCTACGTCGCCCCGGCTTCGTTATAAACCGCTTGCGAATGCTCATTGACTAATCGTGTCAACTCCGCTTCGCAAGCGATTTACGCCTCACCGGGACAACGTATCCATCAATTTTCAAGGGATTAAACTGGGAGTCTGGAAAAATGGCCATTCTAGTAATTGCGGAACACGACAACAAGCAACTCAAAACGGGGGTCGCCAACACGATTGCGGCGGCGGCGAAAATTGGCGCCGACATCAGCGTGCTGGTCGCGGGCAGCGATTGCGCGGAAGCGGCGGCGGCTGCTGCCAAGGTCGCGGGCATCACCAGGGTGCTGGTCGCCGACGCGCCGCATTATGCGGCGCCGCTCGCCGAGAACCTGGCGGCGCTCGTGCTGTCGATCGCGAAAAATTACTCGCACGTGCTCGCGCCGGCCACCGGCTTCGGCAAAAACTTCATGCCGCGCGTGGCCGCCCTGCTCGACGTCGCGCAGATTTCCGACATCAGCGCGGTCGTTTCGCCGGACACTTTCGTGCGCCCGACTTACGCCGGCAATGTGCTCACGACCGTCCAGTCTAAAGATCCGATCAAGGTCATTACCGTGCGCATCACCGGCTTCGACGCGGCGGGCGCGGGGGCGAGCGCCGCACCGCTTGAAAATGTTGCGCCGGTGGCTGACAGCGGCTTGTCGCAATTCAAGGGGCACGAGCTCACGAAATCGAGCCGTCCCGAATTGACCGCCGCGCGCGTCATCGTGTCCGGCGGCCGCGGCATGGGCAACGGTGAAAACTTCAAACTGCTCGAGGCGCTGGCCGACAAGCTCGGCGCGGCCGTGGGCGCGTCGCGCGCGGCCGTCGATTCCGGCTTCGTGCCGAACGACTACCAGGTCGGCCAGACCGGCAAGATCGTCGCGCCCGAACTGTATGTTGCGGTCGGTATTTCCGGCGCGATCCAGCATCTGGCGGGCATGAAAGACAGCAAGGTGATCGTCGCCATCAACAAGGACGCCGAAGCGCCGATCTTTCAGGTCGCGAACTACTGGCTGGTGGAGGATTTGTTCAAGGCGGTGCCGGAGCTCACAGCGGCGCTGTGAGTTAGTGAAAGAGTGAAGGAGTGAAAGGGTGAAAGCGTGAAAGGGTGAACCCACTCCTTCACTCCTTCACTCCTTCACTCCTTCACCCGTCCACCTTTTCACCGTTAACGGAGTTAACGATGTCGACTTATAGTGCGCCGTTGCAGGACATGCAGTTCGTGATCAAGGAGTTGGTGGGGCTCGCCGACATTACGGCGATGCCCGATTGCGCGGAAGTGAGCGCGGATCTGGTCGACGCGGTGCTCGACGAAGCGGGTAAATTCGCGGCCGGCGTGCTCGATCCGCTTAATCGCGCCGGCGACAAGGTGGGCGCGAAGCTCGCCGATTCCAAAGTTACATCTGCGCCCGGGTTCAAAGAGGCATACCGGCAATTCGTCGCCGGCGGCTGGAACGGGTTGTCGGGCGAGACCGCTTTCGGCGGCCAGGGCCTGCCGCACGTCGTGTCGATGCCGGTGCAGGAAATGTGGAACAGCGCCAACATGGCATTCTGCCTGTGCCCTATGCTGACCTCGGGCGTGCTCGAAGCGCTGAAGCTGAAGGGCACGCCGGCGCAAAAACAGACGTACTTGCACAAACTCACCACCGGCGAGTGGACCGGCACGATGAACCTGACCGAGCCGCAGGCCGGCTCGGACCTGTCCGCGGTGCGCACGCGCGCGGTGCCCGACGGCGACCACTATCGCCTGCACGGCACCAAGATCTTCATCACGTGGGGCGAGCACGACATGGCGGAGAACATCATCCATCTCGTGCTCGCGCGCACGCCCGACGCGCCCTCAGGCGTGAAAGGCATCTCCCTCTTCATCGTGCCCAAGTTCCTCGTCAACGACGACGGCACCCTCGGCGAGCGCAACGACGTGAAGTGCGTGTCGATCGAGCACAAGATGGGCATCAATGCGAGCCCGACGTGCGTGCTCGCTTACGGCGACGGTCAGGGCGCTGTCGGCTATCTCGTCGGCGAGGAGAATCGCGGCCTCGAGTACATGTTCATCATGATGAACCACGCCCGGCTGGGCGTCGGTCTCGAAGGCGTCGCGCTCGCGGAGCGTGCGTACCAGCACGCGCGCGAATACGCGAAGACCCGCGTGCAGGGGCGGGCGATCGGACAAAAGAGCGGTGACCGCGTTACGATCATCCATCACCCCGACGTGAGGCGCATGCTGCTGACGATGAAAGCGCAGACCGAGGCGATGCGCGCGCTCGCGTACAGCGCGTCGGCGGCGCTCGACAAGGCCACCCATCATCCCGACGACACCGAGCGCCGCAAGAACCAGGCGCTGGTGGACTTCGTGATCCCCATCGTCAAGGGCTGGTGCACCGAGCAGGGCGTGGAAATCGCGTCGATCGGGGTGCAGATTCACGGCGGTATGGGATTCGTCGAGGAAACGGGGGCGGCGCAATACCTGCGCGACGCGCGCATCACGACGATTTACGAGGGCACCACCGGCATCCAGGCCGCGGACCTGGTCGGGCGCAAGGTCGGCTTTGAAAAAGGCGCGACCGCGTTCGCGATCATCGACGTCATGCGTAAGCTCGACAGCAAGCTCGTGGTGTGCAAAAACGCGGATGTCGCCGCTGCGCGTGAAAATTTGAAGCGCGCCATCGATGGGCTTGCCGCCGCCACGCAATGGGTGGTCGATAAGTTTCCCAACGATCCCAACGCGGTCGCTGCAGTGTCGGTGCCTTTCCTCAAATTATGGGGGACAGTGGCCGGTGGCTGGCTGATGGCCCGCGCCGCGCTGATTGCGAATTCGAAACTCGCGGGAAGCGACGCGGATTTCTATCAGGGCAAGATCGCCACGGCGCGTTTTTATGCGGAGCATATCCTGCCGCAGGCGGCCGGCCTGGTCAGTGCAGTCACCGGTGGCTCCGCGAGCGTACTCGCGCTGACTGAAGCGCAGTTCTAGCAGCTCCAAGTGGCCAGCGCCGCCTTGACGCTGCGTAGTTCACGACGAGGCCGGAGCGCGCGGCTTCGCACCCCGGTCGCCTCCTACGCCCGATTCATCGTTGCGCTGATGAGCGCGGCTCTTTCGCTTGGTTAAAGTGGCTGCGGATTCGACGCGAGATGTAAGAAAGTTCACCGGATGTTTAATAGCGAGGCAGGCACATGAGCATATTCGGCACGATTTTGAGCAAGATCTTTCCGGCCAGTCATCCCGCAGTGGTGCAGGCCACGGCGGCTGGGTCTGCCTCAGCCGCCGCTGCGGCACCCGCAACTTCACCTTCCGCCGCTGCCGCGCCGCCCGTTGACGTCGAAGCGGTGCTGAACGGTATGGCGCACCAAAATACCGAGAAGCTGAACTGGCGTACCTCTATTGTGGATCTCATGAAGCTGGTCGGCATGGACAGCAGCATGGCAGCGCGTAAAGAGCTTGCGCATGAGTTGAACTACAGCGGCAACACCAACGACTCTGCGTCGATGAATATGTGGCTGCACAAGCAGGTGATGCAAAAGATTGCGGCGAACGGCGGCAAGCTGCCGGATGACATGAAAAACTAGCCTGCGGTCGCAGGTCAGGTAGCGCGGCGTTTCAGCGCGGCGGTGGCGGCGGTGGGGCGCCCCGTGGCGGCGGCGGGGGCGTCGTAACCGCGGCTGCGGGTGCCGGCGTTGACGATATGAAGTTTCCTCTGACGGGCACTTTATGCCCTTTCGCGTACATGCATTGCGTATAGGCAATATCGTAACGCTGCTGCATGCCGTAAGCGGATTGGTCGGCGGCGCCCGTTCCCGCGAGCGCGCCACCGGCGAGACCCACTCCGGCGCCCACGGCAGCGCCCTGACCCCCGCCGATAGCGGCGCCCGCGGCCGCGCCGATCAGCGTGCCGACCGCAGCGCTTTTTGTGCCGGCGTCCATGCCCGCGCGATTCGGCGGATTGCCGCCGATCTGCATAAAGGAATAGCTACGGCACTCGCCGTCGTCGGCGCGGAACTGGTCGAAATTCCTGCCGGTTCCGGGCAGGGACATTACGCTTGGCCCGGTTGGAATCGACGTGCACGCGCCTAGCGCGAGCAACGCAATGAGCGGCGAAAATCTAAAGCATCGAATCGTTGTGCTCATGCTCGGTCAATTGGCCGGTTGCGGCGCGACTTGCTGCCATCCGCCCGGGCATTCGCGCACGTAAGGATAATAGGCTTCTGACGTGCTGCAGTAATACCAATAGCCGGGCGCCGGCGAGGCCGAAGGGGCTGGCGCCTGGGCGACGCCCTGCTCGATATAGGTCGGCGGCGCGACCACGACGGGCGCATAGTAGGGAGGATAGTAATAAGGTGAATAGTAATAAGGCGGGTAGCGATAGTACGGCGGATACCAGCCGGGCCCTATGAACACGCCGACACTCGCATGACCGCGACGCGCCATCGCCGGAGCGCTTGTAAGCACACCCAGCGTCAGCACCATCAACATGAATAATAGGGGAAAACGTCTCATAAGCTGAACCCGTTGCAGATAAAGTCTATGCGAGGGAATTTTTACACAAAATCCGTGGATGCGTAAGCCACTTGGAGCGATTCTGAGCGCCGAAGTTCGGTAACTCCCAGCATTTACTCGATCCCGCGGAACGCGGTTTGCTGCCGCGCAGCAGCGCGCGTGTTTCGGGCGGATGAAAGTCAGTCGATTTTCGCGCCGGCAATTTCGACGACTTCGGCGAACTTCTTGATTTCGCCGCGTAGGAACGTGCGTAGTTGTTCGGGCGTCGACGGTTCGGGCGGCGCGCCCATTTTGAGCAGCGTGTCGGCTACCTGCGGGCTTTTCAGCGCGGCTACTGTCGCGGCGTGCAGTCGCGCCACGATCGCCGGCGGCGTGCCCGTCGGCACGACCAGGCAGTACCACGAGGTCACATCGATAGGCAGTCCGGACTCGATGAAGGTGGGCACGTCGGGCAGCACGGGTGTGCGCGTGACGCCCGATGTAGCGAGCACGCGCAGCCGGCCCGCCTGCGCGAGGGCCAGAATTGCCGGCGGGCCGGAAAACATGATGCTAACGTCACCGGACAGAAAAGCGCTCAACGCCGGCCCCGAGCCCTTGAACGGAATATGCGTGAGATGGATGCGGGCGCGTTTTTTCAGCAGTTCCGCGACCAGATGCCCGGTGGTACCGCTACCCGCCGAGCCGTAATTCAGCTTGTTCTTCGAATCCTTCGCGAGTTCGATCAGCTGTTTGATATTACCGACCGGCAGCGTCGGGTGTACCGACAGCACCTGCGGCACTTTCGTAATCAGCGAAACGGGCGCGAAATCCCGCACCGGATCGTATGGCAGCTTGGCGCCATACAAGGATACGTTGATCGCCATCGGCGACACCACGCCGAGCAATATCGTGTAGCCGTCGGGCAGCGCATTCGCGGCGGTCGCCGTGCCGACGGTGCCGCCCGCGCCGCCGCGGCTATCGACGACGACGCTCTGGCCGAGGCTCTCCGAGAGTTTCAACGCCAGCACGCGCGCGATCGGCTCGGCCGTGCCGCCGGGCGCAGTCGGGTTGATGAAGCGAATGGGTCTTGACGGATAGACGTCCGCGCACGCGGGCTGCAAGTACGCTAACACCGCGATGGTGCAGGTCAGGATTTTGTACAATCTCACCCCTCAATCTTTAACCGCAAAGGACGCGAAGGACGCGAAGGACGCAATGGGAAGCTTCAGATTTGTCGAAATTCGATTTCCGGCATTTTTAATAGGCAGCGTGGTCGAATGGATTCGCAAGTTTTTTTGGCATGCCTTTGTTTTTCCTTCGCGCCTTCGCGGTGAAAGCTTTAGCCCTTGATGGAAACCCGCCAGTGGATACGGTCTTCCTCGGGCGGATAGTCGCCGGCGGCCTTGTGATACGAGCAGCGGTTGTCCCAGATCACGACGTCGCCCTTGAGCCACTCGTGGCGGTACTGGTCGGGCGGCTGCGCCATGAAGGCCGTCATTTCGTCGATGATCGCGACGCTCTCGGCCGGGTCCAGGCCTTCGATACTCAGAATCTTGTTCTGGTCGAAATAAAGCAGCTTGCGCCCCGTCTCCGGATGCACGCGTATGAGCGGATGTCGCACCGGTGGCACCTTGCGGTCTTCTTCGTTGAGCAGCGCATGGGCCTGCTTGCGTCCGCCGTACTTGAACAAGCCGAATTTACCGTCGAGGCGGTCTTGCAGGCGTGGCGGCAGATTTTCGTAGGCCGCATAGCCGCTCGAGAAGTGCGTGTCGCCGCCTTTGCTCGGAATCGCGATTGCGTAAAGCTGGGTGGCTTTATACGGGACTTCCTCGTACGATCCATCGGTGTGGAAACCTTCCGCGCCGCGGCGATAAATGTCCTGATCAAGGGTGCCGTCGGGGCGGAACTTGTTCGCGCCGAGCAGTGTGATCTCGGGTCGCTCGGGATGCCGCGTGCTTTTCGCGGGATGCGGGCTCACGGTGCCAAAACGGCGGCTGTAGGCGAGAAAATCATCGATCTCGAGTGCCTGGTCGCGCACGCAAATCACGTTGCAGTCGAGCCACGTCTGATAAATCGTCGCGAACATCGCGTCGTTGATGTTTTTGACATCGACGCCGCTGATCAGCGCGCCGATCGGGCCCATGTGGCGTATTTCCATGTAATTCCTCCTCGCGCTCATGGTGCCACGGATGAATCGGTGGAGCAACGCGCGTGATTCGCGCGTAATAAGAATGCAATGGATCGCGGGCGACAATCTCAATTTTCGTATTCGGTTGGTAGTACGCATTCTGTCGTCGTTTGCAGACAAACACGTACCTGGCGCTCTTTATGCTTTGTTCATTTCGTAGTGAAACTCAAGTGATTCGCAAATCCAGGGGCACAATGAACTTTCGAAGAACCGGTGGCGTCATAATGGTTACGCAGCCGATGCTGACGTGGGCGCATAATATTTTGCCCGCACAGCAAAAATCGAACCCGCAGCACCGTCCCGGGTAAATAAAATTTCCACATTGCCGCGCGCACCGCCGTGCGCGGCGATTTAGTTCACAATGATCGCGTGCCGCCCTTGCGCAAAATCCACATGCCATTTACAGGGAGCAGAATCGCCATGTTTACCGACGTCATCCGTACCGCCGAAAACGAGCACGAAATTTTCTTTCTCCTGACTTCATATGCCGAAGCTGTGCGCTACGACCGTGCGATCCAGCCGGTCCCCGAGTCGATCACGCGGCTGCCGATGCGGGGCGTGGCCGACGTATGGGAGCGCTTCGACCAGCTCGTGCCGGAACTGGATGCGGCGTCGAAGCGGCTCGACGACGAGGCCGTGGCGCTGATCAAGCAGGCGCTGCATACGTACGGCACCGCGCTGGGCCGCCTGCAAAGGCTCGCGAAGGAAAAAGCCGGGAGCGCGACAAGCGGCGGAGGGCAGGCGCCGGGCGGCGAAGCGGCCGCATTGCGCGAGCCGCTCGAAATCCTGCTCGTCGAAGACAATCCGGCCGATGTGCGGATGACGCGCGAGGCACTCGAAGCCGCCGGCGTGCCGCATCAGTTACACGTCGTCGAGGACGGTGTCGATGCGCTGTCCTATTTGTGCCGCACCATTCAGTCCAACGACAACCCCAAGCCCGACGTCGTGCTGCTCGACCTTAATATCCCGCGGCTCAACGGCCACGAGGTCCTCGGTGAAATAAAGCGCCGCGACGATCTCAAGAATATCCCGATCGTCGTGCTGACCTGCTCGGAAGCCGAGCAGGACATGCTGAAGAGTTTCGGCATGCAGGCCGACCGCTACGTGACCAAGCCCGCGGGACTGCAGGCCTTCGTGTGGGAAATGAAAAAAATCGCAGCGCTCGCGCATCCGCATCCGTAGCGCGGGCGCTGCTTCGCTTTTCCGCGGCCGGTTTTGCGGCGCTGCGATTCATCCGCGCGCCCGGGGGTTTATTCAACGCCTCTGGTGCACTGGGAATCCGAACTGGGCTCACACCCGCCGAGGCATTTCACGACACCCGTGTAATCGGTTTCCGCCCCGCCGCCGATTACGTTCGAGCAACGTATATTGCCTGCCCGGTCGCGGCGGCACTGACCTTTGCCGCATTGCACGCCGCCAGCATTGTCGCGAATCGCACCGCCACCCGGATGCTGCGAACAGGAAATCGCGCCGGCGCGGTCGCGCGCGCAATCTGCCATAGCGCAGGTCAGGCCGAGGGTAAATTCAAGGGTAAGAACGATCAGCAAGCGAAGCATCAATGGCATGGCGAACTCCTCTTCTAAGTGAACGGTGGATACTACCTGACCGTGACGCATTCTCTCATGGTGGCTGGTTTTTCTTCTGTCGCTGCTATGCTTGCCGCCTCAGATGCTCGCCGCCTCAGCCGACACCCTAGATTACAGGGCGGGGTGACGCCAAGTCGGCTGAACAGGTCGCGTTGCCGCTCCCGCGGGGCGCGTGTATGCTGACATGCGCCGGGGGAATTGTCTGCGAGCACGCCCGCTCGCAGCGGGAAGGATAACAACATGAATGCGTGGCTGATCGTGCTGGCGATACTCGCCGCCATCTGGGTATGCGCATATCGCCGCTATAGCGGGCTGGGCTGGACCAGCGTGATTGGCGTCGGCTTCGGCGCATTGATTTTCGAAGGGAATATTTCGCAGCCGGTGCTGATGGGGCTGTGGGTGGTGTTCGCCATCGGCGCGCTGTTGCTGAACCCTTCGCCGCTGCGGCTCGCCGTCGTGAGCGCGCCGCTGCTCGCATTGTTCCGCAACATACTGCCGCACGTTTCGCCGACCGAGCAGGAAGCGCTCGATGCAGGAACGGTCTGGTGGGACGGCGATCTTTTCAGCGGTGACCCGGACTGGAACAAACTGCTCGCTTATCCGAAGCCGACGCTCAGCGCCGACGAGAAGGCGTTCGTCGAGGGGCCGGTCGAAGAGCTGTGCGCGATGCTCGACGACTGGCAGATCACTCACGAATTGAACGATCTGCCGCCGACTGCGTGGCAGTTTATCAAAGACCAGGGTTTCCTCGGCATGATCATCCCGAAGCAATTCGGGGGGTTGGGTTTCTCTGCGCTCGCGCATTCCGAAGTGGTGACCAAGCTCACTACGCGCAGCGGCACCGCGGCGGTGTCCGTGATGGTGCCCAATTCGCTCGGGCCGGCGGAATTGCTCTTGCATTACGGCACCGACGCGCAGAAAAATCACTACCTGCCGCGGCTCGCGAAGGGGCTGGAAATGCCGTGCTTCGCGTTGACCAGCCCCGAAGCAGGGTCGGACGCAGGGGGCATCCCCGATTTCGGCATCGTGTGCCGCGCCGAATGGGGAGGCCAACCCGATGTGCTCGGGATCCGGCTCACGTGGGAGAAGCGCTACATTACGCTGGGGCCGATCGCGACGTTGCTGGGCCTCGCGTTTCGCCTTTACGATCCCGCGCATATTCTGGGCCAGCAGGACGATGTCGGCATCACGCTCGCGCTGATCCCGACCAAAACCCCGGGCGTGCAGATCGGCCGCCGGCATTTGCCGCTAAACGCGGTGTTCATGAACGGCCCCAACTGGGGCAGGGACGTATTTATTCCGATGGAGTACGTGATCGGCGGCGTCGACTACGTCGGCCAGGGCTGGAAGATGCTGATGAACTGCCTTGCCGCCGGCCGCTCGATCTCGCTGCCGGGCAACGGCACGGGCATGGCGAAGATGTGCGCGCTGACGACCGGCGCGTACGGCCGCGTGCGCACGCAGTTCAAGATGCCGGTCGGCAATTTCGAAGGTGTCGAAGAGGCGATCGCGCGCATCGGCGGGCACACGTATCTGATGGAAGCTGCGCGCGTGATGACGGCGGGCGCGATAGATCTCGGCGAAAAGCCCGCGGTCGTGTCGGCGATCGTCAAGTATCACTTGACCGAACTGGCGCGCATCGTCACCAACGATGCGATGGATGTGCACGGCGGCAAAGGCATCTGCATGGGGCCGAGCAACTATCTTGCGCGCGGCTACCAGAGCGTGCCGATCGCGATCACGGTCGAGGGCGCCAATATCCTGACGCGCGCGTTGATCATATTCGGTCAGGGCGCGATCCGCGGACACCCGTACGTGTTGAAAGAAATCGCGGCGACGCAGGAGTCCGACCAGCGCAAGGCACTCGTCGATTTCGACGCCGCGTTTTTCGGGCACGTGACGTTCGTGGTCGCCAACTTTGCGCGCGCGTTGTGGCTGGGCCTGACGCGCGCGGCATTCGTTGGCGCCCCCGGCGATGCGCACACGCACCGCTACTTCCAGACGCTCACGCGTCTATCGAGCGGCTTCGCGTTGATGGCGGACGCCGCGATGTTCGTGCTCGGCGGGTCGTTGAAGCGCCGCGAGCGCCTGTCGGCGCGCCTCGGCGACATCCTGAGCTGGCTGTATCTCGCCTCCGCCGTTTTGAAACGCTACGAAGACAGCGGGCGCCCCGCGGACGATCTGCCACTGGTGCACTGGGCGATGCAGGATGCGCTGCAAAAAATCGAACACGCGTTTTACGGCCTGTTCGACAATCTGCCGAACCGGTTCGTCGCGGGCCTCATGCGTTACGTCGTTTTCCCTTGCGGCCGCGAATTCGCTGCGCCGCGCGATTCGCTCGGCCATTCCGTGGTGCATACGTTGCTCGAGCCCGGACCAGCGCGTGACCGGCTGACCGCCGGCGTATTCATACCGAAAAACGAGGACGAAGCCGTCGGCGCGCTCGAAGCCGCGCTACGCGCCGTAATCGCGGCCGAACCCGTGGAAGCCAGGATACGCGGCGCCGCGAGGTCAGGCGCCATCAGCGGACGCTTCGCCGACGAGCTCACGCAGCAGGCGCTGAGCAAAGGCGTGATTACCGCGGCCGAGTCCGCCCTCATCGATCGCGCGCACGCGCTGCGGCGCAAGGTCATCATGGTCGACGATTTTCCGCGCGATCTCGGCAAGTCCGAAATCTTCCAGACCACGCAGGCGGTCACGTTCGAATCTTTGCGCGGAGTGCTTGGACGCAAGTGAAATCAAAATCCATTCTCAGCCGCAGATAAACGCAGATAAACGCAGACACACGCCGATACAAATCGAGGATAAAAGAATGTTTTTTGAATTCATCCGCGTTTATCTGCGTCTATCTGCGGCGAATCGCCGTTTGGTCTTGTTGTATGTCCGCTGAGACTCTGAACTATGCAGTGGTGGACGGCGTCGCGACCATCACGCTCAATCGCCCGCAGGTCATGAACGCGTTCGATGCGGATATGATCGTGCGCCTGCGCGCGGTTTGCGAAGCAGCGCGCGATGACGCAGTGGTGCGGGTCATCGTGTTGCGCGGCAATGGCCCGGCATTTCTGGCGGGTGGCGATGTCGCGTTGTTCCACGCCAATCTCGCGCAGTTGCCGGCCATGGTCGAGAAGCTCGCCGGAGAACTGCACCATGCGATCGTCGCGTTGCGCGAAGCAGCCAAGCCCGTGCTCGCGAGCGTGCATGGTGCCGTCGCCGGCGCCGGCGTGAGCCTGCTCGCGGCGGCCGATCTCGCGATTGCCGCGGCGGATACCAAGTTCACGCTCGCCTACAGCAGGATCGCCACCAGCCCGGATGGCGGCAGCACGTACTTCCTGCCGCGCATCGTCGGCACGCGCAAGGCGCTCGAGCTCATGATGTTGTCGGATACATTCGACGCCGCCACCGCACTTAACCACGGCCTCGTGAATTGGGTCGTGCCCGCCGACGAGTTGACGGCAGCGACCGGGAAGATCGTGCACCGGCTTGGCAACGGGCCGACGGTCGCGTACGGCGAAACCAAAGCGCTCGTCAATCGCACGTTCGAGCGTCCGCTCACCGCGCAACTCGAAGCCGAGGCACAGGCGTTCGTGCGCTGCGCCGGCACGCAGGATCTCGCTGAAGGCGTTACTGCATTTGTAGAAAAACGCAAACCTGAATTCAAAGGCAAATAAATCTTGAACCGCGTCCTTCGCGATGAACGTTTTTGATTGAGAGGGGTAAATGTCGCTGCAAGGAAAAACGATATTCATTACCGGCGCGAGCCGCGGGATCGGCCGCGAGATCGCGTTGCGCTGCGCGCGTGACGGCGCGAACATCGTCGTGACGGCGAAAACCGTCGAGCCGAACGCGAAGCTGCCGGGCACTATCCATAGCGTCGCCGCCGAGGTCGAGGTGGCCGGCGGCCACGCGCTGGCGGTGCAGGTCGACGTGCGAGATGAGAGTTCCTTGCACGCGGCGGTCGAGAGCGCGGTCGCGCGCTTCGGCGGCATCGACATCCTCGTGAACAATGCGAGCGCGATCGCGCTGACGGGCACGCTGCAAACGCCGATGAAGCGCTTCGACCTGATGTTCGGCGTCAACGTGCGCGGCACGTTTGCGGCGTCGCAGGCGTGCATTCCGCATCTCGTGAAAGCGCCGAATCCACACATCCTGAATCTGTCGCCGCCGCTCAATCTGGACGCCAAGTGGTTCAAGAATCACACGGCTTACACGATGTCTAAATATGGCATGAGCATGTGCACGCTCGGCATGGCGGCGGAATTGGCGGAGCGCGGCATTGCCGTCAACTCGTTGTGGCCGCGCACCACGATCGCGACCGCGGCGATCGAGGTGAACTTTCCGGCGGAGATCCTGAAGGCGAGCCGCCAGCCCGCGATCATGGCCGACGCCGCGTCCGCGATTTTCAAGCGGCCGAGCCGCCTGCATACTGGCAATTTCTATATCGATGAGGCAGTATTGCGCGAGGAAGGCATCGCCGATTTCGCGCACTATGCGGTAACGCCGGGAACGCGTCTTTATCCGGACCTGTTCCTGGACTAAAAACACCAACTGACCGTAAACCCGAGGGGGCAGCCATGACCGAGCCGATGGGCCATGCCATATCTGCAGTGGAGGCGGTGACGCTCGATGGATTGTTTCGCGAGCGCGTCCGGCGCACGCCCGCAACGACCGCCTATCGCGATTACAACCCGCAGCACGCGAACTGGCGCGACTACACGTGGGCGCAGATCGACCGCCAGGTAGCGCGCTGGCAATCGGCGCTCGAGCGCGACGGCCTCAAAGCGGGCGACCGTGTCGCGGTGATGCTGCGCAACTCGCCGGAATGGGTGATATTCGACCAGGCGGCGATGGGGCTCGGGCTGGTCGTCGTGCCGCTCTATACCCAGGACCGCTGCGACAACGTTGCCTACATTCTGAACGACGCCAGTTGCAAAGTGCTGTTGCTCGGCACCAACGAGCAGTGGAAAGAATTCGCCACCGTGCGCGACCAACTCGGCGGGCTGGTGCGCATACTGACGGTCGAGGAGCAGGCACCGGCCACCGATGAACCGCGGTTAAAATCGGTCGGGCAATGGCTGCCTGACGAGGGCGGTGACACCCGCCACGTGCCGCGCGATCCGGCGACGCTCGTCACCATCGTCTACACGTCCGGTACCACCGGGCGGCCCAAAGGTGTAATGCTAAGCCACCGCAACATCCTGACCAACGCTGAGGGCTGCCTCAAGGTCGTGCCGGTAAAGGCGAGCGACGTGCTGCTGTCGTTTCTGCCCTTGTCGCACACGTTCGAGCGCACCTGCGGTTACTACCTGACTGTCATGTGCGGCGCGACGACGGTGTACGCGCGCTCGGTGCAGCAGTTGGGCGAAGACTTGCAGACGATACGTCCGAGCATGCTGATTTCGGTGCCGCGCATTTACGAGCGCGTGTATGCCGCGATCAAGGCCAAGCTCGACGATGGTCCGCCGCTGCGCAAAAAGCTGTTCAGGCTCGCGGTCGATATCGGCTGGGCGCGCTTCGAGCATGCGCAGGGGCGCGGCGGCTGGCAGCCCGGGTTCCTGCTGTGGCCGGTGCTCAATGCGCTGGTCGCGCGCAAGATAATGGCGCGGCTGGGGGGCAAACTGCAGACCGCATTTGCCGGCGGCGCCGCGTTGGCGCCCGATATTTCGCGCGTGTTCATCGGGCTCGGGCTGCCGGTGATTCAGGGTTACGGGCTGACGGAGACGAGTCCAGTCGCGTGCGCCAACAGCCCCGGCGACAACCTGCCGGCGAGCGTCGGCAAGGCGATTCCCGGCGTTGAAATCAAGCTCGGCGACAAGAACGCGCTGATGATCAGAGGGCCGAACGTGATGCTGGGCTACTGGAACAACCCGGAAGCGACGCGCGCGATGATAGACGCCGATGGCTGGCTAAACTCGGGCGACACCGCACGCATCGACGACGGCGGCCATGTATTTATCACCGGGCGTTTGAAGGAGATCATCGTCATGTCGAACGGCGAGAAGATACCCCCCGTCGACATCGAAGCCGCGATCACGCGCGATCCATTGTTCGAGCAGGTCATGCTGATTGGCGAGGGTAAACCTTACCTGAGCGTGCTCACGAATCTGAACCCTGAGCGATGGGCAAAACTCGCGGCCGAAAAAGGTTACCTGGCGGACGCCGGCGCATTGCGCGATCCCGCGGTGGAAAAAGTGCTGCTCGCGCGCATCGCGGCGCAGATGAAAGAGTTTCCGGGTTACGCGCAGGTGCGGCGGATCCGCGCGGCGCTTGACCCGTGGACGGTCGAGAACGGCCTGCTCACCCCGACCCTAAAGCTGCGCCGGCCGCGCGTGATGGAGAAATTCCAGGGCGAACTTGACCAGATGTATACGGGACACTGATAAATCGAGAGGCGAGAGGCGAGAGGAGAGAGGCGTGAGGGGGAAAGCGAGGGGAGTGCGGCGTGAGCGATGAAAATCATGCGTTGCCGGCGGGCAAAGATCCGACCCTGCGTGTCGTGCCCATGCCCGCGGATTCGAATTCGACCGGGGACATCTTCGGCGGCTGGGTGATGTCGCAGGTGGACATTGCGGGGAGCATTCCGGCCATCCGGCGCGCGCGGGGACGGGTGGCGACGGTCGCGGTCAACTCTTTCGTATTCAGGCAGCCGGTCATGGTCGGCGACGTAGTGAGTTTTTATGCGGAAATCGTGAAAGTAGGGCGCACGTCGATCACGGTCGGCGTCGAGGTCTATGCCCAGCGTAATCCCGAGAAAGAGGAGACCGTCA
Organism: Burkholderiales bacterium; assembly: GCA_046596405.1. GTDB lineage: Bacteria > Pseudomonadota > Gammaproteobacteria > Burkholderiales > SG8-41 > PALSA-1004. Next base: position 15,804 of record JBKJMN010000209.1, read on the forward strand.
AAGTCACGGAAGCGACGCTGACTTACGTCGCGGTGGACCACCAGCGCCGCCCCCGTGTGGTATCGGTGCAACAGTAGCGCGAAATCCGGTTGTAAAAAGGGGCCGGATGAGTAATATGCCAAGTGTAAGAGCGTCGTGTCCGAAGACAGCGGTTCAACCCAGGTGGAGGGACTTATGGCAAAGACCAACGAAATCGCGCGCGCTGCGGTCGCTGCGGCGCTTGCCGCAATAACGTCGACAACGATGGCCGGCGGGTTCGGCATCGCTACCCAAAACGGCAGCGGCACCGGCAATGCATTTGCCGGCGGCGCGGCGGTGGCGGAAGACGCGAGCACCGTCTGGTACAACCCCGCGGGAATGACCGCGCTACCGGGAACCACCAATTTCGCGGTCGCGGCCCAGATATTGAGGCCGTCCTTCAAGTTCGAGAACAACGGCTCGACGCTGCCGATCGGCACCGGCGAGGGAGGCGATGGCGGCGACTGGACTTATATTCCGCAGGGTTTCGTCACCCACAAGCTCAGCGACAAATGGAGCGTCGGCGCGGCGTTCAACACGCCGTTCGGCCTCAAGACCGCGTACGACGCCGGCTGGCGCGGGCAGTCTATCGCGCTCACCTCTCAGGTCAAGACTTACAATCTCAACGGCAGCGTCGCTTACAAGATAAACGATATGTTTTCCGTGGGCGCGGGCGTGAACTACCAGAAGGCCGAAATCAAGTTCAACAGCCAGATTGCCATCGGCTTCGTCGAGCCCAACTTGAGCGACAGCGCGGTCGGCTACAATTTTGGCGTTCTCTTCCAACCCACGACGAGTACGCGCATCGGCGCGCACTATCGCACCGCGATCAACTACCAGGCCACCGGCACGCTGACGGCGCCGGTGCTACTGGGCGGCAGCAGCTCGGCCACCGCAGGCCTGACGACTCCCGATACGGCTTCGGTGAGCGTGTTCCATGCGCTTGCGCCGCAGTGGGACATCATGGGCGACGTGACCTGGACGGGCTGGAGCCATGTGAAACAGCTGACCGTCGTGCGCACGAGCGGTGCGCTAACGGGCGCGGCGCCGGTCTCTTTGACCTTCAACTGGCGCGATACGTGGCGCACGTCCCTCGGCGCGAACTACAAGCCGAACGCGACGTGGAAATTCCGCGCCGGCGTCGCCTACGACAAGACGCCCACCAATGACGTCGACCGCACGGCGCGCCTGCCCGACCAGGATCGGACGTGGCTGGCGTTTGGCGCGCAAATGAAGGTCAGCAAGGCCGGCACCGTGGATGTCGGCTATGCGCATGAGTTCGTCAAGAACGCTTCGGTCAATAACGTCGCACCGGTGACGGGACTCAGACTCATCGGCCAGTTCAAGAACCAGGTCGATATCCTCTCGCTGCAGTACTCGCATTCGTTTTAGCCGGTTCCTCTAGCGTCCGGTAATCGTCGCCACCGCCTTCCGGTCGCCGGCTCCGCCGGGCGTGTTAAACTGCACGCCCCGCGAGAAGGGGTTCCGGATGCAATCCAATCGACCGTTTATAGTGCGCAAGGCCGCCGTGCTCGGCGCCGGCGTCATGGGCGCGCAGATCGCCGCGCACCTCGTCAACGCGAACGTCGAAGTGCTGCTGTTCGAATTGCCGGCAAAAGAGGGCGATCTCAACGGCAATGTGATCAAAGCGATCGACAAGCTCAAGAAACAGGAGCCCAGTCCCCTCGCGGTTGCGCGCAATGCCGCGCTGATCCAGCCCGCGAATTACGACCAGCATCTCGATCGGCTCAAAGAGTGCGATCTCGTGATCGAGGCGATTTCCGAGCGCATGGACTGGAAGACCGACCTCTATCGCAAGGTCGCTCCGCATCTCAGCGAGCACGCGATTTTCGCGAGCAACACCTCCGGCCTCTCGATCAACACGCTCGCGCAGGCGTTCCCGGAGACGCTGCGGCATCGTTTCTGCGGCGTGCACTTCTTCAATCCGCCGCGCTACATGCATCTCGTCGAACTGATCGCGTGCGAGCGCACCGATGCGTCCCTGCTCGACGACCTCGAAAAATTCCTGGTGACCACACTCGGCAAAGGTGTAATCCGCGCGAAGGACACGCCGAACTTCATCGCCAACCGCGTGGGCGTTTTTTCCATGCTGGCGACCATCCACCATGCGCAGCAGTTCGGTCTCGGCTTCGACGTTGTCGATGCATTGACCGGCCCGCTGATCGGACGCCCGAAAAGCGCCACGTTCCGCACTGCCGACGTGGTCGGGCTCGACAC
>JBKJMN010000236.1:0-48812 GCA_046596405.1 Burkholderiales bacterium
CGCCGCCCCGACCGCGCCGCCTGCGTCTCCCGCCGCCGGCTGGACATAAAGCTTTTTGAACGGCGTGTTGCGATACACCTTGCCGTTCGCGACGGAATTCATCGCGCAACCGCCAGCGAGCGCCAGCGCATCGATGCGGTAGCGCTCGTGCAGTCGGTTGAGCAAATGGAAAAGCGCCCCTTCATACATCGCCTGCACCGACCGCGCAATGTCCTTGTGGCGCTGGGTCAGTTCGTCGTCCTTACCGCGCGCCGGCCCCAGCAGATCAGTCAGACGCAACGAATAAAGATTGGCGAACGTGGGCTCGCCGTTCTCCCATTCGTACGCAATTTTCTCGCGATGATGGAGAAAATAATCCAGACTCAGCCGGAACGCGCCATTTTCCTTCAGTGTCACGATCTCCCGCATCTCGTTCAGGAAGCGCGGTTCTCCATAAGACGCGAGGCCCATGACCTTGTATTCGTCGCCGTAGGCGGGAAAGCCGAGAAACTGCGTCAGCGCCTGATAGAAAATGCCGAGCGAATGCGGGAAATAGACTTCGTCGTCGACCTCGACGCGCGTGCCATTACCGACACCCCACGCGGCACTCGCAAAATCACCGAAACCATCCACCGACACCGCGACCGCTTCTTCGAACGGAGACACGAGAAACGCCGAGCCCAAATGAGCGAGATGATGTTCTACCGCGCACACTTCTGCGCGCAGCCGCTCGCCCGGAAATGAGCGTTCAAGTTCCGCGCCCACGCCGACGCGCCGGCGTTTGTTACGAATGCGCTCGAGTACCAGCGACAAATCCGGCCGGCGCGTAACCATGTAGGCCACCTTCTTCCACAGGTTCGCTGACGCATTCTGATTGATCGCGACCTTGTCCACATCACCCAGCCGGATACCTGCCTCGGTCAAACAATAACGAATTGCGTCGGACGGAAACCCCGCCCAATGCTTGACGCGGCGAAAGCGCTCTTCTTCCACGGCTGCAACAAGCACCCCGTCTTTAACAAGACAAGCAGAGGAATCGCCGTGGTAGGCGTTAAGGCCAAGTATGTAATGCGGCATCCGGCCTAATCTTTTTCGCGCGACACGGTGCTTTGCGTAAGATCGCTCTCTAATAGATAGAGCGACAGCAATAACTCGGCGAACATCCGCTGGAACGAGTAGAAAACGCCGGCCCGCCCGTCCAGTATCAGCCCTTTTACGAACAGGCAATAAAACAGCATTGCAAACGGCGCGACGACTCGCAGTCGCCGGATTTTCCCCGGCCAGCGCAGCGCTTTCCACTGCGCACTCCGCAGCTTTTCGGCGTCGATGAGCGCATAGCGACGTTGCGCCTCCAGCCACGACGCCAAAACTTTTCGATCATCATGATAAATGACATTCGACAAAGTCTCGATCCTGTCGTCTACCCTTACCCGTTGAGTGTGCCCGTCTTGCGTATAGCGCGCACGGTCCCGCCGGAATAGCACGGTGACGGGCGTATACACCGTCGCGCGCAGCGGCCTGCCTTCAATACAATATACAAACCGCGCCCGGTAACCCGATACATCCGCAGGCGGAACCAGATTTCTTAATTCTTCAACCAACTCATCGGACAGAACATAATCCGCATCGAGCGCGAGCACCCAGTTGGTTTTGATATCCGTTTCAGAAATGGCGTAGTTCCATTGATTTGCGTGGGAATCGAAATGCCGCTGGAACAGCGCGGCTTGGGAATGACCCGCAACGATGGCGCACGTTTCATCGGCGCTGAAACTGTCCACCACAACAATGCGCTTTGCCCAGCACAGCCGCTCAAGTGTGCGCGCGATATTCGGCGCCTCGTTATAGGTGAGGATTACCGGCGTCACGCTCTCAAACACGGCGCCATCTCCGCGAAAACCTGTCACTCAGGAATTGCAATGGTACTCCACGGAGCGGATGACAATTCTGCTCTTTGCCCTCGATCGATTTCGCCATTGTAAATTTTATAGCGATTGGCCCGGAGCAATTTCGTCACGGCCTGCGAGATCTCACTTGACACCTCACACAACAATATAGGCCGTTTCCTTTCCAGCAATCCGATTGCCCCGTTCAACACTTCCAGTTCAGCGCCTTCAACATCGATCTTCAGTACGTCAGGATGCGGAAGCCGTTCCGCAAGCCAATCAAGCGTAAGAGTGATTGCAATTTGCTCCTCCACAACCCCGCCGGTTTGAGATGAGCCGTAGCCCTTGAGAAAGTTCGCCGAGCGGGCCCGGCGAGCGATGCAAAAAGTTCGCAGATCGACGGATTGTGCAGCGGCCGCCGGAATAACCTGCACCGGCGCCGACGCTGCAGACTGTATCAAACATGATCTCCGCAAAAGTTGAACGAGCCAGACGTCCGGTTCCAGTGCGATCACCAGACCGGATTTCCCCGAGACATGTGCGGCAGCGAACGTGAATAGTCCAAGGTTCGCCCCGATGTCCCAGACCACATTGCCGCTTTTGATGAATTCTCGAGCAAGCCTGAACAGGACAGGATCGACGCTAGCTATCCCTTTGAGCAGGTACTTCAGGCCGGCAGATGGAGAAACCCAAATGGGATTGCGACCAAATTCTTTCGGCATTCTTTTCCGATAGCACAATCCCCTGGTCAGTTTTTCCGCTGCGGCCCTCATCATTTGCCCAATTCTCCTAATTTGCGGCAACTGCTGCAAACAAATCCAGGTAACGCGTCGCGATTTTCTCGAGTTCAAACTCTTTCGCCCTTGCGGCCGCGTTTTTTCCCAGTCGCGAGGAGAGGCCAGTATCAGCAAGAACCTGGATTAGAGACTCCGCAAGTTGCAATTCGGGAGCTTGCCCGGAGTGATCGAAAACGATCCCGTCATGGTCATGAGTAAGGATGTCCGAGAAGCACCGCAGGTTTGAAACCACGCAGGGCAGTCCGGTGGCCATCGCTTCGAGAACCGCGCGGCCGAAAGCTTCCCCCTTCTCGGCCAGTGAGGGATAGCAAAAGCAATCCGCTTCCCGATACACTTCCGACAAAACTGCATCATCGAAAATCGGTTCCACGAACTCCACGGATAAACCCGCTGCTGCCTCACGTAACAACCGGGTGTATTCATTGCCGCCGCCGCCATGGCGTTTGGCCGCGGGGCCGACGATTCTCAGAAGCGCTGACGGAATACGGTCGACGACTCGGCGGAAGGCTTCCACCAGCAAGTGCACGCCCTTCTCCGGGTGAATCCTGCCGACGTACAGAATTACCGGATCTGCCGAGGTTTGTCGCCTTTGCGCCCGCGGGCAGTAGATAGCGGTATCAATTGGATATCCTAACACCGTAACCTTGCGCTTTAGCGCGGGGCACTGCTGAGTTATGGCACGGGCAACAGAACCCGAGATCGCCTGAATTGCATCGGCACCTCGGTAAAGCCACATCTGCCCCTTCGGGTAGCGTGCGACGTGCACGACAACCTTTCCTTTCAAGTGCTTAAGCGGCGTCAGCACGACTGGCAACCAGAAAGTGTTCGTGACCACGATATCCGATCGCGGTATCGCCCTGGCTATTCGAAGAGAGTATAGAAGGTCCTTGAAGAGATCGAGGATGAGCCGCCCGGTCGCATTTGAACCCGGGGTCTCGATGATGCGCAGGCCAGAGACGTCGAAATAATCATCGCGGCCGCGGCCGCCCTTGCCGATCACGCACACGTCGTGTCCCCGCACGGCAAACGCCCGCGCGAGTTCAAACCATATCTTCTCGACAGCCCCGAATCCGCCCGGCGGCAAAGGCTGAAACGGACCGAGAACTATCGCGATCTTCAATCCGTCTCCACGCAGCCTGGCCGCGGACCAACTTTGCACAGCCACGCATATGCACTCTTCATCTCCGCGGCAACCCGTGTCCAGGCGTAATTCCTCTCCACCATGTCCCGCCCGCGCGATCCCATTGCCCGCCGCTCTTCCGCGGAAAGTCCCATCGCATGAGTGAGGTTTGCCAGGAGTTCCGCTTCTCCCGGTTCGATCCACCAACCGCAGCCGTTATCTATAAGGTTTCGCCATGGGGCGGCAGTTGTAGTGATTACTGGCACCCCGTGTGCAAGCGCTTCTGCCACGACCAGTCCAAAATTTTCCGAATGGGTGGGGAGCACGAACAAACCGGCGTTTCCCATAGCACAAACTTTGTCTTCCCCAATGAGCATTCCCGTAAACGTCACGCGATTGGTTAGCCCGAGTACGGCCGCCTGCCGCATTATCGTCTTCGAATAGCCGTCGAGGTCTTGGCCGGCAATCACCAATTGCCAGTCCGGGTAGCTCGCGGCGAGCTTCCCCCAAACGCGGAGCAGCTCGGCAACGCCTTTCTTGGGATGTATGCGTGAAAGAAAAAGCAGCCATTGCTTGCCCCCGAGTCCGGGGAATCTTTTTTCAAGCGGACTGCGCGCGGGTATGGTTGCCAGATCCGGCAGGTCAACGCCGTTCGATATGATTGCGATAGGCTGACGTAGACCCAAAACCCGTATCGATGCCGCCTCGGCTTCGCTAGTTGCATGGAAGAGCGCTGCCGCTTTTAGATTGGCCCGCTCATAAAGATTCCAGGCCATCTTCTTCCTCAAACGGTTATGGCCGAACGACCATTCTTCGAGCATGCCATGCGGAGAAATGACCAGCGGCACATGCGATCCAATGGCGGCTTGCCGGGCGTAAAGGTTCGGCAACATCCAGAGGCCGTGACTATGCACAACGCTCACGTTCTCGGACGCCATTGCCGCCAGCCGACGCCGAAACGCGGGACTCCACCCTCGCAACCACCGCGTTAGGGTTCCGGTCGGCATGCTCATTACCTGGACATTATCGGCCACGATTTGAGGGCCATGCTCCCGGTAGTCAAGTGTCGCAATTATGCAGTCCAGACCTTGATTTACGAGCGACGTAGCAAGACGAGTCACCATGAGTGACGTTCCACCGGTGTTTCGATTAATGCTCGCAACCACCTGAAGAACGGGATACATGCAGAAAGGGGTCGTTCAGAGTGCGCCAGGTGTTCTAGCTACCAGCCGCGGATTGGGAACCGTTTCATCTGCGCCAAATTCAGAGTACGACGGCTTTTGACGAGACGGCACTTTCGCGAGAAATCGCAAGCGCCCTGTACGCAGTAAGAAAGACTACTACCGATATTAGCGATTGGAGAAGGGTTGAAACAAGCCCGACGGAATCCGCCTCCAGGTTGATCAATGTCATCATGACAGCAATGCTTATTAATGTCGGCAGCGAAATTAACTCCGCGCCGCTACTCCACACAGCGAGCCCACCACAGCAGGCGCCCACAATAAGGGCGATAAGAACAACGCCGGCGTACCCGAAATTAGCAAAAGCTTCCGCAATCAGACCCCAGCCGATCGCAGTAGAGGCTACGCCCTCGTCGGTTAGATTGCCATAACGAATATTTAGTAAATTCATAGCCACCTGGCTCGTTGGTTTATCAGCATCGATAAAACGGGGCACGAGAACGGCGGGAATGTAAGAGTAGGTTTCCCCGTTAAGATAATCGACACGGTCCGGTGTTTCCGTCTGCGCCTGCACGATCATCTGCAAGATCGAAGCACGGTCAATTACGTTCTGGTTGATCTCGCCCCTGGCAATCGCGCCGATTCCAGCACTGATCCATTCCGACGCCAAATCTGGCAGCTGGGCCAAGGAAGATGGCGCACCCGAGTTTGTTCCCGGCTCCCAGTACTTGTCGCGCATCTCGGCTTTGCCGGCATGGAGAATCGCGGTCGTGGTAAACAGAACTATTACCGGCAGCCAAAATACGCGCCGGGACACAATCGAATATCCAAATAAAGCCGCTAACGAATAAATAATGCCCCCCACCAGAAACAGTGAACTCCACGTCAGCGCGACAAGCAGGACCACGCCCGCGATTGCAACCCAGAGATTTCCGCCTCGAAGGTAACCGCAAGCGCGCGCAATGCCAAAAAAAAAGCAGGCCAGCGTCACAATCGTGCCCGCAACAGAACGTACAACGCCAAAGTACTCGCCCACCACGGCAAGCCATCCGGCATTGGCGCTGATATGAAACAAAAGTCCGATTGCAAGACCGGCAAATGCAAGCCCTAGCATTCCTGACGCATTAAATCTGCTGGCCGGGACGGCCATACCCTCGCGCACCAGATTCGCAATAAGTCGCCACACGATGGTTCCTGTCACCAGGAACAAAGCCACGGTTGCAGCCGAGCGCAGAATATCCGAGGGCGTAAAGAGCGAAAGGCTCTGGTTACCGCCAAGTATGGGAAATGCGCAGGTCGGAATGTAAGCGGCGGCCAGCCCGGGGAAAACAGGAATGCCCAGTGCACCCATGCGTATCCAAAGCCATGACGGCAGGATTGCCGCGAACACGATCAGAAAGTATGCAAGCAATTGCTCCAGTGAGTCGCTCCAAATCAGGCCGATCACGACCAACAGGCAACTTGCTATGATAAACGTGGCATTCGTGTGACTGAGTGCAATATCCTGCTCTTGCGCGATTGAACTGCTCATTGCAAACCTGTTTTCCGCACGCAGTCGATCAGCGCTGTCTCGGTACTCGCAAAATCGTAAGCCCAGGCCCGCCGCGCAGCGGACCGCCCCATTTTCGCAAGTTTCGTCCGGTCTTCAGTCAGTTCGTTCATATATTGCATCATCACGGAAATATCGGACCACGGGAAAACACGCCCGCACGAGTCATCGACGACGTCTGCCGCGCAGCCGACACGGTTGCTGACCAGCACCGGGCGCCCGCTAGCCATGGCCTCGTTGACCGCGAGGCCCCACGTTTCCGCCGAGGGAAGTATAACAAGGTGCCCCAGACGGTAGACGACGGGCATGCGGCTTTGGTTCTGGAACGGCAGCACGCGAAAGCATTCTGGATTCGCGCCCGCCAACGAATTGATTTCGTCCTCGAGTTCTCCCGCTCCAACCATGACCAGTACCAGTCGCGGATCACCAAGCGCCAGGACCGCGCGCATCAATTCAACGGGCCGCTTTATAGGCTCGAATTTCCCAGCAAACAAAATTACTCTACATTCATCATTAATCCGCATCTGCCTCCGCCAATTCGCGGCGTCCCGCTCGAACTCTTCCGCCGGCTCTGCGAACCGCGCAACATCGATGGAATGCGGGCACAAAAAAAGGCGGTCGCGTCCAACGCCGAATGCTTCGTAGTATGCGCGGTTGGCGCTACCTACGTAGAGGAATGCCGTCGGCCAGGAAAATACGTACTGCAAAATCGCTCGCTTGAGCCACCAGAAAGGTCCGCTGCGGGCCGTATTCAGCAAGTGTGAATCGCCCCGAAAAAGAACCGGAACGCCATGCCGGGAAAAGGCTCTCATCGCCAAAACGTGCGACAGCCACGCCCAACCCGTGATATGAACCACATCCGGACCCCATGCCAATACACGCGCGACGAGCGACGGATTTCTCAGTCCGAGAAAGTGATGCGTTCCGGGGTCGGGCGAAGTATTGGGCACGAGTTCGAAATCGTAACCTTCCGTCAGTGGTATGTCCCACATCACCGTCTGCTTGAAGCCCTGGTCCGGCACTGCTTCACGACCTGTGTGCCAGGTAAAAAAAACTTTTATGGCAAGATCTTCCCGCCGCGCAAGGCGTTGGTAGAGGGGCGCATAATATTGAATGGGGTGAGAAACGACTATCGCGAGCCGTCTTTTTGGTCGAAGCGCGGATGTGCCAGCGGGATGCATGTCAATTAAATGGTGCAACCGCGTCGGCAACGCAGTGTCGATATTTTTCCCAGGTAAAATTTTCGGCCATCGACCTTGCGGCACGACTCATCTCGGGCAATTGATCGCGATGCCCGCTGAACCACCGCATGTAATCCACCAGCGACTCGAGGTCTCCCGTTTGCATCAATCGGCCGCACGATGCATTCAACACATCGGGACCGGCAGTGGCAGTGGACGCGATCGCCGGCAGCCCGCAGGCCATGGCTTCGAGCAGGACCAATCCGAATCCCTCGAAGAAAGACGGAAACACAAACACGTCGGCAGCGAGATACCGCTCGCGCAACTCTCTCCTTGAGCAAGGTGGCGACAGGCGCACACCTCGCGGCATTGCCAATCGCTTCTGCTCCGCCAATTGCCACATTCCAACAAGATCCAACTCTGCGTCATGCAAGGCCGCCGCTTCCCATGCATCCAATAGCATGGGAATACCTTTTCGCAGCGAAAGCTGACCGGCATAAATGAAACGCAGCACGCCTTCACCAGAATTTTTCTGCGCGGGACGCCAAAATTCGAGGTCAACTCCGTAGGCGGCGCGCGCCAGCCGTTTTTCGGGATGGAATTTACGAACGGTCTCTTCGACAAAACGGCTGGGGGCAAGCACCAGATCGGCGAGCTCCATCTCCCGCCGCTTTTGCTCCGGACGTACATGGCGACTGGAAGGCAGACCGCCTGCCGGAACCCAATCGGCATATTGGCGGACCAAATTCGCCTGGGTTTCTTCCCACGCGGGATAGTAGCCGATCGGCATGTCGTAAATGCACGCCTTGCCGAGACGCCTGGCTTCTTCGAATTGCCACAGGGAACAATCTTCGTAAGAGTGCACGGCAGTGACTGCCGGACGCCGGCATTCACTACGCATGGTACGCATCAACCAATCGTTCGCTTCATATGAAAGCCGTTCATCGCCATTGCCAAGGGCCCTTTTGATCAATCGGCCCCACTCCAAAACGCGCCCCTGCACGGTTGGCGCCGCCGCCAACTCGGGAAAATGCCGCCGCGCCAGCCGATGCACCAAAGACGGCTTGGGAGCAACAGCTTCCAGACAATGCAAAGTGGCCCGGGATGGCAGCCAGGGCACGCAAAATGCCTCCAGACGGCCCGCTTCAAAATGCGCGAGTGCCGCGTGAAAGGAATTAGGGTTTCCGCCCGGATGGCCGAAGAGTATGGTCATAATCGAAAATGCCGGGAAACGTTTGCGGATCGTCAGCGTGCAGACGTTTATGCATTGGTGTTCACGCATACCTCAAACAATTCTGCATGGCGACGGGCCATGCAGAGGGCAGTATAGGGTTTCAGCAATGCCCGACGATCAAACTTCTTTCCAGCGACGCATTCCCGCAAAAAATCTCCGACTTCCCGGGCCGCGTCGATCACGGGCATTGCACCGGACTCGCCGAACCAAATGGCATGCCCTAGTTCAGGAAATTTTTGAAATTGCGCAAAAGCAGGGCCGTCGCGGCGTAGCACCGCCAGCATCGGCTTGCCCGCGGCGGCGTAGCTGAATAGCTTGGATGGCATGTAGCCGGCGTCGTCGACGCCAAGGATAAATATCCCGTCGCCCTCCAGCAGCAACTCGACTGATCGTCGATATGAAACCCGGCGCGGGTCTTCGTTGACCAGATCGGCGATACGCTGTTCACACGCAATCTCGGTAAGATGCCTGGGATCGCCGTTGTGCCAGCCAAGCATCGTTCCATATAATTCAAACTGAATCCTGTCGACAGCGCGAGGATCCTGCACTTTAAGGTACGCCAGGACATTGCATAAGAGCAGGAAGGACCGGTGCATCACGTCTCCCCCGGCGCCTGCGTAGACAATTCTTATCTGCCGCCCGCTCCCCAATTGAGCCGATGCGATTGCTTTTCGCGCCGCCTCTGCAAAATCTCGCGGCAAGACAGTGAAGGGAATCACTGCGTGCCGGCCTGCCCCCAGCCAATAGGGCTTCCGGTTCTCGTAGCGTCGGCGCAATGCCTGGATGTAGTCGGGAGAAACCGCAACCAACCCGGCTGCCGCAGGGACAGAAATAGATTCGATTTTCTTTGCAAGCCAATGGCTAAAAGCGTGTCTCAGGCTGGGCCGCGCCCACATCGGCGTAACGGAGTTCTCCCTATAGCAAGGATCATGGACATCAAGAATATATGGTGTGCCCAGCCATTTTTGCCATGCCGGGCCGAGAAGAAACAGCGGAAACTGCGTCGTGGAAATAAAAATGACATCGAATTCGCGCTGGCCGAGCAATCGCTTGCCCGCCACGAGCATCGGAAACAGGGCGCGCCAGCCGATGCTCCCGAGCCGCAAAAACCTGGACAGCCAAGAAAAATATTGCGGCACGTAATGAATCAACGTGTCAGACGAAAAAAATCCGGCGCTGTCGTGGTCGATACACGAAGCATGCTGGTAACTGCTATCCGGGCAGAGTATCTCGACTTGCCAACCTGTTTCAGGCAGTTCCCACGCCAACTGGCGCGCACGTTGCATGTCCGCGATCATCGTTGGGGCGTAAGAACTCGTGACAATGAGCGCCCGGCGTATCATGCCGCAGCATCTGGTTTTATCGCGCGTGCGTAGAGCGAAAACGGCAGGGGCGGATTGAGCTCAGCGGACCAGAGAAATGGCAGCGCGAATGGAAGCAATGGCAGCGCCGCCCAGTTACCCACGCGATGCGAAATCGTGCGCAATATACGGTCCGCAAAGTACACGCCTTTGGTACCTGCGCCTGCCACGAGGTCAATCCTGAATCCCAGTGGTTCAAGCAACGCGCAAAAATCCTCCTCCGTGTAGCCGGCGCGCACGTGACCGCCCGCTTCATCCCGATCGAGAATTTCCGCCTGATGTCGCGGGTGGCGCCGGTTGGGGCAGCACAAATGCAATAGCCCGCCCGGCCGCAGTATCCGGTAAAACTCTTTCACAACGTCGCCATCGCGCTTGATATGTTCCAGCACTTCGAAGCAGATAATCTCATCGAACGTGCGCGCTTCCGCAGACAGATCATAGAGATTGCTTTGCTCGAAACGCAGACGAGCCGGGTCGGCCTTGCGGAATCCAAGCAAAAACCCTGTGGCCTTTTCTACCTGTGCACGATTGTTACTCATTGCTACCACCCGCGCACCAGACCTGTACGCCAGCCACGAAAAGTAGCCATTACCGCAGCCTGCATCGAGCACGTCGCGCGCGCCCGATTTCCAGAAACGGCACAGCGATGCGCGATTGCGCGTGTGAAGGTCGAGGCCGGGATATACCAGCATGCGCAGTCGATGGCGCATCTTTTCAAAAAACATTTAATTCCCGCCCGTAGAAAGGCAATCACTATCCGCCACGGCATCAACCCGGTTCAAAACTTGATTTTCCCGCAACACCTTGTTGGGGCCCGTGTCACTTGTTCCATTGTTTGTTGTTCTATTTAACCCGAAGAAACACCGAGATTACGTCCTGAAAGCCGAGCCAACCGAGCGCGCCCTTCAACATATCCTTCCAGACGATATTCTGCGGATACGAGAAATGCTGGTAACCGCGTACACCGAGGACCGTCAAATCCAGTTCTGCGGCGAGCCGGCGCAAATCCGACTCCCGAAAATAATTGACATGGTCCGCCTTGTAATAGTGCCACCGTCGGCCTTTCAACCGCGCTTCCAACCCGCCGACATTCGGCACTTCGATCACGATTAATCCTCCCGGATTTGCGAGGGCTTTCACCGTCGCGAGTGTTGCCCTCGGGTCGGCGACATGCTCGAGTACATGATACAAGGTCAACACATCAAAATGCTTGCCGAGCGCGGCAAGAGCGCCGGTCGCGATGCAATGCCAGGAAACCTGCGGACAATGCGTCCGAAGGTAGGAAATGGCGTCCGGCTTCATGTCAACGCCTGAGCATTCGAACCCTTTTTCGTGCAGCGCTAGAGCGAGTTCCCCCTTGCCGCAACCAATGTCGAGCACCCGGCCGGGTGGCAGCGTGAACCGTAGAACGTCACGAACCCTTCGCTGAATATGCGGCCAGTCCGGACGCAGGGGCCCGCTTACCGGCTCGTCGAAAGCGAATTGGGCATTCTGTGGATAGTAAAGGGCCGCCGTATCGACGAAGCGAAAGCCGCAATCACGGCATTGCAACACGCTGAAATCCGGCCAGGCGGCAAAGACCGAAATATCGGCAGAAAAGCAAAGCGGGCAGTTCATAGTGAAAATGCAGAAGATCCCGATTCAACTCGAAGGAACCGCCCAGATGTCAGTCGATTGAGGCCAATTGCCCGGTTCGAGAGGTCGGTTGCGAGCCCGGCCAATCGCAAGCAGCTTGTAGTGGTGTTTTTCAAAATACTCTTCCAACAGTTCCGGTGTTCCGCCACCCCTTGAAGCGTACTCGGCGAGATATTCAAAAACTATATGCGGTCGAAATCTTGCGATAGTTTGCTCGGCGCCCTTAAGCGCCGGCCACTCGAATCCTTCCACGTCGATTTTGATCAGATCCAATCGCTCAGCCTTGGTCGCGGGGAAAATTGCATCGATGCAACGCGACTCGACCCGTACAATATTTCGCCGGTTATTCCCGGTTACCGCGACTATATGCCCGTCCCCCGAGCCGGCATCATCCGCTTCGGGGCCGTAAAACTCCACTACCCCCTCACTATCCGCTATTGCATACGGAATGATCTCCACTTGTCTAAAGCCGTTGAGCTTAAGATTGTCTGCCAACCGCTTGCGCACTGACGGATTCGCCTCGACAGCAAAAATGCGACCGCCATGGCCGACCAGATGGGCCATGAGGAGCGTGTGCCATCCCACATTTGCGCCAACATCTAATGCGATTCCGCCTACTGGCAACACCGACCGTACGATATCGCGCAACTCAGGCTCATAGGTCCCGAAAAGCGTGACGTGCCAGCCAAGTGGAATAGCGGGCTGAGCGATAAAAACGACCCCGTCGCGCATCACGCGGATATCCTGCATTCCGCGACATTTCTCCGGTGAGGCGAACAGCCGCACCACGCGCTCCCATCCCGGCGGCTTGCCGAACCGGTTTCCGATCCGGGCAAGAATCTCGAATGTCTTATTCACCACTGCTTCGATTCAGGTAATTGACCCACCCAATACGCGTGCAACAGTTTCCAACAGCACATTTTCCTGGCGTTCCCAGCAGAAGGTCTGTTCCGCCGCCCGCAGCGAGGCAGCCTTTGCATGTTTCAATCTTTCCGGCAGTTCGAGGAGCGTATTTAGCTTCATCGCCAAAGCGGACGCGTCGCCAGAAGCATAGAGTAACAGCGCACCAGGCGCCTGCTCGGCTACCTCCCGCTGCCCAGCAGTATCGCTGGCTACCACAGCGAGCCCCGCCAACAGGTAGTGCAGAATTTTGTTGGTAATGGTCAGCTCCCTGCTCTTGCAAAATTTCATTTCGCCGGCAAAGCCTATGTCGTGCTCCGCTATCCGGGACAACAAATGCTCGTTGGGCACGAGGCCGTGAACAAATACCCGTTGGCGCCAGGCTTCCGGCACCCGGGCGGAGAGCCATGCGTCGAAACCCGCCACCGGTTGTCCGCGCAGGTGGACCTCGACTTCATGCTCAAGGTGTGGCAACGCCGCGAACAGATCTTCCAGCCCGCGACCATGGCCGATTGTCTGGGAGTACCAATGAATGGACGGGATCCGCCGGTCTTTTCTGTCTCGTAGCTCGGGGCCGAGCGAGTTTCGATCGGCCCACGAAAACGAATTGTGGATTACGGTTGGTGGAACGCATCCATAGTTAGTCCGCAACGCCTCGCTCATCGCTCGCGAGGGACAGGTCGCGTACGCGCTTTTCCGCAGAAGTTTTCCCTCAAGGTTGCGCAGGAAGGCAACGGGACGCTCCTTCCTGGCCTCCGGCAAGAGGTCCTCGGAATACCAGTCCTCCATATCCACTCCGACCCGCCTCCCCGAGCGCACGAGATCCAGTGCGGCCGGAAGAGCTGGTTCCATGTGCGCAATGTATAGACGCGCATTTATTTTCCTCGCTGCCTTGTAAAGGGCATTGGTTGCGAGCCCCAGCTGAAAATGGCTGCGCAGGCCGGTCCAACCGGCAATGGTTCGCATCGCCTTAGCACGTCCCCGCAGGAATAGTTGTTGTGTCCATGATCCCGGCCGTGATGAGGTCAAGTCAATCACGGGAGTAAACCTGACAGGCATGCCTGCAAGCATCGCCTGGTCGCGCGCCTTTAAAGCCGATTCAAACCAGCCTCCCAGAATATGAACGTCATACCCGGCCCGCGCCAGCGCAGACGCCTCCTTCACCACGCGAGGGTTATGGCAAAGGTGCCCTCCCGTCAAAATTGCTATGGTTACAGTCATGCTTGGTCAGCCCAATGAGCAATGAACGCAGGTAATATCAACTCCGGTGCACCAAATAAATAGCACGAATTGCTGTTTGTGAAGTCGTCCTGATGACTATCGCCGAATCCAAAAAGCCACCGGCTTTGCTATTAACCAATGCAGGGCATCGGCTGAGAGTCGAGCAAATAAGATCTCGGGAGATCGTTAGAATTTGAATGGATGCTACGAGAAAGACCGATTTTTCCAAGCGACACAGGCATGGCCGCTGAATGAGGATAATAGACGATGGCCCGGCAAATGAGAACAATATTCGCAAACCTGTATTGCAAGGTTGTGCGAAAAATAACCGTAAATTTGCTGCCGATTCTGGAATACGTCAGTCGCAAAACAAGGTGGGCAAGAAAGCCCGCTCGGCGAATCGGGATCTACAGCGCATATTATGATTCGTCGGCATATCTTTCAGCGCATCTAAATAGCCTGATGGAAAATACAACGTCCGAATTTGATTATTACATCATGAAGAATTTCAGCCGGCCAGATGAGGGCAGGCGCTTCAATGAAATCATGGAAAATTACTCATTTGCGCATGTTTTCAGAAGCATTGCGGGTTGTATACCCTGCCCGCTCCGTCACGGCGACTCACTGCAGCGAATGGTTTCACTCACCGACAACGAAATAATCGTAATTTGTGACATTGACACATTATTTCTGAGACATGGCTGGGATGAACATGTCTTGAAACAATTGGAAGATAAAACGGTTGTTGGTGTGGTGACCTCCTTTGAAGGCAGAACTCAAAAAGGCCAGCTTCCGACAGTTTTGCATCCGTCCTTCATGGTATTTCGGCGCAAGTTACTCGAAGACAATCAATTGGATTTACTCAGCGGCGAGGGCAACGATCCTGCTTATAAGATAACGCGGTTTCTTATTGCCCACGGAGCATTTGACGACAAGACAGTATGTCCTTTGCTTCCAACCCGCGTGGAATATCCAAATGAATGGTTTTCCGACCTTTCACTATTTGGCCTTGGCGGGCAGCCGAGCCATGGATTCTGTACCCACTATGGTGATTTTTTCTTTCACTTTTGGCATTCAATGAATTATGCGCACGGAACGGATATTATGGCTGCGGACGGCACCGTTCTTGTGCCGCATTCTGTCGTGAAACAGAAAGTCAAATACTACACCGGCGAGTACCGCTCTCGATAAGACTGCGGCCCGGCGCTCACTTTATCGCAGAGCGCCCACCGGTAAAACCAAACCATATACGGTGATCAAGCGAACCTGTACGCAGTTCGGCAGGATCTCATATTGATTCATAAATTTTCAACATCTGATCAGTAGATTTTTCAATCGAAAGATTTTCCAGAACGAAATCTCTGGGATTGAATTTGTTCATAAGGCAATCCTCAAAAAATGGCTGGAACTTTGTCACGAAGTCGTTGATATCCGTGAATTTCACGCCACAGCGCTCGTCAAAATATGGCACCGAGGTGGCGCGCACTGTTGGCCGATTATATTTGTACCTTTCGGGATCTAACCAATACCCCTGGTCCCACGCGATAACGGGAACATTACTGGACAAACATTCCTGATATGCCAGTCCTTGAGACTCATGGGCCGACAAAAAAATCATGGCCTTAGCGTGGCGCAACTGTCTTTTGTAATCCGCGATCAAATATTCCCCATAAATGATCTCGGAAAACGAGTAGTTATTGCGATGAAGAAAATCGCGAATTGGTTGCACAAGCTCCTTATTTGTCTTTGCCGTATCCCAATAAGCCTTGTTGTATATCAAGACATCTATTTCCTTCTTCTTCGTCTTTTCAACGGGCCGCCATTCAGCTGTGTCGATTCCCGCAGGCCATATCCCAAATATTTCCTGGTCGTAAACATTAGCGGATCGGACAAGATCCAAGATCCAATTTGAATGCTGCAAATATTTTTTTATATTGTAGTCATGACATAAATCCGGCAAATCCACCGGATACGGGAAACCGATTGCGGCAATTACGGGGGTGAATCGATTGAGACCCTTGACGCCATTGATGCCCAATCCAAAAGAGATGATGGTCTTGGACTTGCCTATGGTAAAAAATGGCCTATTGTAGCTATAGTCGATTTTCCTTTGACTTAACCCGATCAGGAAGTTTCTCACCACCGTTTGCATCCCGCTGAGTTGGGAGTTGGGCCTTCTCAGGATTTTTCTGATAAGCGGCCTGATGTATCTGTCGCCCTTTACCCACCGGTCGAATTCCTCCCTATAAATAACGTCCATGGTTCAAATTAATCTATTCTTGTTATTGCACGGCAATTGGAGTCATCTGTGCGCCCCCCCGAACCGGTTCGTGGACCTCTAACAATGGTTGCCTTCAATGGACAGCTTTCTTCGCTTGGGACCAAAGGTTCGCCATTCAAGGGCGAGTCCTCGTATCCTTCGCTACCCGCGCAGAGCGCGGCGCGGGGGGTATCTTTGCTGCAGCCATCAAGTATTGCCACACGAAAATATCCCCAAAATACCCAAACGAGAGAGCGTTAATTAGCCCCCATTTTCCGCCTACTTTGCGCGGGTTTGGAAGGACGCTGACGACGCTCAGACCGGCGCCTTCCAACAACGAGTGACAACTGGCTCGCGTGAAAAATCGCAAGTGAGTTTTATCAAGGATTCCGGAATCTTCGTATTCGAATTTGCCGCGCAGCACGAGGTCGACCAAGACACTCTTGTAACGCACGTTCGGGATGCTTACCACTACGGTGCCGTCCGGCTTCAACCAACGCGTCAGATTGCTCAAAGTCTGCCAAGGATCTCGGAGATGCTCCAACACGTCCAGGCAAAGAATGAGGTCAAAATACTCGTTTGGAAACTCGATCCGATCTCTTTCGATGTCCGCACAAATAACTTGATCAACAACCTGCCTTGCCGTGACAGCGGCCTTTTCAGAAAGCTCTATACCCACGCCTTCATCGCAACGATTGATGCTTTTCAACCAAGCCAGTGTTGCGCCCTCCCCGCAGCCGAGTTCCAATACCCTTGCGTATGAGTGTGGAAGCAAGGGCAGTATCTCCCTGCGGGCGCTACTATAGTACGTACTACCCTTATCTGAGTACAGGCGCGTCATCGCCACAAATGAATATCGCTGGAACTAGGGGATGGCAATCGCATTATAGTGGCAGGCGCAACTCGTGTAGGCGCGGCAATAGTGCGCTTCGCAGGCGACATATTTCACTTGATAGGTAGCATGATAATGAGGGCGATCATTTGCAGCTCGGTCGCAAGTTTCCATATCGACGCGAACACGATTAGTCATTGGAACTTTCGCTGAACGATATCGCAGACTTGGTCTCGCACTTACTTCTTTTTAAAAAAGGGAATAATTCTTTCATTGCGGCCTTAGTACCCGAAGCAAGTTTATCCGAGTAAATTCGAACTTTTTCAGAAACGAATTCACTCTTATATTTTTCGCAAGCCAGATACTTGTACCTTGGCTCGCCGACTTCAAGGCTTATGTTTTTGCTCATTGGATCGCCCGATGACCAAAAGCCATTGGCAGGCCTTGGGAAAATGATTTCTTGCGCATCCGATAAAAAAACTGCCCACCAGAGAAAAGTACTATTGGAAATAACAATTTTTTTGAACTTTTTTATGAAAATCAAATTATCCAAAGCTCCCGGTGACCTTACTTTGGCGCTATACTTTTTTTGAAGATGCCTAACGAACGGATCACTGGGTTCATTGGTGCAGATGAAAACCCTATCATATTGCATCGAACTCAAGGCATCTTCATAGTATGAAATCGGCAAACCATGTCGAGGAATGTAATCATTACCTCGTCTTATGCCCAAAACGACATCATTGACGCCAACATCTGAGCTTATGTTGTCTTCAATGGCCAACCAGGTCTTAATGCCTTGAGCATAGTGTTCGTAATATTCATAACGTTGAAAATAGCCGGTAAGCAGAATATGATATTTTACGGTGGTGTCATTGACAAAAGTAAGGTCCGGCTTTTGTCCGCGTAGCGTTAAGGCAAGTCCTGCAGGGTGAACCTGTCCGTTCACCTCCTTATATGTTCCAGGAAATCCTTCAATCGGTTTTGCAAAGAGCTTATACCCGAGCTTTTCGGCCAGAATTCTACCAAAGCAATATTGAAATAGCTTATTGCCCAGATTGCCATCATAAATAACTTCTACCATATTCAACCCCCTAGCGATAACGATAATCAGGCGCGCGCGACGCGCTTAACCTGATGTTCGAGCAATTTGATAGAGGGGCGAAATCCGCTTTAAAGGCGGACACCATTGAGATCGCTCTGCCCTGCAATCTGCGATTACCAGTGATAACGGGCTCGACGACGGCACGCAAGCCCTTCCCATTCATGCACCGTCGAATGGAACGTCGCTCCGCAGTCACTTCAGCGTTCTGACTTGCATTCTTGTCAGCAACTGGCATATAAAGAGTTGTGTACCCTTTCTTGTCTGACAAACTCGCTTCTAGCGAGGTTCTGCTGAAGCCATAGCGCGTAACTCGATTGCGATCCGGATAGTCGGGTTCTGCGAGAAACCACAGTGCGGCCCGGGGGTGGTTTTTTTCGCAACTTGATGTGACCTATAAATGAATCATCATTTGGGCATAGTCAACTGGTTTGGGAAGGCCATCGACCATTACGGCGAGCCGTGGTATCGATTCGGCCGTATTGTATCGTTGCTCGAACGGCATAGACCGTTACCCTTCGGCGCAAAATGGCTCGATGTGGGTTGTCAGATTGGGCAATTTCTAATGCTCCTGCAGGCAAAGTATCAGATTGTTCCTACAGGCATCGACGATTTTGACGAGAGCAACGTCGTGGAAGTCTGCCGCACATACTTAAGACTTGAAATCAAAGAAGCGCGTGAAGTTATTAACGACTCATGGCGCTACTTGTCCCGCAAGATCGACAAGACCGGTTTCAACATAAATGAGAAATTTCCATTTATCTCGGCGCTGGAAGTTCTGGAGCACATGGTTGACACCGACGCCTTCCTCAGCGAGTGCCGCAATCATTTGGAGGACAATGGCTACCTGATAATATCGACTCCAAATATCAACTCCCTGCGCAACCGCGTACAAATTCCATTCGGCGTTTATCCTGCCGGCATGGAGTACAGAAATGTCATCCATCATGTAAGACTTTACAATGTTCGCGCGCTGAAATCCCATCTCAAGGAGCACGGCTTTGAGCTTGTCGCCATGGCGGGTGTCAATTTCCTGCCCGCCAGATTTCTGAGGTATGGTCTGGTGCGGAAAATCGATGCGCGGCTCGCAAACCTCTTCCCAAGCCTGTGTGGAAATATCATTGGCGTCTTCAAGGCCAAACCCCAGGTGACGCAATATAGCCTCACCTTGAGTTCAGCATTACAAGTCCCGTTCCAGTGAAATGCCCCAATGATGTAATGTCCAGCTTTGGGAATTGAATCTCACGCCAAATATCGAGCATGTTCCACAACCGGATATCATCGATGACGAGTAGTGGCGTTTCGATAAATGGGACTGTCTTCAAATTTTCGAGAAACGCTCTTTCAAAAATCAAGTTCTTCGGTCCGTCCAGAAAAATCACCTGCGCTTTCGCCAAAAGCTCAACGTGGTCTCGAAAAAACTTTGGGTCCGCCAAATCGCCCAGTTTCTGCTCAATCCGGCCATCAGAAAAATCGCTTTGTCGAAGACACGTCGCGGAAAACGAGTCCCATGGAAAAATATCGAAGGTCACTAGACCCCCTGCCGGGGGCAGGTTTTTCCTAATCGCAAGCGCCGATAGCCCCAGAAAAGTACCGACTTCAACTACCCTACTCGGTCGAATATGCGCGATCAAACCCGCCAACAACTTATAGTGTTCGCCTGGCCAAATATTTGGCCATTTCGTCCCGTCGCTCATCCGGTCCGAAACATCATTAAGATCAATTTTTCCCGCGGCGCTCGCCGCAGCCAATGAAATTCCCACCAATTTGGCCAAGTCCGCCGCTTCCCTGGGTAACGTGTCGGCAACAGGGAAAAGCATCGAAAGCTGCCCGTCGCCTGGATTATTCAAACGGGGCATACACATGCGCGCAGCCCACAGCCTTGCGCGGGTATACCTTGCTGACAATCGACAGCGGATACTGTTGTAGTTAATCGTCACTGCTTCATCCTCTACCCAAATGTGTCTATTTGGCGTGATGTGCGCATCGGGACGTCACGTGCAGCAGCGGAACGACTAGCGCGCTAGAGAAAGCACGCTTCAATTCTGCTCCCTATTTCTTGTCTTGAGCAGATATTGAAATTCCGCCGACGTTTTTTCAAGTGCATCGTACCTCCCGGCAGCTACAACTCTCCCCTCGGACATAACATATATCTTGTCGCACGCCTCCACGGAACTCAACCGATGCGCAACCGAAATCACCGTCCTGGAACCCGCAAGCACCCTGATCGTGCTCATAAATGCACTTTCTGTGGCGCTGTCGAGCGCATTTGTCGCCTCGTCGAGGATAAGTAACTCCGGATCGTGGTACAGCGAACGCGCAATTCCCAGACGCTGCCGCTGCCCCCCGCTCAGCTTGATCCCACGCTCGCCGACTTGGGTCTGATATCCTTCCGGCAACGATGACTCAATGAAACCATGTAGCTGCGCGGCCTCAGCTGCAGACTGAACACGGCGCTCGTCAATCAGCTCGGGTGGAATTCCAAAAGCTATATTTTCGGTAACACTCGCATCCGTTAAAAATACCGACTGGGGAACGTAGCCTATTCTGGATCTCCAGATTGGCATTTCCGGTTGGCCCAATAATCTGCCGTCGATGTAGATGCCGCCGCGTTCCGGATGCAGCAATCCCACCAATACGTCCAATAGAGTACTTTTGCCTGATCCAGAGGGCCCGACTATGGCTATATGGTCCCCTCGGCGAATCTCGATCGAGACCGCGTGTAGTGCCGGCAATTCTTTGCCCTGATATCTAAATGTCACGTCTTTTAGCTCTACACAGTTACAAATCAGACGCTCCAGTGCACCATGCTCCGTAATTGCGATACTGCTCGACGGCTCTGTATCGAAGCCAACGAGCTCGCTGGTCACTACATCGATAGCGATTGCGTTGTATTTAATTATCGCAACACTGCCGAATATTGCCTGCGCAGCCGGCATCAGGCGATATCCAGCGTAGGCATATAGAGCGGCAAGCGCCAACACCCCACTGGGCTCCCTTGTATCAACCAGTCCCCAGAGAATCACTCCGACTATCATCAGCACCCCTACGGTCTCGATCACGTACTTGGGCAACTGGCTGAGCATAGCCCCGTAGGTCTGGGCCGTTGCCAATGTACGAACAGAACGTTCGAACCGGTTCAACACGTGTTCAGTGCGCCCGAGAATTTTGAGATCCTTTACTCCCGAAAGGGCTTCATTGATATATCTAAAGGATCCGCGATCCTCTTCCGCAATCTCGGCGCCGAGATGATTCAGGCGTTCGCGAACAGCGAAGAATGTCAGGCCGTAAATTGGGACAATCATCACGACAACCCAGAAAGCAACGAAAGGGTTAGTCCACACCAGCACGCCAAGGATAAAGAGCGCAGATACGCTCTTTGCAATCATGGCAAGAAAAGGTGAAACAATTCCGTCACTAACCCTTCTGGAAGAAACGAGGACCAGCGCGCTGATTTCTGCCGTATTTGCGGTTAAGAAATACGTATAGGGCCGGGCCATGGCACTGCGGAGCAAGCGCGTTGATAAAACTCGACCGATCTTGGCGTTAAATTTTGTAAGCGCTACCATACTCGCGGCGTTTGCCAGGTTCGCGATGACTGTTACGATTCCAAATATTAGGCCGAGCAGAACTACAAATTCGTTTCGATCGAAACCTACCCAACTTTGAAAAAGCCGCAGGCTGTCGGTTCTATTAATCATGCCGGGATCAGTAGCAACAGCAATAAACGGCATAATCGAACCAACCCCTACAGCTTCCAACAGTGCACTCGCAAGTGAGAGCAAGACAACCCACACGACGCTACGTTGGCCTCCAAGCATGATAGTGTTCAGTATTTGCCTGAAGAAATGCACTTTCTTATCCACGATCAGTTGCAAGATCTTGCGCATGTGCGAAATTTTGATCAGGCACCTTGTATTTCTCCTGCCGAAAGTTGATGCACAAGAACCCGCGAGAATGCCTGAGATCTCGTCGGTACTTTTTTGGCTATTCGGCCGGATTCGATGATGCTTTTCATGCGCCGACTCTCTTGCCCTCAACCCGCGGTTCCGGCGTGTCAGAAAGAATACCTCCGCGACCGATAGGCTGCCCCGATGATAATGCGAGTATTTCGCCCGCGTGCTTTGTGACCTCGTCCACTGCGATCGCCTTCATGCACCGGTTGTCGTAAGGGCATCGATCCAGCAGGCACGTGTGGCAAGGCACCCACTTCTGCAGAACCACATTTTCGGCGCCGTAGGGACGCCATTTTCCGCGCATCTGCCAGAAGGAGAACAGCGAAATGCATGGTGTGCCGACCGCGGCGGCGAGATGTTGCACGCCTGAATCAATGCATACGGCGAACCGGCAGCGGCGCAACACCTCACAGGACTCGGGCAGCGTGAGGCGGCCGGCAAATGAGCGGGCGGCAGGGCCAATGCTGGCAGCAATGTGCGCGCACTCGGCTTCCTCCGCTGCGCCCCCCATCAACAACACACCGGCGCCGCGCGCGGCGAGATATGCGCCAACCGTGGCGAAGCGCTCGGCTGGCCAGCGGTTGGTTGCGCGCTTGCCGCCGGGTGCGATGGCGACCCAATCTGCGACGCCCTCCGTGGACAAGAAGATGTCCACGCGCGACTGGACCTCCTCACTGCGCGATAGTCCGAACTCGACCGGCTCGACTGGAAAACCGGCGCTGTTCACGATATCAAGACAACGCTCGACTTCCCCGGGAAACACCATGTATTCGGATTGCAATTGCGCACCCCAGTTCAGGGTGTCGACCTGCCAGCCGCGAGCCCACCGGGGACCGACCAGGCGCGCGAAGACCATACCGCGCAATTCACGCATTGGCGTGGCAAGGCTCGCCGAGAGATTGACCCATACGTCGAACCGACGCCGGCGCAACGCCATGGCGAGACGCCACCGTCCCGGGTAGGTAGCGATATCGTCGGCGCCATAGGCAAAGATTTCGTCGATCCAGTCCACTCCATCCAGCAATTCCACGGCGCCGGGACTGTTCACCCGCCCGGTCGACGTAAGCAGGGTGAGGTGCGCCGCTGGATAGGTGCGTCGGACGGCGCGCAAGGCGGGGAGCGCGCAGGTAATGTCGCCAATCTGGCCGATGCGGAATACCAGCACTTTCTCCGCGCTGTGCGGCCGTGCGCGCGGCCACAGCATAAATGCGATTCCTGCCAGCAGCGCGTTGACGAGTCGATATAAAACCTGCACCGCGGCAGCCCCGGCTCGTCGCAGGCGCGTTCGCGCCGGCGCGAATTCGGTTTCAACGCCTGCGGTCGGCATACGGATGCAGCAATAACTCGGTATCGCCGTTCGTGCCGGAAACGAAGCTTTTGCCTGAGAACTCGCGACGCAACTCCCGGTAGTTGCAGATTTCAACGTTCAAAGCAATTCGGAGCCGGCCATCGGCGGTGGCCATTGGCCGCGTGCCGGAATCACGCAAATCGATGACGGCGAGACAGCGGTGGGCGAGGCCGACACGACTGTCGATAGATATCGAAAGACGCGCAGTCAGGGCCACGGCGTATCATCGCCTTGCGACATCGATGTCGTAGCCATGGAATTGGGGGTGAACTAATGCGGCCAGTTCGCCCAAGATTAGAAAAAGCTTTCTTCTATTGTAAGAATATCGCCGGGATTGACGGCAGCATTAAGATCGACTTTGCGCGGCTTCTGCGTGGGATCGTTGTCGCGGATCACAAATATTTTTTCCTGCGAGGCACGCTCCTTAAAGCCGCCGGCGATGACTATCGCCTTGCGGACGGTCAACCCAGGCAGGAAGGGGTAGCCGCCGGGTTTCTGCACCTGGCCGTTGATAAAAAACGGGCGGTATTCCAAAATGCTGACGTTAACGATCGGGTTTAGCAGGTAGCGCCCCTTGAGCCCTTCCGTGATCATCTGCTCCACTTCCCCGACGGTGAGGCCCTTTACTTTCAACTCGCCCAAAAAGGGGAACGAAACGGTTGCAGCATCGCTCAGGCGCATCCTGTCGCGCTTTAAGTCCTCCTCGCCGAGTACCTGGATATTGATCGTATCGCCGGCGCCCAGGCGGTACGTAGACAGCGCCGGCTCATCGGCCGCCACGGCGGAACCCGCCAGCATCAGCGCTGCGGCGACAATGCCATAAGCAAACCGGCTCAACATGAATGAGACCTCAATTTTAAACGCGGCCATCCGCATCCGATCACAAAGCCGCGCCGAGCGTCAGCATGAACAGATTGCGATTGTAGACAGCGCCAGGAATGGTGGACGCGCGGTCGTTGTAAGTGTAACCGGCGCCCGCGTTCAGGCGCCGGCTCATTTGATAAGTAAGCTGGAGCCCGGCGGTCCGGGTATTGTCGACACGCGCCGGCGAACTCCCCTCGAAATTGTCGTTCCTGAACCCCAGGCTGACATTGGAAGTGGTTTGGCTGTTCCAGCCGTGGGTCCATAATCCGAGAATGCTTCGGCCCAGAATCACGTTGCCGATGCCGGTGGCTTCTGCAGTCTGCTGCGCGGTGATAACACGGAACACCGAATAAGTGCGCGGACTCCATATGAGTTCTCCCTCCCAGCTCAGCCCCGTGAAGCCCGGCTGCGAGCCCGCATCGAAGTTCTTTTTGACCTGCCCTATCTTGAAGAGGGCCGTGGTCTTGTCGGTCGCCTCCCACTTCACGCCCGCCAGATATCGCCGCTCCATACTCGATAAGAGCGCCGTGTCTTGGGTGTAATCGAAATGCGTCTGCCGAACCTGAAACAACAGCGTTGTTTTGGGTTTCCACCGGTAATAGAACGTTCCGCCCACGAAAGCAGTGTCGTGGTCGGATGCCGCCGTGGTGGCGGGATTATTGATATAGCGCTTGTGCTGATAGCCCGTCTCGACCTCAATGCGCCCAATCGCGCCGATTGATCCATAGGTGAAAACAGCGGATACGCCGGGCGCGCGCCAGCGGTCGGGCTCTGCGCTGTTCGCGCGGTCAGTCGATCCGCGCGGATCGTGCGAATAGAGGTACTCCGCACGCAGCTTCAGCCTCGCCCTCGTAGTGAAAGTAAAGTTTGCATTGGCAAGCAGTTGCTGGTCGTTGAAGTTGTCGGCGCTGCTGTCCCAGTAATTCGCGTGATCCGCCCGGTATGCCAAATCGTATACGTTGCCGCGGTTTTTTACCTCGAACCTGACGACGGGGGTTACTACTGCCAGGGTCGAGCTTTTTCTGTTCGTGTTCGAAAGAAACAGGTTGTCGTCATGCTTCAGGACCAGGCCGATGGCGGAGTACAGTGTCCCGGGACCCAACCGGATGCCGCTCCCGCCCTGCCCGACCGGAATGCCCGCCGCCCCTACGGGCCCGAACGGTTCGGCCGCCGTCCCCTGTGGAAACGGGCTGGGTGACACGGGCGCGGGTCCAGCGCCCGGAGTCGGCAAAATGTCCGGCGCCGCCGCTTCGACTGCCGCGCTTTGCGGCGTGTCCTGTTGCTGCGCAGCGCAGGGCTGACTGAATGCCACGCCTGCTGCAACGACACCCCGTAGCAAAGAGCGCGCGACAATCCGGTGATGGTCTCCTCTCGAGCTCATGGAGAAATTGCTGTTACCGACGCCATCGTCGTCTGCCGAAGCAAAGAAGGTTCGCTTGCAATCGTGGCGTTTTTCGCGTTCAAGCACTGAGATCCCATAAAACAACTAAAGCAGCCGGTTTATCCCTGGCCCGGGTAGCACCCGGCCAACATTGTACGTAATTAGCCGTCACATTTATGTAATACGTGAAGAATTTAAAATCCAGCCGCTCAAGGGCCATGGGAGCCGCTGGAGTTGGGAAAACCCCCACTTTATCTTATAGTTACGCCCGGCAACGCAGTGGGCTTCGACCGGAAAGACAACCTGCTTGACGGCTTTTACTTCGAATGACAATCCTGCTCCCGCGCTAAATAAATCGTCGATGCACCTGTAATCTTTTTGACGCAATTTTTATGCTGGCGCATATTATCAATAATTAGCCCGTTCCCGGTGAGAAGGACATCACACCGAACGCCGTAGAGAGATTTTCTTTCAACGCGTTAGTCTGATTCGGGAGGTAAGCGTAGAACCCGGATTTTGGCGCCTGGCAGAGCGACATGTCGACATCACGGAATGAGAGGTGACTCGATTAGAGCGAAGGTCTATGGGAATCGAGCGACCAATCCCGGCATCGCGCCCGCACGAAAAAGGCGCTTAGTGCTCCGGCTTGGAATCCCGCCGGAGCAACTCTTCAACGGCATCGCGCGCGGGGACGTTTTCATCGAGCACGCGGCAGACCGCGCGCGTGATCGGCATTTCGATCGCCAGTTCGCGCGCGATCCGGTCGACCGCCCTCGCGGTATGCACACCTTCGGCCACATGCCCGAGTGCGCCTAGCACCTGGTCGAGCGCGACACCTTGGGCGAGCTTGAGCCCGACGGTGCGATTGCGCGAGAGATCGCCGGTGCAGGTCAACGTAAGATCCCCGATGCCTGCCAGGCCCATGAAAGTCTCGACACGGCCGCCAAGTTTCAAGCCGAGCCGCGTGATCTCGGCCAGCCCGCGAGTAATCAGCGCTGCGCGCGCGTTGTAACCCAGGCCGAGCCCGTCGCTGATGCCGGCGGCGATCGCCATGACGTTTTTGACCGCGCCGGCGACTTCGACGCCCGCGACATCGTCCGCCGAATAAATCCTGAGCCGGTCATGATGCAGTACACGCGCCATGCACTGCGCAAATACCGGGTCGGCCGACGCCAGCGTGAGCGCAGTCGGCAGGCCGCGGGCGACTTCCTGCGCGAAACTGGGACCCGACAATACGCCGCGCGGTTGTGCCGCGGGCAATTCCGTCGCAGCCACCTGATGCGGCAGTTGCGCCTGGTCGGTGTCGAAACCTTTGCACAGCCAGAGCACGGGCGCCGCACACTGTGCAGCGGCAATCCGCCGGAGCGCGTCGCGCAATCCCGCTGTGGTAGTGGCCACCAAGATCAGATCACAACTCGCGAGCGCCTCCGTCAGGTCCGCGGAAACTGCGACGTTATCGGGAATGCGCAAGCCCGGCAGATAGGCTAGGTTCGCACGCGCGGCCGCGATGTCGTGCGCTCGCGCGGCGTTACGCGCCCACAGCGTCACCGCGTGGCGCTCGGCGAGACTGATGCTGATCGCCGTGCCCCACGCGCCGGCGCCGAGCACGGCCAGCTTCATACGCCCCAGACCACGTTGACCTTGATATACCCGCTTTGCCCATCGCGATGCGTGACGCGCGCCCAACCGGTGCCGGTCAGCTCGTTCAAGTCGAGCAGGACGTTTTGTTCGGCCTGAAATGCCAGCGGTGCCTTGTCCTCCGCGGCCGTTCGCACATCGGCAAGCGGGACTTTCACCATCACGCTGCGCCGTTCGCTGAGACTGCGGGTTTCGACCCACGCGAGTTCGCCGCCGGCGTCGCGTATCTTGGTCCAGCCTTCGACGACGACGACGACTTCTACGGGATAACCGCGACCGAGTATGTAGCGTTTCCTGGCCTTCAGGGAGGGCGCGTCGTAGAGCACGGCCGCGGTTTCGGCGATCGACCGGAATTCTGCCGCCGCGACCGGTAGGGCCGCCGCCGTTAGCAGGGCGAAAAGCAACGCAGCGCGTGTTTTGATCATAGGAGTCCGCGTACGCCTTCGCGGCAAAAAACTATTTTTAACGACGGATCGCCCGAGGGCCGGTTATCGACGCCGCGCCGCGACCCGCTAATTGGGTTTGGAACCCGGCTGCGCCTGCATTTGCTGCAACTGCTGCTGGTAGATGTTCTCGAAACTCATCGGCGCGAGCAGCACGGGCTGAAACCCGGCGCGCGCAGTGACGGTGGAAATCGCTTCCCGCACATAGGGGAAGAGCGTATTGGGGCACGCGATGCCGAGCAGCGGGCCCATATCCGCCTGCGGCACGTTGCGAATCTGGAACACGCCGGCCTGCGCGACTTCGACGAGAAACACAGTCTTGTCCTTGATGCGCGCGGTGATCGTCACGCTCAGCACGACCTCGAACATGCCGTCCTGCACGGTGCGCGCGGCGCTGGTGATATTGACTTCCATGCCCGGCGCTTCCGTTTCGAGAAACACTTCCGGCGCATTCGGCACTTCAACCGACAAGTCCTTCAGATAGATCTTCTCAATCGAGAATGTCGGTACCGGCGCTTCGCTCATAATAATTCCTGGCAACAATTAAAAAATAATCAGGCTTTCAGCATCGCGTCGAGCTTGCCGGCATGCTCGAGGGCGGCAAGATCGTCGTAACCGCCGACATGCGTGTCGCCGATATAAATCTGCGGCACCGTGCGGCGGCCCGTGCGCTCCATCATTTCGGCGCGCCTGGCCGGCTCGAGATCCACGCGGATCTTCTCGATTTCGGCGATTCCCTTGGAGCTCAGCAGCCGCTCCGCCATCTGGCAGTAGGGGCACATGGCCGTCGCGTACATTTTAACTGCCGACATGAGGCGCGCTTCGTCAGCTTCGTTTTTCTACCGGCAGGCTCGCCTCGACCCACCCGGTCAGTCCGCCGCGCAACGCGACCACGTCCTTGAAACCGATTTTCTGCAGCGCCGCGCACACTTTGGCCGCGCGCCCGCCCGCGTGGCCCGTGACGATGATCGGGCGCGACTTCAGCTTTTCGAGTTCGCGCAAGCGGTCGGTGAGTTCGCCGAACGGAATATTGCGCGCGTTCGGAATATGGCCGGCGGCGAATTCGGCGTTCTCGCGCACGTCCAGCACGGCCGCGTCGCGCCGGTTCATGAGCTGCACCGCTTCGAGCGCACCCACCTGCGGGACGCCGCCAGCCGACAAGCGATTGACGAACGGCCATATCAGCATGCCGCCGCTGACCACGGCTGTGCCGAACAGCATCATGTTCCACGGGCTTTTTTGCAGAAATGTAATAAACGAAGTATCCAAAGGACTTTCCCTGCGCTCGCGCGTCACACCCGTCCGCCGGACTGCACGGGTAACCGCTTTTGAGTGAAAAAAGGAATAAAATGTTGCCGCATTATATACGAGCATAGAAAGTATTAGAAATCATGAACGTAACCCCGGTGTTGCTGGTCATACTCGACGGCTTTGGCTATCGCGAAGAGTGTGCAGACAACGCGATCTGCCAGGCGCGCAAGCCGCACTGGGACTTCTTCTGGAACACGTATCCGCACACCACGATAGACGCATCTGAGAAATCGGTCGGACTGCCCGCGGCGCAAATGGGCAATTCCGAAGTCGGTCATCTTAATATCGGGGCAGGCCGCGTGATTTACCAGGACTACACGCGCATCGAAGCGGATATCGAAAACGGCAAATTTTTTGCAAATCCGGTGTTGCAACAAGCCGTAGACACCGCGCTCGCCAACCGTTCCACGCTGCACATCCTGGGACTGCTCTCGCCCGGTGGCGTTCACAGCCACGAAGCGCAGATCGCCGCGATGGTGGAAATGGCGGCGCGCGCGGGTCTCACCGCGATTTGCGTGCACGCGTTTCTCGACGGGCGCGACACGCCCCCGCGCAGTGCGCGCGCTTCGCTCGGGTTCATGCGCGACAAATTCGCGCACCTCGGCGCCGGGCGCATCGCCTCGGTCGTCGGGCGCTATTACGCGATGGACCGCGATCAACGTTGGGAACGCGTGATAACCGCCTACGACCTCATCACGCAAGGCCGCGCCGACTATCAGGCCACCGATGCCCTGCGGGCGCTCGAAATGGCCTACGCGCGCGGCGAAAACGATGAATTCGTGAAGGCCACCGCAATCGTGCCCGAGGGCGGCGCGCCCGCGCGCATGCAGGACGGCGATGTGTGCGTATTCATGAATTTCCGCGCCGACCGTGCGCGCCAGATGACGCGTGCGCTAACCGACAAAGCCTTCACCGGTTTCACGCGCGACTATTCACCCAAGCTCGGATTTTTCTGCACCCTGACGAGTTACGGCAAGGATTTCAAAATGCCGTCCGCGTACGCGGCACAAAACATTGCCAACGGCTTTGGCGAATACCTGGCGAAGCAGGGGCTGCGGCAACTGCGCATCGCCGAAACGGAGAAATACGCGCACGTCACTTATTTTTTCAATGGCGGCATCGAGACCCCGAATGCAGGCGAAGACCGCGTGCTGGTGCCCTCGCCCAAAGTCGCGACGTACGATCTGAAGCCTGAAATGAGCGCATTCGAGGTCACCGACCAGCTCGTCGCGGCGATTCAATCCGGTAAATACCACGCGATTGTCTGCAATTACGCGAACGGCGACATGGTCGGGCACACCGGCAATCTCGCGGCGGCGACGCGCGCGATCGAAGTGCTCGACGAATGTCTGGGCATCGTGATCAAGGCCATGCAGGACAGCGGCGGCGAAGTGCTGATTACCGCCGATCACGGCAACGCCGAAATGATGCACGACGCGGTGACGCACCAGGCGCACACCGCGCACACGCTCAATGTCGTGCCGCTGCTGTACGTCGGGCGTAGCGCCCGCGCGGCAGCCGGCGGCGCGCTGCAAGACGTCGCGCCGACGCTGCTCAAGATGATGGGCCTGCCGCAGCCGCCTGAAATGACCGGCACACCGCTGATCGATTTTGTCTAGAGTACCTGGCAGCATCAAACACGTGCGCGTTTCATGACCGCAGGCACGCTTAGCCGCGCTGTTCTTGCGATCCTGGTCCTGGGGGCGCTCGGCGCCGGCGTGCGGGCGGCGACCCCGCCGAGCAATGCGCAAAAGCAGGAGTTGAACGCGTTGCGCAGTCGCATCGAAGCGTTGCAAAAAACGCTGGCAGCCTCCGAGGAAACGAAAAACGAGACGGTTGACGCGTTGCGCGAATCGGAACGTGCGATATCCGATACCAACCGCCTGCTGCGCGGACTGGCCGAAGACCAGCGCGGGGTCAACTCGCGACTCGCGGAACTGCGCGAGCAGAATCAGCGTACGGCCGGCGACCTGGAGGCGCAGCGGACGCGGCTGGCGCGCCTGCTTTATCAGCAATACACCGGCGCCCAGCCCGACGCGTTAAAGCTTTTGCTCAATCGCGAAGACCCGAACCGGATCGCGCGCGACCTGCATTACCTCACGCACCTGGCGCGCGCACGCGCCGAACTGATCGCGAATCTGCGCTCGAACCTGGGGCGCATTTCGGATCTCACTGCGCAAACGACGCAGGAAAGCGCCGCGCTCGCCGCGATCGACGCCGCGCAGCAGGCGCAACGCAAACGCCTCGAATCGGAAAAAGCCGCGCGCAAAGCCGTGCTCGCCAAAGTCTCACGCCAGATCGATAAGCAGCGGCGCGAAATTTCGACGTTGAAGCGCGACGAGACGCGGCTGGCGCGGCTGGTCGAGCGGCTGAGCCAGATGCTCGCGCGCACCAAGCCCCCGGGCTTGCGCAACGAGCGGCTGCCCGACGGCATGCCCGCGATTGGTGCGTTCGGCCAACTCAAAGGCCGTCTGTCTTTGCCCGTGCGCGGGGAACTCAAGAACCGCTTCGGCGGCCCAAGAGAAGGCAGTGGCGTTTTGTGGAAAGGGCTGTTCATCGCGTCGCCCGCCGGTCAGGACGTCAAAGCCATTGCTGGCGGCAGGGTCGTATTCGCGGACTGGCTGCGCGGTTTCGGCAACCTGCTGATTATCGACCACGGCGACGGCTACATGAGCCTCTACGGCAACAACGAGTCGCTATTCAAGCAGGTGGGCGATGTCGCGCGCGGCGGTGAAGCAGTCGCTGCCGTCGGTAACAGCGGCGGGAACATGGATTCGGGTTTATACTTCGAAATCCGGCATCAAGGCGTGGCTTTCGACCCCTTGGGCTGGGTCAGTTTACGGTGAGTTTGACTTAATTCGCCGCGAGTTTTTCACAGGAGTTTTGAAATGCGCAGCAAGCTGCAACAGTTCGGTCTGATCGCGCTCGGCGTCTTCCTGGGCGTGATGATTTCGCTTAATTTCTCAGCGGTCGCGCAGCGCGAAGTCATCGGTCCGCTGCCGGTCGAAGAACTACGCGCGTTCACCGAAGTGTTCGGGCGCATCAAGAGCGATTACGTCGAAACGGTCGAAGACAAGAAGCTCATCACCGAGGCGATCACCGGTATGCTCGCGGGACTCGATCCGCATTCCGCTTATCTCGACCAGGACGCGTTTCGCGAACTGCAGGTCGGCACGCAGGGCGAATTTGGCGGTCTCGGCATCGAAGTCGGCATGGAAGACGGTTTCGTCAAAGTCGTTTCGCCCATCGACGACTCGCCCGCGTCGCGCGCCGGCGTTAAATCGGGCGACCTCATCGTCAAGCTCGACGACACGTCGGTCAAGGGACTGACGCTGAACGACGCAGTGAAGCGCATGCGCGGCAAGCCCAATTCGCAAATCACGCTTACGATCGTGCGCAAAGGCGAAACCAAACCGATCGTTCTCACGCTGACGCGCGCGGTCATTAAGATTCAGAGCGTCAAATCGAAACTCCTCGAGCCCGGTTACGCTTATTTCCGCGTGACCCAGTTCCAGGAACATACGGGTGAAACGCTCGCTGCCGCAATCCAGAATCTGTACAAGCAGAATCAGGGTCCGATGCGCGGAATGGTGCTCGATTTGCGCAACGATCCGGGCGGGCTGCTCAACGGCGCGGTCGCCGTGTCGGCCGCGTTTCTGCCGCAAAACACCCTGGTCGTTTACACCGACGGGCGCACCGAAGACGCGAAAATGCGCCTCACCGCAAGCCCGGAAAACTATGTGCGCGGTCGTGTCAAAGACGACTATCTCTCCAAGCTGCCGCCCGAAATCAAGAATGTGCCGATGGTCGTGCTCGTGAACAGCGGTTCGGCGTCGGCCTCCGAAATCGTCGCCGGCGCGCTGCAGGACCATAAGCGCGCGGTTATCATGGGCACGCAGACTTTCGGCAAAGGCTCGGTGCAGACAATATTGCCGCTCGGCAACAGCACCGCGATCAAGCTGACGACGGCCCGCTATTACACGCCGAATGGTCGCTCGATCCAGGCCAAAGGCATCGTGCCGGACATCATTCTCGACGACGGCAGCGCGGGCCGCGATCCGGGATTGAGGTTGCGGGAATCCGATCTCGACAAGCACTTGAGCAACGACCGGAGCAAGGACGAGAAAGCTGCGGCAGGTCCGGCGGCGCCGGTCGCCAACGCGTTCAACTTCACGCCTGAGCCGCGCCCCAAGGATGTCGACGAAAAAGACACTAAGCCGGAGCCCGGCGAGGTCATCGCCAAAAGCGATTACGAGTTGTCGCAGGCAATCTCGTTTCTCAAGAGCCGCGGTACGGCCACGCGTGCCAGCGCGCGCTAAGGTCCCGTTTCTTCTTCGCAACGCCCGGCCCCGTCCGGGCGTTTTGTTTTGGCCCGTTCACCATGAATGACGAGCAGCTATTGCGCTACAGCCGGCATATTCTGCTGCCGGAACTGGGCATCGACGGGCAGGAAAAATTCATGCACGCCCATGCGCTGATCATCGGTGCGGGCGGCCTCGGCTCACCGGTCGCGCTTTATCTCGCGTCGGCCGGCGTGGGCACGCTCACGATCTGCGATGGCGACACGGTCGATCTCACCAATCTGCAGCGCCAGATCGTGCACCGCACCGATGCGATCGGCATGGCGAAAAGCGCGTCGGCGCAGCGCACGCTGGCCGGCATCAACGCGGAAATTTCGGTGCGCGCGATCGCCGAGCGAGTCGGCGGCACGCGCTTGTCCGAACTGGTGCGCGACGCCGACGTCGTGCTCGATTGCAGCGACAACTTCGCGACGCGCCACGCGGTCAACCGCGCATGCGTCGCGCACGCCAAACCGCTCGTCTCCGGCGCGGGCGTGCGCTTCGACGGCCAGATCGCGGTCTTCGACCGCCGCGACCCCGCCGCGCCCTGCTATCACTGCCTGTTTCCCGAGCACGGCGACGACGAAGACGTGCGCTGCGCGGTGATGGGCGTGTTCGCGCCGCTGGTCGGGATTATCGGCGCGATGCAGGCGGCGGAAGCGCTCAAACTGATTGCCGGCATCGGCACCTCGTTGAGCGGACGGCTGCTGCTGCTCGACGCGCTGGCGATGGAATGGCGCACCGTGCGCTTGAAGCGTGATGCTTCTTGCGCCGTGTGCGGCAATCCCTGAGCCATGCACAGCGCGCCCATCCGCGGCTGGCTGCGCCGTTTGCTGGGCTTGGACGGCGGCGACAGCGCGCCAGCGCACGTCGAGCGTGGTAATGCCCTGTGCGCGAGCGGCCGGCATGCCGAAGGTATAGCTGCCTACCAGCAGGCAATCGCGGCCGACCCCGATTATGCCGAGGCGCATTACCGCGCCGGCCTGGCTTGGCGCGACCGGCAGCAGTTCGGCGCGGCGATCGCAAGCTATCAACGCGCGTTAAAGCTCAAGCCCGGCTACGTCGAGGCGCACAACAATCTCGGGGTCGTGCTGCAACTGGACAACCAGCTCGAGGAGGCGCGCGCGTGCTACCGGCGCGCGGTCGATCTCCATCCCGCTTTCAGCCAGCCTTATATCAATCTCGGCCGGCTGTGCGAACTCCTCGGCGCGCGCGATGAAGCCGCGCGTTGCTACCGTGCAGCCATCGCCGCCGGCGTGGAACCGGAAACCTTCCGCCATTTTCTGAACGCTGCCGAAGGCGTGACCACCGGGCGCGCGCCGGCCGCCTACGCGCGCACCGTCTTCGACAATTTCGCCGAGCACTTTGACCACCGGCTCGTCGATGACCTCGGTTATCGCATTCCGCAAATTATTTGCGAGCGCCTGCGTGCAATGAGCGGCCCGCGCAAGCTCACCGTGCTCGATCTCGGGTGCGGCACGGGCTTATGCGGCGTCCACCTGAAGGACGCCTGCGCGCTGCTGGTCGGCGTCGACGTGTCGCCCGCAATGCTCGCCAAGGCGGCCGAACTCAAGCGGTACGATAAATTGCTCGAGCAGGATATCGCCGCGCATCTGCTCGCTGCCGACCCGGCGGCGTTCGACGCCGTACTGGCGGCCGACGTGTTCGTTTATATAGGCGACCTGGCGGAGGTTTTCGCGCAGGTTGCGCGCGTGCTGAAGGCGGGCGGCGTATTCGCTTTTTCGATCGAACGCACGACCGGCGCCGGCGACTTCCTGCTGCAACCCAACGGGCGCTTCGTGCAGTCCGCCGCTTACATCCAGCGCATCGCCGCCGAAAACAATTTCACCGACGTTTTATCGTTCGAGCAGACGATCCGCGGCGCACCCGGCAGCGGCGCGCCCGGTCTGGTGTTTTTCCTGCGCAAGAACGCGTAAAGGCACGAGGCTCACGTCATATCGAGGTCGTTGTCCGCAGCGGCGGGTTTAGGCGCCGGCGCGGCGGACGCGGCCGCCGGCGCCGCCGCGGCGGGTGCGGGTGCAGGCTTGGCTGCGGGTGCCGCAGCAGCCGTCCTCGGCGCTGCCGCGGCTGCGCGCGCCGTTGCCGGCGCGACGGCAGACGGTGTCGCCATGGTTCCCGCAAACAGCTCTTCCAGGTCCTTGACGATCTGCTCGAGATTGGGACCGGCGCGGCCCTGGCATTGCACGAGCACGCGCGCGGGGTAGTCCTGCAGCGTGAGTGCGCGCCCGGTCGAGCGCATCTTGGCCACGCTGTCCAGCGCCGGCCCGAGATAAGTGCTCTTGAAGCCCGCCTTCATGCTTTCGACGCCGTCGATAATCGCCTGTTGCGAACGCGCGATCCCGATCAATAGCTCGGCGAGTTGCTGGGTGGTTATGCTCATAAAACCTCCGTCAGATTGTCGCGATTAAGCGCCGAGCAGCGCGCGCCATTGCTCGTTCCAGTACTGCATGGGGTCGCGCTTGAAGCCGCTTTTCGCGTACTGGTGCCAGCGCCCCGTGATGAAACTCATGATCAGGTTGGCGCGCGCGGACGGGTCCGCCACCGCGGGAATTTCGTTCTGGCCGACGGCGAACCGCAACGCCTGCTTCAACGTCGCCTCGACGCGATCGTGAAGCTGATTGATGCGCTGCTGCAGGCGCTCGTTTTCGTGCACGAGCGCGTCCCCGATCAGCACGCGTGTCATGCCGCGATTTTTCTGGGCGAAGCCGAGCAGCATCGCGGTCACCGCCTCGAGCTGCTTCACGCCGCTTTTCTCCTCGGTCGTGATCTTGTTGATGAGGCCGAACAGCGTCTCTTCGATGAATTCGATCAGCCCTTCGAACATCTGCGCCTTGCTCGCGAAGTGCCGGTAAAGCGCGGCCTCGGACACTTCGAGATTCGCCGCGAGCGATGCGGTGGTGATTTTTTCCGCCGCCGGCTGCTCGAGCATGCGCGCGAGCGTTTGCAGAATTTGCAGCTTGCGGTCTCCGCGCTTGCCCATGAGTCCCCCGACTTAGCTTAGGTGCCACGCAAGGCGCGGCAGTTGGAGCAGATTTCTGACGCTGAAATCGACATAGGCGGGCAGCCGCGCCGCGCGCGCCACCCCCGCGACCCATATGGTGGACATGCCGAGCTTCTTGGCCGTCTTCAAATTCGCGAGAGTATCCTCGACCATGATGCACGCGCGGGCGCGCACGCGGTTGCGGCGGAACAGTTTCAAAAATCCGAAACTGTCGGGCTTCGGCCGGTACCCGGTGTGCTCGATCGACAGCACATCGTCGAAGAGATCGGCGATTCCCAGCACGTCGAGAACCGCCGTTGCATAATGCACCGGCGCATTCGAAAAAACCAGTTTGCGCCCGGGCAGGCGCGAGAGCGTCGCGCGCAAGCCGGGCTCGCGCACGACCATCCGGTCGAGCGCGGTGAAGTCGTGGGTCGCGCGCAGGAAATGGCGCGGATCGGTCGCGTGATTGCGCATGAGACCGGTCAGCGTCGCACCGTAGCGTTGCCAGTAATGCTGGCGCAATGCGCCGGCGCCTGCTTCATCGAGCCCCAGGTGGGTCTGCATATAGGTCGTCATCGCGCGATTGATCTGCGGAAAGATGTGCGGACTCGCGTTGTGCAGGGTGTTATCGAGATCGAACACCCACACGCGGTTGAATTTCATATCCGCTTCGCATTGGCGCGCGTGCTAGCGCCGCTTGATCAGGGTGCCCACGCCGTCGCTGGTCAGGACTTCGAGCAGCACCGCGTGTTCGACGCGCCCGTCGATGATATGGCAGGAATTGACCCCGTTCTTGACCGCTTCGAGCGCGGAGCCGATCTTGGGCAGCATGCCGCCTGAAATCGTGCCGTCTGCAAACAGCTCGTCGATTTTCTTCGCGGTCAGGCCCGTCAGCAGGTTGCCGTTCTTGTCGAGCACGCCGGGCGTGTTCGTGAGCACGACGAGCTTCTCGGCCTTGAGTATTTCCGCGAGTTTGCCGGCGACCAGGTCCGCGTTGATGTTGTACGATTCGCCGTCTTTGCCGACGCCGACCGGCGCGATGACCGGCACGAACTTCTGCGCGGTCAGGAGCTGTACGATCTCGGGATCGATCGATTCGACTTCGCCGACGCGGCCAATATCGATCATTTGCTTGGGATCGTCTTTGCCGTGCATCATCATTTTGCGCGCGCGGATCAGCGGGCCGTCGGTGCCCGACAGGCCGACCGCGCGGCCGCCATGCTGGTTGATGAGGTTCACGATGTCGGTGTTGACCTGGCCGCCGAGGACCATTTCGACGACGTCCATGGTCTCGGCGTCGGTCACCCGCATGCCCTGGATAAACTCGCCTTTCTTGCCGATTTTCGTGAGCTGATCGTCGATCTGCGGCCCGCCACCGTGCACGATCACGATATTGATGCCGACGAGTTTCAGCAGCACGATGTCGCTCGCGAAACTGTTTTTCAGTTTCTCGTCGGTCATCGCGTTGCCGCCGTACTTGATGACGATCGTCTTGCCGTGAAAGCGCTGGATGTAGGGCAGCGCCTCGGCGAGGATTTTTGCTTTCAATTCAGCGGCGGTGCCGGTCAGAGGCATAGGTCAATGGGGCCAAGAGTAAACGCTGACTATTCTACACGACCGCGTGCAACAAAAAAGGCGGCAGGCGTGGCCGCCTGCCGCCCCGTAAAGGGTCGATCCTGCAGTTACTGAATCGAGATGCGCTTGGCCGAATTTGAAGCTTTTTTCACGAGGTTAAGTTCCAGTATGCCGTCGGCGTACCGGGCCTGGGTGGCGCTTTCGTCGATATCGTGGCCAAGCACGAACGCGCGATAGACCTTGCCGTAGTAACGCTCGGAACGCAGCACCCGTTCGCCCTCTTTGACTTCTTTTTCATTCTTCACTTCGGCGCTTATTTCGACCTGGTTGCCGTCGATCGCGATGTTGATGTCGTCTTTCTTCACCCCGGGGATTTCCGCGCGCACGACGTAGCCGCCTTCGTTTTCCGTCACGTCCACGCGCAGCTGCGCCGGGGTGGCCGCGGACGGCTCGTAATTCATCGGACGCACGAAAAACCCGCGCATCAAATCGTCGAGAGCGGTATCGAGCGTGTTGAAGCGTGCAACATTTGCCATAAACAATTCTCCTGTCAGGTTGGGCGAAATGCCCTACGTAACGGGATATAAGGTGGTCGCGCGATAATTCAAGAGCGCTCGAGCAAAGTTTAATGCGACTTGTTGCGGGTCAAAAAAGACCGTAAATTGCGCCATCCCGCGCCTTTTCAAGACCCCCGTGACCGCCCCGAGCGAACAGGATATTCAGCAGCACCGGCCGTATCTGGTTCGCTATGCGCTGCTGCAGCTGCGCAATCCCGAACAAGCCGAGGACGTCGTGCAGGAAACGCTGCTCGCCGCGCTCGAAGGCCGTGCGCGCTTCGCGGGGAATTCTTCGCTGAAGACGTGGCTCACAGGCATCCTCAAGCACAAGATCCTGGATGCGATACGCCGCAAGTCGCGCGAGCAGCCGCTGGCCGCCGCCGGCGACGACGACAGCGAAGCGCTCGACACCCTGTTCAAAAGCGACGGCCACTGGCAGCAGATGCCGGCGACCTGGGGTGACCCCGAAGCAGCGCTGGAGAACCGCAAGTTTTGGGAAATCTTCGAGCTCTGCTCGCGCCTGATGCCGGAGCGAACGGCCCGCGTGTTCATGCTGCGCGAGGTGATGGAAATGTCGACCGAGGAAATCTGTCAGGAATTCGCGATTACCCCGACCAACCTGTGGGTAATATTGCATCGCGCGCGCCTCGCCCTGCGCGAATGTCTCGAAATCAAATGGTTCGGCGGCGCGAAAAAATGAAATCCGGTTCGTATGCGCACCTGTAAAGAAGTCAGCATGTTGCTGTCGCAGGCGCAGGAACGGCCGCTGGCACGCGGGGAGCGGCTGAGTGTGATGCTGCACCTCTTCTTGTGCAAAGGCTGCGCCAACTTTCGCCGGCAACTGGAATTTCTGCGCACCGCTGTACGTCGCTATCGCGACACCGACAATTCCCGCTGAGGCCAGCTAACGCGGACGACGCAAACTGCGCCCGCTGGCAACGCAGCACTGCTTGGTATAATCGGAATTTTCCGGAAGCATGCGCCCTTTTCTGTTCGTGATGTTGCTCGGCTGCGCCGCCGCCTCGTTCGCCCAGTCACCCGCGCGGCTCGTCCCGCCGCCCGCCATCGCCGCGCGCTCGTTTGTGCTGCTCGATTTTCACAGCCAGCAGGCGCTCGCGAGTCAAACCGCGAACGAACGCGTCGAGCCCGCTTCGCTGACGAAGCTGATGACCGCCTACCTGACGTTTGCGGCGCTCAGGCAAAAGCAGATCCAGCCCACCCAGGTGGTGCCGGTGTCCGAGCGCGCGTGGAAGGCCGAGGGCTCGCGCATGTTCATCGAACCCACAAAGCCGGTGACCGTCGAAGAGCTGATGCGCGGCATGATCGTGCAGTCCGGCAACGACGCGTGCATCGCGCTCGCCGAGCTGATTTCCGGCGGGGAAGAAGCGTTCGTGCGCGCGATGAATGCGCAAGCGCAGAAGCTCGGCATGAAAAACACCCATTTTACGAACGCGACCGGGTTGACGAATCCACAGCATTACTCGACCGCGCAGGATCTGGCGCTGTTGACCATCGCGCTCATCCGCGATTTTCCCGACTACCATCCGCTGTACGCGATGAAAGAGTACCGCTACAACAATATCACGCAGGCCAATCGCAACCGCCTGCTGTGGTCCGATCCGACGGTCGACGGCATGAAGACGGGCTATACCGAGAACGCCGGCTATTGCCTGATCACATCGGCGAAACGCGGCGAGCGGCGGCTGATTTCGGTCGTGCTCGGCACCGCGACCGAATCCGCGCGCGCGAGCGAAAGCCAGAAACTGCTCAACTACGGATTTCAATATTATGATAGCGTGAAGTTGTATGAAAAAAACCAGCCGGTTGCGAGTCTGCCCGTGTGGAAAGGCGCCGCAAACGCCGTCAAAGCGGGTTTTCTGAACGATCTGTTCGTGAGCCTGCCGAAGGGCCAGGCCGACAAGGTGAAGGCGAATCTCGAGAGCCGGCAGCCGCTGCTCGCGCCCGTCGCCGCCGGCCAGCAAATCGGCGTGATGAAACTGACGCTCGACGGCAGGCCTTACGCGGAACTGCCGGTCGTCGCGCTTGAAGACATCGCATTGGCCGGAATATTCGGCCGCGGCTGGGATTCGATCAGGCTTTTGTTTAAATGAGGTGACCATGGCCAGCGACATCGTTTATCTGAACGGCGACTTCATGCCGCTTGACGAAGCGCGTGTACCGGTGCTCGACCGCGGTTTCATTTTCGGCGACGGCGTGTACGAAGTGGTGCCCGCCTACTCGCGTCATCCGTTCCGGCTCGCCGAGCATCTGCAGCGTTTGCAGAACAGCCTCGACGGCATCCGGCTCGCGAATCCGTTGTCCGACGCCGAGTGGACGAAGCTCACGCACGAGCTGATCAAGCGCAACGACGGCGACGATCAGTCGATTTATTACCAGGTCACGCGCGGCGTTGCGAAGCGCGCGCACGAGTTTCCGTTGAACGTGAAGCAGACGGTGTTCATGATGAGCAATCCGCTGGTCACCCCGGCGCGCGACCAGTTGGAAAAAGGCGTGCCCTGCATCACCGCGACCGATTATCGCTGGCTGAAATGCGATTTGAAATCGGTGTCGCTGCTCGGCAACTGCCTCTTGAAGCAGATGGCGGTTGACGCGGGCGCCGCGGAAGTCGTGATGTTCCGCGACGGCTATCTGACCGAAGCCTCCGCGAGCAACGTCTTCATCGTGCGCAATGGCGTGCTGCTCGCGCCGCCGAAAAACCACCTGATCCTGCCCGGCATCACGTACGACGTCTTGATCGAAATCGCGCAGGCGAACAGAATGCCGCTCGAGCTGCGCGAAATTTCGGAGCACGAAGTGCGCACCGCCGAGGAAATCTGGGTCACCTCGTCGACCAAGGAAGTGCTGGCGGTGACGATGCTCGACGATGAGCCCGTCGGCGAAGGCAAACCGGGCGCGACCTTCCGCCGCATGCACGCGCTGTACCAGGATTTCAAACAGACCGTGATGCGCCGCGCCGCATAACCCGTATGACCGACCGGCAGGATCCGTCGCTGATCGCATACCCGTGCGAGTTTCCGCTCAAGATCATGGGGCCGACGCGCGCGGGTTTCGCCCAGGCAGTGCTCGAAATCGTGCGCCGGCATGCGTCGGATTTCGACGGCGCGGCCATGGAAATGAAATCCAGCAAGCACGGCAAGTATTTGAGCATCACGTGCACGATTAATGCGGGTTCGCGCGAGCAGCTCGATGCGCTGTATCAGGAATTGTGCGACCACCCGATGGTCGTCATGGTGCTGT
This sequence comes from Burkholderiales bacterium, assembly GCA_046596405.1. Lineage (GTDB taxonomy): Bacteria > Pseudomonadota > Gammaproteobacteria > Burkholderiales > SG8-41 > PALSA-1004. The sequence goes on from JBKJMN010000236.1 coordinate 41,911, forward strand.
GAAAACCGTGAGGGGAGAGGCGTGAGGCGTGAGGCGAAAAACGAAAATAGCGAAGTGCGGCCGCCGGACGGCAGCGCGGAGCGACACGCCTCACGCCTAACGCCTCACGCCTCACCAATAGTCAAGCGGCTGGGCCGCGTCGACTACGCCGCCACCTGGCAAGCAATGCGCGACTTCACGCTGCGGCGCGCAACCGACACGCCCGACGAGCTGTGGCTCGTGCAGCACCCCGCGGTGTACACGCTGGGCGTCGCCGCGCGCGCGCAGCACCTGCCGCGCCTGGACAACCGCATCCCCGTCGTCAAGACTGACCGCGGCGGACAGATCACGTATCACGGGCCGGGTCAGGTGGTCGTCTATCTATTGCTCGATATGCAGCGCCGGAAAATTACGGTGCGGCCGCTGGTTAGGCTCATCGAAAATGCCGTGATAGACTTGCTCGCGGAATACGGCGTGGCGGCTCGCGGCCGCGTCGATGCGCCCGGCGTCTATGCGGGCGACGCCAAACTGGCGGCGCTCGGACTGCGCATCCGCAGCGGCCGCTGCTATCACGGGCTCGCGTTGAACGTAGACATGGATTTGAGCCCTTTTCACGCGATTGATCCCTGCGGATATCCCGGGCTTGAGGTCACGCAATGCCGCGATCTCGGTATTGGCGATGAACCTGACGCGGTGGGCGAAAAACTGGTGCGGCATCTCGACAGGCGACTGCAAACGGATTCACCTTCATGAGCGACGTCACTGAAAAGCAAAAAGGCGCGGCGAAGACCGCGCGCGCCCATGGCAGATCGCCGATTCCGATCGTGCCCGCGGAGCGGCTGAAAAAGCCCGCCTGGATCCGCGTCAGGATGGGCAACAGCCAGCGCTTCAACGAGATCAAGGAAGTGCTGCGCAGCCATCAGCTCCACACGGTGTGCGAAGAAGCGAGCTGCCCCAACATCGGCGAATGCTTCGGCAAAGGCACGGCGACATTCATGATCCTGGGCGACTTATGCACCCGGCGCTGCCCGTTTTGCGACGTCGCGCACGGCCGGCCGCAACCGCCCGACGCCCACGAACCGGAAAATCTCGCGACCACGATAGCCGCGCTCAAGTTGCGCCATGTCGTAATCACCAGCGTCGACCGCGACGATTTGCGCGACGGCGGCGCCGCGCATTTCGCCGCCTGCATACGCGCGGTGCGCGAACGCTCGCCGGCCACGCGCATCGAAGTGCTGGTGCCGGATTTTCGCGGTCGCCTCGACATAGCGCTCGATATTCTCGCCGCCGAGCCGCCCGACGTACTGAACCACAATCTCGAAACCGTGCCGCGGCTGTACAAGCAGGCGCGGCCGGGCGCGGATTATGTGAACTCGCTCGGGCTGCTCGGGCGGTTCAAGGCACGGCTCCCGCACCTGCCGACCAAATCGGGGCTGATGCTGGGACTCGGCGAAACCGACGACGAAATTCTGGAGGTGCTGCGCGATTTGCGCGCGCACGGCGTGGACATGCTCACGCTCGGGCAGTACCTGCAACCGTCGGCGCACCATTTGCCGGTACTGCGGTACGCGGAGCCTGCAATATTCGACGCATTCGCGCGTGCGGCAACTGCGCTCGGCTTCGCCCACGCCGCGTGCGGCCCGATGGTGCGCTCGAGCTATCATGCCGACCAGCAGGCGCATGACGCCGGCGTCGCGTAGTCATCGCCGGGAGATCGTACCCATGCAACGCATACTTTTCCTGCTCGTCGCCTTGCTGCTCGCCTCGCCCGCATCCGCGCTGGGGCTGACCGACATCACCAATAAAGACGCCGTGGCGGGGCTCAGACAGGCGCTCACCGACAGCGCCGCGGCCGCCGTCGGCAAGCTCGGCGTCGAAAACGGATTTTTCGGCAATGCGAAAGTCAAGATTCCCCTGCCCGAGTCGCTGCAGCGCGTCGAAGGACTGCTGCGCGCGATGGGCATGAAGCGCCAGGCCGACGAGCTCGAGCTCGCAATGAACCGGGCCGCCGAGACCGCGGTCGCCGAAGCGAAACCGCTGCTCGTCGATGCGGTGAAAAAAATGTCGGTGCAGGACGCCAAGGGCATCCTGACCGGCGGCAATACCTCGGCGACCGAATATTTCCGGCGCACGACCGCCGGCGCACTCGGCAAAAAATTTCTGCCCCTGGTGAAAAAAGCGACCGCCAAAGTCGGGCTCGCCGAAAAGTACAACGCCATCGCCGGCAAGGGCGCGCAATTAGGGCTCGTCGATGCGAGCCAGGCGACTATCGAGCAGTACGTGACGCAAAAATCGCTCGACGGCCTGTACTCTATAATCGCCGACGAGGAAAAAGCCATCCGCCACGACCCGGTCGGCGCCGCCAGCGGCCTGGTCCAGAAAGTTTTCGGCGCGCTGAAATAATCCATATCCGCCTGGAGAATGCCGCCATGCCACGCTTCTACGTCGGTCTCACTTTGGATGAGAAAGAGCTCTGGAAAGCGTCAAACGTCGCCGCCGAAGGTAATCTGCTGATTTCGGTCGAGCTTTCATTCGCGGGCCAGGACGCCAAACCGCTCGAGCGCTACAAGGCGGCGCTGATGGTGCTCGGCAAGGAAGCCACCAAGCGGCGGCAGCTGTCCAAATATTGCTGGCTGTTTGCGCTCGAAGCGCGCCTGAACGACGTGTTTCAGACGCTCGTCGATCATCTGGGCGTCGAGCATCATTCCTATTCGGCGGCTGACCTCAAGACCGGCGAAGGACTTTCATACGACGCGGAGAAACGGGTCGTCTGCGAGTTCTATTCTAAAAACTGGATGGACTGAGCAAGTCAGACGCCGGGCTACAGTGTCGAGATAAATTCCTCGAAATTGCCTCGCTTCAACCCGCGCTCACAGCGTTTCGCGTCCGCGCGCGTTCAGTGCGCTTTTTCCCAGTTCGGCCCGACGCCGACGTCGACGACGAGCGGGACCGCGAGTTGCGCGACGCCCGACATCAGTTCCGGCAGCTTGATTTTAACGCGGTCGAGCTCGTCATCCGGCACTTCGAGCACGAGCTCGTCGTGGACCTGCATGATTAGCATCGATTTGAGCCGCTCGGTTTGCAGCCAGCGCTGGACCGCGATCATCGCGAGCTTGATCAGGTCCGCGGCGGTGCCCTGCATCGGCGCATTGATCGCGGCGCGTTCCGCGCCCTGCCGCCGCGCGCCGTTGCTCGAGCGGATTTCCGGCAGCCACAGGCGCCGGCCCAGGACCGTTTCGACGTAGCCCTGCACGCGCGCTTGCTCGCGCGTCGTGCGCATGTATTCGGCGACCCCCGGATAGCGCGCGAAGTAGCGGTCCATGTACTGCTGCGCCGCCGCGCGCTCGATGCCGAGCTGGCTCGAGAGCCCATAGACGGACATACCGTAAATCAGGCCGAAATTGATGACCTTCGCGTAGCGCCGCTGCTCGGCTTCGACCGCCGCCGGCTCGAGGCTGAAAATTTCGGCCGCGGTGGCGCGATGGATGTCCTCGCCCGCCGCGAACGCTTTCAACAGGCTCGCGTCGCGCGAGATGTGCGCCATGATCCTCAACTCGACCTGCGAATAGTCCGCCGAGATGATATGGCTGCCGGGCGGCGCGATGAACGCCTCGCGGATGCGGCGGCCTTCGACGGTGCGTACCGGGATATTCTGCAGATTGGGGTCGTTGCTCGACAGCCGGCCCGTGATCGCTACCGCTTGCGCGTAGTTCGTATGCACGCGACCGGTGTGCGCATTGACCATGCGCGGCAGCTTGTCGGTGTAAGTGGACTTGAGTTTGGCGATACCGCGGTATTCGAGCAGGATTTTGGGCAGCGGGTGATCGAGTGCCAGTTGCGCGAGCGCGTCTTCGTCCGTCGATGGCGTGCCGGACGGCGTTTTCTTGACCGGCTTGATGCCGAGCTTGCCAAACAGGATTTCCTGGATCTGCTTGGGCGAATTGAGATTGAACGGCTGCTCCGCGAGCTTGTGCGCGGCCGCCTCGATCTCCAGCATCTTCGCGCCGAGCTCGCGGCTCTGCGCGTCGAGCAGGGCTGCATCGAGCAAAACGCCGTTACGTTCCATCGTGTGCAATACCGGCATCACCGGCATCTCGATCTCGCGGTAGATACGCGCGAGTTTTGCCTCGCTTTCGACCTGCGGATACAGCGCATGGTGCAGCTGCAAGGTCACATCCGCGTCTTCCGCCGCATACTCGGTGGCGCGCTCGATCGAGACCTGGTCGAAGCAGATCTGGCCCGCGCCCTTGCCGCACACTTCGACGTACGGGATCGTTTTCACGCCGAGGTGGCGCTCGGCCATGGTATCCATGTCGTGCGGCTTGTGGCTTTCGACGACGTAAGACTGCAGCAGCGTGTCGTGCGCGACGCCTTTGAGCGCGACCCCGTAATTGGCGAGGATATGCATGTCGTACTTGAGGTTTTGCCCGAGCTTCGGCCGGCTCGCGTCTTCGAGCCAGGGCTTGAGCTTTGCCAGCACCGCATCGAGGTTGAGCTGCTCCGGCGCACCTGGATACACATGCGCGAGCGGTAAATAGGCGGCGTAGCCAGGCTCGATGGAGAACGACATGCCGACCAGCCGCGCCTGCATGGGATCGAGGCTCGTGGTTTCCGTGTCGAAACAAGTAAGTTCCGCCGCGGTGATCCGAGCGAGCCACGCGTCGAGCTGGGCCTCGGTCACGATCGTTTCGTAGTGGCGTTCGTAGGATGGAGGCGCGGGGAGCGCGGAGCGAGGGGCGGGGGAATGAGTTCCCAAACCTTCGCCCGCAGGCGTTTCTCCTCGATCCTCAATCCTCGATCCTCGATCCTGCAGTTCGCGCCGCCACGTCTTGAATTCGAAACGGTCGAACAGCTCCGCCAGCCTGGCGGCGTCCGGCGGCGTGTGCGCGAGATCTTCGATCTTGATCGGCAATGCGACGTCGCACTTGATCGTCAGGAGACTGCGCGCCTGCGGCAGCCACGTCAGCACCTTGCGCAGGTTTTCGCCGACGGCGCCGCCGACTTCCGCCGCGCGTTCGACGATGGTGTCGAGCGTGCCGTATTGCGCAAGCCATTTGACGGCGGTTTTAGGGCCGACCTTGTCCACGCCCGGCACGTTGTCGATCGCATCACCGACGAGCGTCAGGTAGTCGACGATACGCTCGGGCTTGACGCCGAATTTCTTCTCGACCCCCGCTTCGTCGAGCGTTTCGTTCGACATGGTATTGACCAGCGTCACCTGCGGATTGACGAGCTGGGTCATGTCCTTGTCGCCCGTCGAGACTATCGTGCGCATACCCTGCTGCGTGGCCTGGCAGGCCAGCGTGCCGATGACATCGTCGGCTTCGACGCCATCGACGATCAGAAGCGGCCAGCCCATTGCGCGTATCGTCTCGAGCAGCGGCTCGATCTGGAGCGCGAGATCGTCCGGCATCGCCGCGCGCGTCGCTTTGTATTCGGGATAGATATCGTCGCGAAACGTCTTGCCTTTGGCGTCAAATATGCAGGCGCTATAATCGGCGGGATAGTCCTTGTGCAATTTTCTCAGCATGTTGAGCACGCCGTAAATTGCGTTGGTCGGCTCGCCCCGGCTGTTGCGCAATTCGCCGATCGCGTGAAACGCGCGGTACAGGTATGAAGAACCGTCTACGAGCAGCAGGGTTTTGGACATCGCGCGTCAGCGCCTGGAAGTCACGGCAAAAGAGGAGTCGAACATGAGCCATCCCAACAAAGTTCCGCCGCGCCTGACCACCGAACCCGGCTGGCCGGCGCGCGAATCATGGCGCATGTTCGGGATTATGTCAGAATTTTTCGAGGCGACCGAACGCCTCGGCAACATCCAGCCCGCCGTCAGCATGTTCGGCAGCGCGCGCGTGCCCGCCGATCACCCGTATTTCGCGCTCGGCGAGCAGATTGCGCGCCGCCTGTCCGATGCCGGCTTCACGGTTATTTCGGGCGGCGGTCCGGGCATGATGGAAGCGTTCAACAAGGGCGCTTATTTCGGCAAGTCGGCGGCTGTCGGGCTCAACATCGAATTGCCGCGCGAACAGTTTCCGAATACCTATCAGGACATCAGTCTTTCATTCCGGCATTTCTTCGCCCGCAAAGTCACATTCGTGCGCTTTTCGACCGCGTACGTGGTGCTGCCGGGCGGCTTCGGCACGCTCGACGAATTGCTCGAGGCGCTGACGCTCGTGCAAACGGGCAAGATCCGGCAGATGCCGATCATCCTGGTGGGCACGCCGTTCTGGCGCGGTCTCGTCGACTGGCTGCGCGAGCGGCTCGTCGCGGAGAACATGATCGCGCCCGCCGACATGGATCTTCTGCAACTCGTCGACGACCCGCAGCAGGTGGTAGACGCGATCTTCGATTACTACGAAAAGCGCGGCTTTCCGCTGGCTGAAGCGGCGCGCGAATCGATGATGACGCTGTAAGTTTTGCCGCCCACCTTCGCGGCGCGAGGCTCGCCCCGGCTTTATATTTCCGGCCGAAAAGCCGATAATGGCTTTACCGGTCCAGGCCACAAGGAAATATCATGCGTAACCTCCTCGCTCTCTTGCTGTTATGCGCTGCGCTGCCCGCGATCGGCGCCGATCGGCCCGGCAATCTACAGCCTATCCCCGACCCGCCGCCGCCGCCGCCGGGCTTTGAACTCGACCCTGCGCTCGAGCCGCAGGTCACAATCCTCAAGCGCGGCACCGACACGGTTGAGGAATACCGCGTCGGCGGCAAGCTTTATATGCTCAAGGTCACCCCCGCGAGCGGCCGGGCCTATTACCTGATCGACGAAAAAGGCGACGGAAAAATGTCGCGTCAGGAAACTTTCGACTTCGGCCTGCGCCCGCCGATGTGGGTGATACATTCCTGGTAGGTAGCGTCCCGGCTGTCGGCGCGGCCCGTCCGCGACGCGGTGCGCGCGAGCGGGATTAACGGCGGAACCTGAT
>JBKJMN010000087.1:0-3417 GCA_046596405.1 Burkholderiales bacterium
CGTCAATCCCGCCAACCATCAGGAGATCGGCACCGTCGCCTACGCCGAACGCGCCGATCTCGACCGCGCGCTCGAAGCCGCGGAAAAAGGCTTCAAGGCCTGGCGCAAGGTGTCGGCTTTCGAGCGCTGCAAAGTGATGCGCAAGGCCGCCGATATCCTGCGCGAGCGCGCAGACAAGATCGCCGAGTGCATGACGTTCGAGCAGGGCAAGCCGCTGGCAGAGGCGAAACAGGAAACGCTGGCCGGCGCCGACGTCATCGACTGGATGGCGGAAGAGGGCAAGCGCGCCTATGGGCGTGTGATTCCCGCGCGTGCCGAGGGCGTCTATCAACTGGTAATCAGGGAGCCGGTGGGACCGGTGGCCGCGTTTACGCCGTGGAATTTTCCGATCAACCAAGCGGTGCGCAAGCTCTCGGCCGCACTCGCCACCGGCTGCTCGGTGATCCTGAAGGCGCCGGAAGAAACTCCTGCGTCGCCGGCCGAACTCGTGCGCGCGTTCGCGGATGCCGGCGTGCCCGCGGGCGTGATCAACCTCGTCTACGGCAGTCCGGCGGAAATTTCGGGCTACCTGATTCCACATCCTACGATACGCAAGATGACATTCACCGGCTCGACGCCGGTCGGCAAGCAGCTCGCGGCGCTCGCTGGCCAGCACATGAAACGCGCGACGATGGAGTTGGGCGGGCACGCGCCGGTGATCGTGTTCGACGACGCCGACATCGACGCGGCCGCGAAGATGATGACCTTCATGAAATCCCGCAACGCCGGGCAGGTGTGCGTGTCGCCGACGCGGTTTCTGGTGCAGGAAGGCGTCTACAAGAAGTTCGTCGAAAAATTCGTCGAAGGCATGAAGGCGGTCAAGGTCGGCGACGGCTTCGACAAGGATACGAAGATGGCGACGCTCGCCAACCCGCGCCGGCAAAGCGCGATGGTCGAGCATGTCGAAGATGCCAAGAAGCACGGCGGCAAAGTGCAGACCGGCGGCTATCCGATCGGCGAGAAAGGCAATTTCTTCGAGCCGACGGTCGTCACCGAACTATCGACCGACGCGATGGCGATGAACACCGAACCTTTCGGTCCGCTCGCGATCATTAATCCGTTCAAGACTTTCGACGATGCGGTAACCGAAGCAAACCGGCTGCCGTATGGCCTCGCTGCGTACGCGTGGACGAAATCAACCAAGACCGCGACCGCAATCGCGGCGCAGGTCGAGACGGGCATGATGACGATCAACCATCTTGGACTTGCGCTGCCAGAAGTGCCGTTCGGCGGCGTCAAGGATTCGGGCTACGGCTCCGAAGGCGGAACGGAAGCGCTCGAAGCGTATCTGGTTTCGAAGTTTGTAACGCAGGCGGGGGTGTAGCCGAGCGAAAGAGCAATCTCTCGCTAGTCGATCACCAGCAGTTCCTCGTTCGGGAAATATTTGGCGTGCCAGATTGGCGCGCCATCGGTGATCTCGATGATGTCTTCCATGTGGTAGCCGACTTTGCCGGGCACGCGCACGCGCGTCTCGACGGTGGTGATCATGCCCACCTCGTACGGAATATCCTCGTGGGGGTTAATGATGGGGTGCTCGTGGCCGCTTAATCCAATCGAGTGGCCGTTATGCGAATAGGTGAACGGGAGCCCGAGCTTGATCTGGGTGCTCTTGGCAAGATCGAACAGTTCGCGCCCGGTTTTGCCGACGACGCATTGATCGATAACCTTGTGGTGCACTTCGCGCAGCTTCCCCCAGATGGTGACGTCTTCGGCGGTCGGCTTGCCGACTTTGGCGGTGCGGCCCACATTCGACAGGTATTGCTTGAACAGTCCGCCCGAGTCGCCCTTGACGATATCGCCGGCTTGGACGCGATAGTCCGACGGCGCCATATGCGGGAAGCTCGTGTTGGTGCCCGCGTTACAGTGATTGGCGGAAATCAGGTCCGCGCCCTCGGCGAGTATGCGTTCGGCAAGCCGGACGGCGACGTCACGCTCAGGCTCGCCGATCTTGACCGTGGAGAATGCGTGGAGGAACGCTTTTTCCGTGGCATGGAAGGCGAAGACGATCTGTGCTTTTTCGCGCGGGGTCTTGAACATCCGCGCGCTGGCGAACACCGGCTCGGCCGCGCTAACCGTAAGCTTCGGGCATTGCCGTTTTAATTCATCGTGGTACTTCGCCGCGAGATAGGCAGTCTCGATGGCGATGTGGCTGGCGTCGAGCTTGAGTTCGCGCAGGATTGTGGCCAGCACGGCCATCGGATCTTCGACGAATTCCTGATAAACCCGCACATCGGTGATCCAGCTATTCGCCCTGACGAACGACGCTTCCATTTCGCATACCAGGAAAACGGGGTCGCGGTGCTGGGGCCACACAATGAACGCGAGGCGGTCGCGAAGGCGTCGCTGCGTGTCGATGTATACGTCCCCCGTGTAGCGGACGTTCTCCGGCGACACCGCGACAATCGCGTCGAAAGGGCTGGCGGCGAGCGCGCGTTCGAGGCGCGCAAGATCGCCCATTGCATCTTGTTTTTGCTTGGTCATGGACAGACCTTAATTAAAAAATACCGTTGAGTATGAATTACAGGGATTCGATCTTCGCAATCCTGGCGACCTTGCCCCATTTCACGATCTCGTCGCGGATAAAGGCGCTGAATTCTGTAGGCGACATGATCGCGGGCTCGGCGCCTTCGCGCCGGAATTTGTCCGCGACGTCGGGTGAGCGCAACGCCGCGGCGACGTCATTGCTGATCTTGTTCACGATTTCTTTCGGCGTACGCGCAGGCGCGCTCAAACCGTTCCACGCCACCGCCTGAAATCCCTTGACCCCGGATTCGTCCATGGTCGGAATGTTCGGGTACTCGCTCGCGCGCTTAAGGCTGGTGACGGCGAGCGCGCGAAGCTTGCCCGAATTGATCAGCGGCACCGCGGACGTCAGCGTGCTGACGACGAGATCGACGTGGCCGCCGACGAGATCGATCAATGCCGGCGAACTGCCTTTATACGGAACGTGCACGATCTTGACTCCGGTCATCACATTGAAGAGTTCGCCCGCGAGATGGTTCGAACTGCCCACGCCCGACGTGCCGAAGTTAAGAACCCCCGGCTTGGCCCTCGCCAGTGCGATCAGTTCTTTAACCGAACGCGCGGGCACGCCGGGATTCATGACGAAGACCAGCGGCGTAATGTTGAACAGCGCGATGGGCTCGAAATCCTTGATCGGGTCGTACGGTAGTTTCGGCGAGATGGCCGGCACGATCGAGAAGGGCACCGGCGTGACGAGCAGCGTATAACCGTCCGGCGCAGCCTTGGCGACCAGATCCGAGCCGACGACGGTGGTGCCGCCGGGCCGGTTCTCGACCACGACGGGCTGGCCCCATCCCTCGTTGAGTTTTTGCATGACCACGCGGCCGATGAAGTCCGTGGCGCCGGGCGGGAATG
>JBKJMN010000108.1:0-4046 GCA_046596405.1 Burkholderiales bacterium
CCCGGAAACGGGCAAGCAATTGTGGCGCCGTTACACCGTACCCGCGCCGGGCGAAAAGGGCTCTGAAACCTGGCCCGCCGGCGACGCCTACAAGAGTGGCGGCGGTTCGACCTGGATCACCGGCTCGTACGATCCGGACCTCGATCTCCTTTACTGGGGTGTAGGCAACGCGGGGCCGTGGAATCCGACGACGCGCCCCGGCGACAATCTTTACACGGCGTCCATCCTCGCGATGAAGCCAAAAACCGGCGAAATCGTCTGGCACTACCAGCTCGTGCCGAACGAAATGTTCGACCTCGACGCCAACTGGGAAATCATCCTCGGCGATCTCAATGTCGACGGGCAAAAACGCAAAGTGCTGATGCAATTCAGCCGCGGCGGATTTCTCTACGTGCTCGACCGCGTGAACGGCAAGCTCCTGTCGGCGAAACCGTTTGAAAAAGTGAACTGGGCGACGCATGTCGATATGGCGACCGGGCGGCCGGTCGAGTCCGACATCACGCGCAAGGCGCGCGCAGGCGAGCAGATTGAATTATGGCCGGGCCAGTGGGGTGCGAAGAACTGGGCGCATGCGGCGTTCGACCCGTCGACGGGGTTGCTCTACGCGAATACGATGCACAACTCGCGCCTGGTCAAGATACTGCCCGTCGAATACAAGGTCGGCCAGCGCTTCGTCGGCCTCGAAAACCTGCCCGCGCCGCGCGAGGCAGGCTCGCCGATCGGGCACGTCGACGCCATCGATCCGCTGACCGGCAGGCAGAAATGGCGCGCGCGCATAGAGGACATCCCGCACTACTCGGCGGTCATCGCGACGGCCGGCGGGCTGCTCTTCACCGGCAAGGAAACCGGCGAATTCATCGCGCTCGATATTGATACCGGCAAAACGCTATGGCAGTTCCAGACGAGTTCGGGCATCAACGCGCAGCCGATCACGTTCACGCACAAGGGCCGGCAGTACGTCGCGATCCAGTCCGGTGTCGGCGGCGTCAACGTCGTGCGCATGGGCGAGCAGTTGAAGAACGTGCCGCGCGGCGGCTCGGTATGGGTATTTGCGGTGATGGATCAATAACATTGTCCGCAGCTGACCCGAGGAGACTACGATGAGAACCATACTGCTGCTGATTGCCGCGCTGACACTCGCCGGCTGCGCGCTTGGGCCGGGCGCTTACGATCTGAAGAACGACGGCCGCAATTCGGATGACGTGCTCACGTATGGCATGGGCTACTCGCAGCACCGCTACAGTCCGCTCGCGCAGATCAACAAGAGCAACGTCAAGCGCCTCGTACCCGTGTGGAGCCTTTCGCTCGAAAGCAATTTCGGCGAACAGGCGCAGCCGATGCTGCTCGACGGCGTGATGTATATCGCCGACGCGCAATGGACGGTTGCGATCGACGCGGTCACCGGCAAGCGGCTGTGGCGCACGGCGGTCGATTTCCCCGCCGATACGGCGCGCATCGTGTGCTGCGGGGTGTCGAACAAAGGTGTTGCGCTCTATCACGGCAAAGTGATTCGCACGACGATCGACGCGCACGTCATCGCGCTCGACCAGAAAAACGGCCAACTTCTGTGGAAGCAGAAAGTCGCCGACTGGACGGAAGGGTATTCGCTGACGCTCGCGCCGTTGATCGCGAATGGTGTGGTAGTCACAGGTTGCTCGGGTGCTGAATTCGGCGCGCGTTGCTTCCTCGATGGCTGGGACCCGGACAGTGGCGCCCATCTGTGGCGGCGCTATACCGTGCCAGGTCCGGGCGAGAAAGGACACGAAACATGGATTCCGTCGGAAGCCTATTTGCACGGCGGCGCGAGCACGTGGATCACCGGTTCGTACGATCCCGAACTCGATCTGATGTACTGGGGCACCGGCAATGCGGCGCCGTACAACCCGGAGAATCGTAAGGGCGACAATCTTTACGCGGCATCGATCATCGCTGTGCGGCCCAAGACGGGCGAAATCGTCTGGCATTACCAGGCTGTGCCCAACGACATTTTCGACTGGGACACGGTGTGGGAAATCATTCTTGCGGATATCAAGATCGACGGCAAAACGCGCAAGGTTGCAATGCAGATGAACCGCAACGGTTTCCTTTACGTGCTAGACCGCGCAACCGGGGAGCTGCTGTCGGCCAAGCCATTTACCGAAGTGAACTGGGCCACGCACATCGACATGAAGACCGGCCGGCCGGTGGAATCCGAAACATCGAAGCGCTTGCGCGCGGGCGAGCAGATTCAGCTTTATCCGAGCATACGCGGCGGCAAGAACTGGATGCATGCGGCGTTCAATCCGAACACCGGCCTGTTGTATGCGGCGACGAACGAAGGCTACTCGAATTACAAATTGATCAAGGTCCAGCCATTCAAGGCGGGTTTTCGCTATCAGGCCGTCGAAGCCACATACTCGCCCGTCACGCCGACGACCGTCGGCGGCTACTTTCAGGCGCTCGATCCGATGACCGCGAAACCGAAATGGCGCACGCCCATCATGGGCGAATTGCCCGGTTCGGCACTGCTCGCCACGGGCGGCGGCCTCCTGTTCACCGGCAAGCACAGTGGCGAAGTCATCGCGCTCGATGCCGATACCGGCGAACAACTGTGGCAGTTCAGGACGCCTTCCGGAGTCAATGCGCAGCCCGTTACGTGGACGCGCAACGGCCGCCAGTATGTGACGATTCTATCGGGCAGCGGTGGGACCACTTCACAGCGCCGCGGCATGCTCGATATTCCGCTCGGCGGCTCGGTGTGGACCTTCGCGCTGATGCCGCACTAAGCGGAGCGCGTGCGGGATGGCGGGAAAGAAATTGATGCTCGGTTGCGTGCTGGTTGTAGTGTGCGCCGGCGTAGCCGCGCAAGAGACATTTGCGCCTGAGATGATCAAGGAGGGCGCGGACCGCTACTCGCAGAATTGCGCACCGTGTCATGGCCCGCGCATGGCGGACCCGCAGGGCGCATTCGATCTGCGCACGTTTCCGCCGGACCAGAAAGCACGCTTCCTGAATTCGGTCACCAACGGCAGGAACAGCATGCCGCCGTGGGGCGGGCTATTTAATCCGGCCGAAATAGAAGCGCTGTGGGCATATGTCATGGCCGGCGAGAAGAACTAAAGGACCGCCACCATGCAGACAACATTCTATACACGCACTGCCGTCGTGCTGCACTGGCTCATCGGCGCCTGCATCATCGCGCAGATTACGCTCGGCCTGTGGATGATCACGATCCCGAAAACACCGATCGGCGTGCGCGCGGGCTGGTTCAATGTGCACAAATCGATCGGCATCACGCTCGCGGTGCTGATAGTCGTGCGCGTGCTGTGGCGGCTCGCGCACCGGGCGCCGCCCTTACCGGCGACGATGCCGCAGTGGGAGCGTATCGCTGCTAAAACGAATCACGCGCTGCTTTACGTGTGCATGATCGTGATGCCGGTGTCGGGCTACCTCGGCTCATCGTTCACCAAGTACCCGATACTCTACTGGGGCATCAAGCTGCCGCAGTGGGGTTGGGACTCGCCGCAGCTCAAGGACCTGTTCAGCCAGATTCATTACGTGACGGTCATTATTTTTATCGCGCTGATCGCGCTGCATATCGCGGCCGCGTTGAAGCACTGGCTGATCGACCGCGACGGTGTGGCTCAGCGCATGTGGATTGGAAAAGCGGTGAGGAGTGAGAAGTGAGGCGTGAGCGGTTAGGGGTGAGCGGTGAGCGGCAAATCATACGCGTCGAGACGAGATCGGACAGGCAATGTCCGTTTTCGGGAAAAATTAAACCTGATTGCGATGGACTCAGATCGGCCAGTAGCGGACCTCCGTCTTTGTGTTTATTTGCCTCGCTTCCAAATTATTTCCAGCACACCTGCTGGCGCCTTTGGATTGATGAATCGCATTTCGTCTGCCGTTATCGACGTAACAACCCGGCTTTGATCGGTTCCAACCATGTTAGGAAACGTCGATCCCTCAACTTTCGGGACGATAGTCTTCGTCGCTTCATCGACCGTGTATGTGCCGTAATAGGCTATCGAACCAGCGACGATAGCTCTAGCTTCTTCCGCCGTCGC
>JBKJMN010000382.1:0-3627 GCA_046596405.1 Burkholderiales bacterium
ATTTCGGCGAGGCCGGATGGCCGGAGTCAAAACTCCCAAGCGAGCATCGGCGTTCGTGATGATCGGCGGCCTTGGAGATTTCGGCGAGGCCGGATGGCCGGAGCCAAAATTCCCAAGCGAGCATCGGCGTTCGTGATGATCGGCGGCCTTGGAGATTTCGGCGAGGCCGGATGGCCGGAGCCAAAACTCCCAGGCGAGCATCGGCGTTCGTGAGCGGCGTAAGTTCGGCGTAAGCGGAGATGGCTAGACTTCGCGGCGCACAATACCGTCGCGCCTGGATTTCAGCGTAGTCAAGTGTATCTCCTGAAGGTAGAATATCCGGCCCTTCACGGCGTTAATTCCGTCATTCAGGCTGCGCGTCAGTCAAAGTTTCGAGGAGGTATTGCATGTTTGAGCGTGAACTCGCAGCAACCGCCGCGGCGCTGGTCGCCCCCGGCAAAGGCATACTCGCCATCGACGAATCGAGTGGCACGATCAAGAAGCGCTTCGATACCATCAGCATCGAGTCCAACGAGGAAAACCGCCGCGCTTACCGAGACCTGCTGATTACCGGGGACGGCCTCGCGCAATCCATCAGCGGCATGATTCTGTACGACGAAACCATGCGGCAGGCGGCCAAGTCGGGTGTCGCGTTCCCGGAGGCGATGAAGAAAGCCGGCATCCTTGCCGGCATCAAGGTCGATGCCGGCGCGAAAGCGCTCGCAGGCGCACCGGGCGAGCAGGTTACCGAAGGTCTCGACGGCCTGCGCGAACGGCTCGTTGAATACAAGAAGCTCGGTGCGACTTTCGCCAAGTGGCGCGCGGTAATCAATATCGGCAAGGACATCCCGAGCCAGTATTGCATCGACGTCAATGTGCATGCGCTCGCGCGCTACGCCGCACTGTGCCAGGAAGCGGGCATCGTCCCGATTGTCGAACCCGAAGTGATCATGGACGGCTCGCACACGCTCGAGCGTTGCTTCGAGGTCACCGAAAAGACGCTGCACGCGTTGTTCAGCGAGGTCTATCAACAGCGCGTCCGCGCCGAGCATCTGATCCTGAAAGCAAGCATGGTCATCTCCGGCAAGGAATGTCCGCAGCAAGCGAGCGTGCAGCAGGTGGCGGATGCGACCGTGCAATGTTTGAAGCGCACCGTGCCGTCGGCGGTGCCGGGAATCGTATTCCTGTCCGGCGGCCAAAGCGACGAACTCGCGACCGCGCACCTGAATGCGATGAACGCCGGCGGCACACGATTGCCATGGCCGCTGTCATTCTCATATGGCCGGGCGCTGCAGGCGCCGGCGTTAAAAGCATGGAAAGGACAGCCCGCGAACGTGCCGGCGGCGCAAAAAGCGCTTTTGCACCGCGCCAAATTGAATAGCGCGGCGTGTTTTGGCCGCTACAACGCAGAAATGGAAAAAGCCGCGCTGGCCGCGTGATGTTACGGCTGGCCGCCCCCAAATGGTGCCGCGCAGAATCGCGCGGTGCGGTTGTGGCTAGCGGTCAAAAAACCGGTTATCATGCGCCGTCACGCTGGCCGGCAAGCGATTTTAAGCACGGCGAACAATTGGTTTTCATCATCTTGGAGGGGTTCAAATGGCATTGAAAATCCGGAGCATGAAAGACTTTAATGCCGGGTTGATGTTTATCGCGATCGGCGGCTTGTTCGCAATCGGCGCGAACCAATACCCGATGGGCACTGCGGTCAGGATGGGCCCCGCATATTTCCCGAGCATCCTTGGCTGGGGCACGGTCGCCCTGGGACTTTTCGTGTTAGTCGAATCCTTCTTCGTCGACGAAGAACCGCCGACGCGCACCGCGTGGCGGCCGCTGATCATGGTGCTTGGCGCGGTGACGGCTTTTGGTGCTCTCATCAACACCGGTGGCCTTATCACCGCAACCGTCGCGCTCATCATTCTGTCCGCCCTCGGCGGCCACGAATTCAAATGGAAAGAGGCGATTATCTCGGCAGCGCTGATGTCGTTGACCGTGTGGGCGATTTTCGACAAAGCCCTCGGCCTGCCGTTCAAGCTTTTTCCCTGGTCGTGAGCGACTGACTGAGACGAGATAACGGAGCGCACCATGACAGAACTTATCCAGCACTTAAGCCTCGGTTTCAGCGTCGCGCTGAGCCTGCAGAATTTGATGTATTGCTTCATCGGCTGCTTTCTCGGCACGTTGATCGGCGTGCTTCCCGGCATCGGTCCAGTGGCGACGATCGCAATGTTGTTGCCGATCACCTTCAATTTGCCGCCGACCCCGGCGCTGATCATGCTCGCCGGCATTTACTACGGCGCGAGCTATGGCGGCTCGACCACCGCGATTCTCGTCAATCTACCCGGTGAATCTTCTTCGGTGGTGACCTGTATCGATGGTTACCAGATGGGACGACAGGGACGCGCCGGACCCGCGCTTGCCATTTCAGCACTCGGATCTTTTTTCGCCGGGACCGTCGGCACCCTGTTAATCGCGCTGTTCGGGCCGCCGCTGGCCGAACTGGCGTTCGAATTCGGCGCCGCCGAATACTTTTCAATGATGGTGCTGGGCCTGGTGTCCGCGGTGGTGCTGGCGCACGGTTCGTTGATCAAAGCAGTGTGCATGATCCTGGTCGGTTTGCTGCTCGGCATTGTCGGCACCGACGTGAATTCAGGCATCGCGCGCTACAGCTTCGGCATTTCGGAGCTATCCGACGGCATCGGTTTCGTATCGGTGGCGATGGGCATGTTCGGCTTCGGTGAGATCATTTCCAACCTTGAGCAAGGCGAAGAGCGCGAAGTCAACACCTCCAAGGTCGGCAGCCTGATGCCGACATGGACCGATCTCAAAATGTCATTCGGTCCGATCGTGCGCGGCACGGCACTGGGCACGATCTTCGGCATTCTGCCCGGTTCGCATACGGTTATCGCGTCGTTCTCGTCGTATACGCTCGAGAAGAAACTGTCGAAAGACCCCTCGCGGTTCGGTAAGGGCGCGATCGAAGGCGTCGCCGGACCGGAGTCGGCCAACAACGCGGCCGCGCAAACTTCGTTCATCCCGCTTCTGACGCTTGGTATTCCGACCGGTGCGGTTATGGCGCTGATGGTCGGCGCGATGACGATCCAGGGCATCGTGCCCGGTCCGCAGGTCATGACCAAACAGCCCGAATTGTTCTGGGGCATGATTGCCTCGATGTGGCTCGGCAACCTGATGCTGGTCATCATCAACCTGCCGTTGGTCGGCCTCTGGGTCACACTGCTGCGGGTGCCATACCGGCTGCTGTTCCCGTCGATCGTCGTGTTCTGCTGCATCGGCATTTACTCGGTCAACAACTCGCCGAGCGATGTGATCATCGCGGCCCTTTTCGGTCTGGTCGGCTATTGGCTGGTGAAGCACGACTTCGAGCCGGCTCCGATGCTGCTCGGCTTCGTGCTCGGCCCGCTGATGGAAGAGAACCTGCGCCGTGCCATGCTTATCGCGCGCGGCGACCCGACGGTCTTCATCACCCGGCCGATTTCGGGCGGTCTGATCGCCGTCGCGACCATTCTGCTGATCATCGCGCTGTTGCCGACCATCCGTAAGCGCCGCGATGCGGTCTTCGTCGAGGAAGGCTAAGGGTCTTTTCTGGCGCGGCGGTTTCGCGGAACCGCAAGGTTTAGTTCTTATGGGGCG
>JBKJMN010000213.1:0-30058 GCA_046596405.1 Burkholderiales bacterium
CGAGCGCGATGGCGACGATCAAAAATGCTTCGATGCCTTCGCGCAAAGTGATGACGAACATTTGCAGCATGCCAGTCTCCTCAGTTGACGCGCGGATCGGACACGAATCCGATGCGCATTAGTCCCGGCCCTGCCGGCGGCGGCCATGACCTCAGCGAGCGCCTGGTATTGCGTGGTCCTGTCGGCGCGTAAATGCAGTTCCGGTTGCGGTTCGATGGCGGCTGCGGCGTCACCACCAGCGCAAACCCGGTCCAGCGACCTGCGAGGTTGTGCGTCTTCCAACTTGCGAGCGTCGCTGCGTGATCCATAGCCTTGATTCATTGTAGGTTTTATAGGTCACAGCCGCGGAGCGCTGCGAGCTTTCACAAATGTAAATATAAATGAGAACTATTCTCATTGCAATCGTTATTTAACGCGACCTCAGAGGACGTGCTCGGGCAATTCGCCGCACGCGCGAAATTCGCCAGGCTGGGGAGCCCGGCGGAACCGACTTGTAAGGATTGAAGGAAGGCCTCGGCGTTGCAACATGCGGCGGAAGCTGGGGAATCCTGCGTGTGCAAGAACCAGAGGGGCGGTCAGTCGTCCTGGAGGTTACGTCCCGGCTGCCCCGCCGTCGCCCGGGGGACAGCTTTAAAAGAAATGCAAGGATCAAGCCGGTCCCGGCGCGGCGTGAACCAGGCGAAATCGAACTGCGGCACACCCGTTATCCTGGATTTGAGATACGACTGCGGCTCACTCAGTTCTTCCGCCACTTCAAGTATGCCGACGGCGCACACCGTTTTGCCGGGCGCGGCTGCTTGCAGGTACACCGGTACGGCGAAGTCCCGCCGCACGTGCCCGTTGCCCGCAATCAGCACGGCGCCAGCGCTGCCGGCATTCAACAAAGCCGCCGCCAGCGTCGCGTCGCGTGCGCGTTGGGCGGCGACCATCGCCGGCACCATGGATCCCGGCAGAGCGTGGCAATGGCCCTCGATAATGATATCTCGCAGCACCTGTTCTTTTTCGGTTGACCAGGTGGTATCCAGCTGCAACGTAGTAACCCGTCCCGGCTCCAGCGCGGCCAGACCCTGTTTTGCGATCTGTCCGGCGGCACCGCGCGAGAGGTTGGCAGCGCGTATTGGCATGGAGTACTGAATGGCGATCTCGACCAGCGGCCGGTAGAACGTCCACTCCCACCCCTGGCGATCGAAGTTGACCGCTTCAGCCACATCGTCGGCGCTGATCTTCCCCGCCAGTTGGCGTCGCTGGAGTGCGGCATCGTATTCCCCGTCGAATTGTTCGAACGCAACCACGGGTTTGACCCCGCCCGCACCGATGGCGTTGAGCAGTTCCGCCTGGATCGCGTGATGATCGGGATTGTCATGCACTTCACCCAGCAGCCGGAAGGGCGCGTCGCGCAGAGCGTCCGCCACATTTTCAGGCGTGACGAAACGCTGCGCCGCGACGTCCCAGATTTTTCCCGCCAGCGGGTGCTCGCGCAGGACATCCGCATGCCAGCGCCTGACCGGTACCGTAACCGCGCATGCGCTGATGGAAGCCAGCAGCATTGCTAGCGCGGACGCCCCTAGCGCGCGCAGCGCGATTCTTCTATGCATCGATGAGCGTGAACTATGCCGCGGCGCGGCGCTTGCGGGGCGCGGGCGACAGCGCGTTTTCGAGGTGCGATTTTCCGGCGTTGCAACGGGCTCGCCAAGGCGGGCATTCCTCTCGGCCGTGTTTATCGACTATTCTATACGACTGATGAATGCCCTGACTTTCCACGCGTTGCGCATGCTGGCGGACGGCGAATTTCGCTCGGGCGAGGCGATGGCGCGCGTGCTTGGCGTGTCGCGCGCGAGCGTGTGGAACGCGCTGACCGCGCTCGACGATGTCGGCATCGAAATTTTCAAGGTGCGCGGGCGCGGCTACCGGCTCGCGCAACCGCTCGCGCTGCTTGATCCCGCCGCCGTGCGCTCGGCGCTCGGCGCGGCGGCGCCGCGGTTTGCGCTCGAAGTCTTCGACCGCGTCGAATCGACCAACACCGAGTTGCTGCGCCGCGCCGCCGCCGGCGCGCCGAGCGGGACGGTGATTGCAGCCGAGTGGCAAACCGCCGGTCGCGGGCGCCGCGGACGCGCGTGGCACGCGCTGCCCGGCGCCGCGCTGACGTTTTCGCTGCTGTGGCGTTTCGAGCAGGGCGCTGGTTTTCTCGCCGGGCTGAGCCTCGCCGCGGGTGTCGCGATGATGCGCGCGCTGGAGCAGCACGGCGTAGCGGGCGCCGGCCTCAAATGGCCCAACGACGTCCTGTGGCGTGGTCGCAAGCTCGCCGGGATTCTGATCGAGATGCAGGGCGATATGCTCGGGCCGAGTGCCGCGGTCATCGGCATCGGCTTGAATTGCCGTCTTCCGCCGGCCCTGCTCGAGCGCATCGACCAGCCCGCGGTCGATCTCACCGCCGCCGCGGGCGCTGCGCCGGAGCGCAGCCGGCTGCTCGCGACGCTGCTGCTCGAATTCGACCGCGCGTTCACAGTGTTCGCGCGCGATGGGTTTGCGCCCTTCCGTGAGGATTGGCAGCGCTACGATGTCTATCGCGACCAACCGGTCAAGGTCGCGCTGCCCGATGGCAGTGTCGTCAATGGCGCCGCGGCGGGTGTCGCGGACAACGGCGCTTTGCTGCTCGCGACCAACGCGGGTCAACTGCGCTTTCACAGCGGGGACGTGAGCCTGCGGATAGCGCCATGACCGCGGTTGCCGATAAGCCCCGCGTGCTCGCGATCGACGCCGGCAACACGCGCATCAAGTGGGGGTGGCACGACGGCGCGCGCTGGCGCACGCGCGCCTGGGTGGCGACCGCGCAGGCGAGCCGCCTGAAGGCGGCTTTTGCGCGTCTTCCGAGGCCGCAGATCATCGTTATCTCGAATGTCGCCGGCGCCGCGTTGCGCGAAAAACTGCAGCGGACGCTGCCGGCATCGCCGGCGCCGCGGTGGCTTAAGGGCGGGCGCGAGCAGGCGGGAGTCAGGAGCAGTTATGCGATGCCCGCGCAACTCGGCTGCGATCGCTGGGCTGCGCTGATCGGCGCATACCGGCTGTTCGGCGCGGCGGCGGTCGTGGTCAACGCCGGCACCGCGCTCACGGTCGATGCATTGACCACCGACGGTGTCTTCGCCGGCGGCATGATCGTGCCCGGCGTAGAGGTGATGCGCAAAGCGCTGGCGGAGCATACGGCGGGGTTGAAACTGCGGCCCGGCAAGTTCAGCTTTTTCCCCGATGCCACGGGCGATGCGATCATGAGCGGCGCGATCAACGCGTCGTGCGGCGCGATCGAGCGCATGGCGCGGTTTCTCGAGGAGGCGGGGCACGCGACGCCGCTGTGTGTAATATCAGGGGGCGGGGCGGCATTGCTCGCGCCGTACCTTAACCTGGAAGTGAAGCTGGTGGATAATCTGGTTCTCGAGGGTTTGCTGACGGTGGCGGGCAAGGGCGGATTGACGGCACACGCAATGCAAAAATCATGAGATTGTTTTTCCTGGTGCTCTTGCTGCTCAACGCGGTCGCCTACGGTTATGTGCGGTTTGCGGAAGGCCGCGCCGGCGCCGACAACCAGCTCCCGCTGCTTCAGATCGCGCCCGAAAAAATGAAGTTGTTGAAGCCCGGCGCGGCGCCGCGCAAGGAATCGTCGCGCGTCCCCGGCCAGGTTTGCCTGGAATGGGGCGGCTTTGCCGCCGACGAATCCGCGCGCGCGAGCGTCGCTCTCGATAAGGCGGGCGTGGGCGACAAACTGGCGCAACGCGAAAGCGGCGATAGCTACTGGGTGTATATTCCGCCGCTCAAGACGCAGTCGGAAGTCGACAAGAAGGCGGTCGAACTCAAAGCGCGCGGAGTCGCCGATTTTTCCACCGTGCAGGACAATAACCAATGGCGCTATGCGATCGCGCTGGGCGAATTCAAGACCGACGAGGCCGCCAACGATTATCTCGCCCAACTGCGGCAAAAAGGCGTGCGCTCGGCGGTGGCCGGCGTGCGCGGCGTGAAGAGCATTACTTTCGTCATCCGCGATCCCGGCGATACGCTCGCCGCGAAAATTGCCGAACTCAAAGCGGATTTTCCCGCCAGCCAGTTGAAGGCGGCGGCGTGCGCCGACACGCTGACCGCTAAAAATTAGCGAAACCCGGCTTCAGGCTTCGTCCAATAAAGATTTTTTCCAATGGCGGGAATATACAGGGGGCGTAGTCCCCTCGTAGATTTAACGGCCGCGAATTTTATTGAGCGTCGCCGTCGTCGACCGCTCGTGCATGAAGGGAATCGAATGCACGCTGCCCTTCCAGCTTCCGACTTCCGCCGCACCGACGATGTCAGCGGGCGCCCAGTCGCCGCCTTTGACGAGCACATCGGGCCGGACGACCTTGATCAAGGCAAGCGGCGTATCGTCGTCGAACCAGGTCACCAGACTGACGGCTTCGAGCGCCGCCAGCAGCGCCATGCGGTCGGCGAGCGCGTTGATCGGCCGGTCCGGGCCTTTGCCGAGGCGCTGCACCGAAGCGTCGCTGTTGAGCGCGACCAGCAGGCTCGCGCCGAGGGCGCGCGCCTGCGCCAGATAACTTGCATGACCGCGGTGCAGGATGTCGAATACGCCATTGGAGAATACGAGCGGGCGCGCGAGCCGGGCGACCCGTGCAGCGACGTCGGCGGGCGCGCAGACTTTGGCTTCGAAAGCAGGAACGGGATGCACGCCGCCAGTGTAACGCGGCGTCGGTGCGCGCGCCAAACCGCCGCGCAGTGAAAGCGCGCGCCGGCTAATCGAGATATTCGAACAGCTTCACGACTCTCTGCACGCCGCTCGTCGTGCGCGCAATTTCGACGGCATCCTCGGCTTCCTTGCGCTTGACCAGCCCGAGCAGGTAAACCACGCTCGCTTCGGTCACGACCTTGACGTGGATCGCGTTGAATTTGCGCTGGTCGACGAAGCGCGCCTTCACTTTCGACGTGATGAACGAGTCGTTAGCGCGCGCCGACAGCGCGGTCGGACCGCCGATCGAGACTTCGTTGAAGACGCCGCGCACGTTTTCAACTGCGTGCACGACCTTCTCGATTTCCGCCTTGGCCGCGGCGGTGGGCGCTTCGCCGGTGACGAGCACCATGCGGCTGTAGCTCGTCACGTTGATATGGGCATCCTTGAACTTGTCGCCAATGCGGTTGGCGGCTTTGAGTTCTATGCCCTGGTCTTCAGTCACCGTGCCGACCGTGCGCCGGTCTTCACTGATAACGGCGGCAGTCCCGGCGCCAACTACCGCGGCAACACAGCCCGCCAGGCTGCCGGCCGCCAGCAGAACCACGAAGAGCGCGGGCAGGCGTAATTTGTGCATATTCATTCAACCCCCAATAACAAGCAATCGATTGCATCGCACAGGCAATGCAAGGTAAGCAAATGCACTTCCTGCACGCGCGCAGTGCTTTGCGAAGGCACGCACACGTGGATGTCGGAAGGCCCCAAAATTTCAGTCATCTTGCCGCCGTGGCGGCCCGTCAGCCCGATCACGCTCATGCCGTTCTCGTGCGCCGCGGCGACCGCCGCCAGCACGTTCTTCGAATTGCCGCTCGTCGTGATCGCGAGCAGCACGTCGTTTTTGTGGCCGAGTGCGCGCACCTGCTTCGAGAAAATCTGCTCGAAGTCGTAATCGTTCGCGATCGACGTCAGCGTGGAAGTGTCGGTCGTCAACGCAATCGCCGCGAGCCCGGGCCTTTCCATCTCGAAGCGATTCAGCAGCTCCGCCGCGAAATGCTGCGAGTCCGCGGCCGAGCCGCCATTCCCGCACGCGAGAATTTTGCCGTCCGCGCGCAGGCACTGCACCATGCGTTCAGCGGCGGCGGCGATCGGCTTGGCCAGCGCATCCATGCTCTGCAGTTTGAGATGCGCACTCTCGGAAAAGTTCTCGCTGATACGGCTGATCAAGTCCATTTTTCGTCCGTCAAAGTCGGCGGATTATCCCATAATTCACTCTGCAAACGCATTTTTGAGCCACTCGATCGAATTGTCGCGGCCGTCGATCAGCAGCGCATCGAAGCGGCATTCCGGAGCGCGCGTGACGCCGGCGAGATAAAAGCGCGCGGTGCGCAACAATTTCATCTGCTTGGCGGCGGTGATGCTGCCGGCGGCCCCGCCGAAGCGCGCGCTCGAGCGCATGCGCACTTCGACGAATACGAGCACGGCGCCGTCGTGCGCGATCACATCGATCTCGCCGAAGCGGCAGTGATAATTGCGCTCGATGAGCTTGAGCCCCGCGCGCTCCAGAAACGCGGCGGCGAGATTCTCGGCCTCCGCGCCGCGCGCCCCCATCAAGGTCGTTTGCCCGCCACGACCGTCTTGCCGTCAACGAACTGCGCGGCAGTGAGTTCGCGCACGAACTGCTGCTCGCGCCCGAGCCTGAGCTGGCCGGTCACGCCGTCGAGCACCGGCTCGCGCGTGCCCTTGAGCAGCTCGATACCGAGCCGGTACGCGTCGATGCCGAGCGCGTACAGGCGCTCGAACTCGACCGCATCGCCTGACTGCGCGCGTGGATAGACCATGACTGCGGGATGGTCGGCCTGCAATAGCCACGGCATATCGACGAAGCGCATGCCGTTAAGTTCGTTCGCGGCCGCCGCACCGCCGCCGGCGTTGACCTGCGATGCGGCGTAAAGCGCGAGGCTGTTGCCGAGATAGGGCCGCGCGACGCGGGCGCGCGCAGCATCAACGGTCACGAACACCATGTCGGCGACGCCGAGGTCGACGGTCTGGCGCAGCCTGGTGAGGGTGGCCTGATCGGCGCCGAAGTTCAGATCTGCCACGACGATACCGCCGCCCCGCGCAAACTCCGCGGCGAAAGCCTGCCGCATGCGGCGGGACAGCGGCGTGCCGTCGCCGAGGACGAAAGCATTGCGGCGGCCGTCGTCGCGCGCGAGCTGCGCGACCTGGCGCGCTTCCTGGTCGAGCGCGAGGCCGAGCAAATAAAGACGCGCGGGTGCGGCCGCCGGGGCTTCCAGCGCATTCAGCGCGAGCGTCGGCACCGTGACGAAAGAGCTCGCCGCAAGCGCCGCGACGCCGTTGCGGGTAAGCGGGCCCACCACCAGTTGCGCGCCGGACTCCACCGCTTGCTCGTAGATCGTCAGGACGTTGAGCGTATCCTCGTTGACCGGATAAACGCGGACCGGCGGAATGTTTTTGGCGGCGCCACGCGCCGCGGCGATGAACCCCTGGCGCACCGCGTCGGCATGCCGCGCGAAAGTGGGTGACGCGAGCGGCAGCATCAAAGCGATATGCGGATCGCGCGCGGCGGCACGTGCCGAATCGGTAGCGAACAGCGCTGTGCCCCCGTATAGTAGCGCCGGGAGCAACACGAGAGCGGTAGCGAGTCGATGAACGAGACGGCGCATCGGAGTCAGGCCGGAAGCGGGCGGCCTTCATTATATGTAGTCGCCACCCCGATTGGAAATCTCGCCGATATCACCCTGCGTGCGCTCGAGGTGCTCAAGCGCGTCGAGGTGATCGCGGCGGAAGACACGCGCATGGCGCTGCGCCTGCTCAAGCATCACGGCATCACGGCCAGCCTCTTGTCGCTGCACGAGCACAACGAACGCGGCGCCGCGCAGAAACTGCTAGCATTGCTCGGTGAGGGCAAGTCCGTCGCGCTGATCAGCGACGCCGGCACGCCGCTCATTTCCGATCCTGGTGCGCTCGCCGTAGCGGCGGTCAGAGGCGCCGGGTTTCCGGTCGTTCCCGTGCCCGGGCCCAACGCCGCAATCTGCGCCTTATCGGCGGCCGGCCTCGCGGCGCCGCATTTTCTGTTTTATGGTTTTTTGCCGCAACAGGCCGCGGCGCGCAAGCGCGAACTCGAAACGCTCAAGACCCTGCCCTATCTGCTCGTATTTTATGAAGCGCCGCACCGGGTCGCCGCGAGCGTGGCCGCAATGGCGGCTGTATTCGGCGATCGCATGATCACGATCGCGCGGGAGCTCACGAAGCTATTCGAGACGATCCACAGTTGCCGGCTCGGCGAATCCGCGGCGTGGTTCGCGGCGGACGCCAATCAGCTTAAGGGGGAATTTGTGCTGCTGGTCGACGGCGCAGCGACGGCGGCAGAGCCGGATCCCGGCGCGACCGGGCGCGTGCTCGAAGCGCTGATGCGCGAGCTTTCGCTCAAGCAGGCCGTGAAGCTCGCGGTCGACATCACCGGTGCGCGCAAAAACGACGTGTACGAGTTGGCGCTCAAGCTTGCCAGGGAAGGTTGAGTTTTACCAAGAGTGCTAGCTTAGACGACTAAGCGTCGTGACTTGCTGCGCGTTCTGAGCCAAAATCGAGACAGCGCATCGCGCGGTTCATTCTGTCAGGCGCTCTTAGTGCAGGGGCGAGCGTAAGATTGCCGAAAAGATCGTAGAAAAAAAACATTCAGGGAGAAGCAATGAGCAGAATTACGATCACCCGTCCGGACGACTGGCATGTGCATTTGCGCGACGGCGATCATATGCGCGCGGTGCTGCCGGATACGGCACGCCGTTTCGCGCGCGCAATCGTGATGCCGAATCTGAAGGTGCCCGTCACGACCACCGACCTGGCGATTGGCTACCGCGAGCGCATCGTCTCAGCGTTGCCCGACCACCTGCCATTCGAGCCGCTGATGACGCTTTATCTGACCGATAACACGACCGGCAAGGAGATTCAGCGCGCGAAAGCCAGCGGGGTCGTGCACGGCGTCAAATCCTATCCGGCCGGGGCGACCACCAATTCCGATGCGGGTGTCAGCGAACTCATCAAATGCGAAGAGGCGCTCGCGGCGATGGAAGAGTGCGGCCTGCCGCTGCTCGTGCACGGCGAAGTGACCTATCCGAACGTCGATATTTTCGATCGCGAGAAGCTTTTCATCGATCGCGTGCTGCTGCCGGTATTGCAGAAGTTCCCGAAACTGCGCGTGGTGTTCGAGCACATCACCACCAAGGAGGCGATGCGCTTCGTGCTCGCCGCGCCGCCGCGCGTGGCAGCGACGATCACCGCGCACCATCTGCTGCTCAATCGCAACGCGCTGTTCGCGGGCGGCCTGCGCCCGCACCACTACTGCCTGCCGATCCTGAAACGCGAGGACGACCGGCTCGCGTTGATCGAAGCCGCGACCAGCGGCAATCCGAAATTTTTCCTCGGCACCGACAGCGCGCCGCACGCACGCGACACGAAAGAGGCGGCGTGCGGCTGCGCTGGCATGTATACGGCGCATGCGGGGATCGAGTTCTACGCGGAAATTTTCGGCGCGTATAACGCGCTCGACAAGCTCGAGGGATTCGCCAGCATTTTCGGACCGCTCTTCTACGGGCTGCCGCGCAACAAGGACAAGATCACGCTCGTCAAGGAGGTGTGGAACGTGCCGAAAGAATTCCCTTACCATGAGGATGCGCTGATACCTTTCCGCGCCGGCGGCACTGTGAGCTGGCGCATGCTGTGAGGCGATACGCGGGTAATGTCTCCACGCAAGCCCGGCGGCGAGCCGTGTCTTTTGTTGGCCATGCGGGCATGCGGGGTTGCAACGCCATCGCTACGGCGCGCGCCGAAACGGCCGCGTTGAGTCAGGCGCCGCATGTTAAAATTCGCGCGGGAGTTGGCCAGGCAGTCGCTGTCAGGACTTAGTCGTCCCGATAGAGGAAAGTCCGGGCTCCACAGGGTAGGGTGACGGCTAACGACCGTCCGCCGCGAGGCGAGGAACAGGGCCACAGAGACGAGTCCGTTCGTTTCACGCGCCGGACTTTGACGCCGCAAGGCGGCAAAGTCTCGTCAAAGAAGGGCGGTTGCGGTCTTGCTGTTGAAGACTGTTTATCGAGCTTCGCGCGGGGAACGAACGGGGTGAAACGCGGCAACCTCCACCCGGAGCAACACCAAATAGGCAAGCGTTGACGTGACCCACCGAGCTTGCGGGTAGGTGGCTAGAGCGTGCGGGTAACCGCACGTCGAGAGGAATGACTGTCACGGCGGTGCAAGCCGCCGACAGAACCCGGCTTATCGGCTGACTCCCACTTTCAATGCGGGCGCGCGGGTTAAACTGCGGCGCGCCAGCAGGGCGGCGATCCGCGGCACATCAAGCATTCGACAACGGCGGCTAACGACGAAGGACTCCATATGAAGAAATATAAAATAGCGTACATACCGGGTGACGGCATCGGCAAGGAGACCGGACCGGAAGGCGTGCGTGTGCTCGAAGCGGCTGCGCGCAAATTCGGTTTCGAGCTCAAGTTCGATGAATTCGACTGGAGCAGCGATTACTACGCGAAACACGGCTGCATGATGCCGGCGGACGGACTCGAGCAGGTGCGCCGGCACGACGCCGTGTTTTTCGGCGCGGCCGGCTGGCCGGCTACGGTGCCGGACCACATTTCTCTGTGGGGCCTGCTGATCCCTTTTCGCCGTAATTTTCAGCAGTACGTGAATCTGCGCCCGGTGCGCCTCATGCCCGGCGTCAAATGCCCGCTCGCCGACCGAAAACCCGGCGACATTGATTTCTGGGTCGTGCGCGAAAACAGCGAAGGCGAGTACTCGTCCATCGGCGGGCGCATGTACTCGGGTACCGACGAGGAGTTTGCGACCCAGCAGGCGATATTCTCGAAGCGCGGCACCGACCGCATCATGCGTTTCGCATTCGAGCTCGCGAAGAAGGGCACGAAGAAGCACGTCACCTCGGCGACCAAGTCCAACGGCATATCGATCACGATGCCGTATTGGGATGAGCGCTTCAAAGCAATGGCCGCGCAATACCCCGAGATCAAAACCGATCAATACCATATCGACATTCTGTCCGCGCATTTCGTGATGCATCCTGACTGGTTCGATGTCGTCGTCGGCTCGAATCTCTTTGGCGACATCCTGTCCGACCTCGGACCCGCGTGCACCGGCACCATCGGTATCGCGCCGTCGGCGAACATCAATCCCGAGCGTGAATTCCCGTCGCTGTTCGAGCCCGTGCACGGCTCGGCGCCCGACATTTACGGCAAAGGCATCGCCAATCCGGTGGGGCAAATCTGGTCGGGCGCGATGATGCTCGAGCACCTCGGGCATCCGGACGCGGCCAAAGCGATCGTCGATGCAGTTGAAGCGATCCTCGTCGAAGGTCCGCGCACGCGCGATGTTGGCGGCAAGTCGGGCACGACGGAAATGGGCAAAGCGATCGCCGACGCGCTATAACGTGAACGCGGCATGCCAATGGCATAGTCGCAGCCCGGGATTTATCCGGCAACAATTCCGTGCGGGCATGGTCGCGCCGTCGACAACGTAGCGGCTGGCGGACGCCCACTTATGCCCGGAGCATAACTGCCCGGTTGCGGTTTGCGCGCCGAATACGTCCGCGCGCCCCGCGATGCCCCTTTTTGGCTGAGATCCTCAAGCGCCTGCGGCGCCATTGACCCCGTTGCTTCGATCAAGCGCTTCCCGCGCGGTTCTTAGGGATCAGGTTTTGGACGCCGCACTTAAGTTGCGACCCTTGTTGCGTTTTCGCAACGGTGTAGTGCGTGCTAACTC
The DNA here is from genome assembly GCA_046596405.1 of Burkholderiales bacterium. GTDB lineage: Bacteria > Pseudomonadota > Gammaproteobacteria > Burkholderiales > SG8-41 > PALSA-1004. Next base: position 11,504 of record JBKJMN010000213.1, read on the forward strand.
CTTGATACTCCAACATAAAGCTAAAGTAACACATTCAGTTAGTCCTCTATTATATTGTTTTTTAAGTAGATTATTTTTAAAACTCACCGCGTGTCTGAGTTAGTTTCGATAAGTCTTTGTCCTGAAAACAGAAAACTGGGTTTTCGCGCTTGACCCTCGCGCCTCTTTTTCATATAGTGGGCAACGGTGGGAAAAAGTGGGATAAATCCTACTCCCGCACTTTAAATCGGGGGGAACTGTGTTCCGCGGTGTAGCTCAGCTCAATCTGGATGCCAAAGGCAGGCTGGCAGTGCCCTCGCGCTATCGCGAGGCGTTGCTGGTCCGCTGCACGGGTCGGCTCGTCGTTACGGCGGACGCCGACAAGTGCCTGTTGATCTATCCGCAACCCGACTGGGAACCGATTCAGCAAAAGCTCATGAGCCTGTCGAGCCTGAATCCGCGCATCCGCGATTTGCAGCGCCAGTTAATCGGTTATGCCGAGGACATCGACATGGACGCGGCGGGACGCGTGCTGGTGTCGCCGGCGTTGCGCGAATTTGCGGGCCTTAACAAAAGCGTGGTGCTGGTCGGTCAGGGCCATAAATTCGAATTGTGGGACAAGGAGAAATGGGAGCAGGTGTTGGCGCGCGGCGCCGGTTTCAGCGATGGCGATTTGCCGCCTGAACTGGAGGGTTTCTCGTTGTGAGCCTGGGCTCACACACCCCGGTTTTGCTGCAGGCGGCGGTGGGAGGTTTGCAAGTGCGGGCAGGCGGCGTGTACGTCGACTGCACGTTCGGTCGCGGCGGACACAGCCGCGAGATTTTGGCGCAGTTGGGAAAGGGCGGCCGGTTGATCGCGCTGGACCGGGATCCGGCGGCAATCGAGGCGCATGGGGGTATCGACGATGAGCGGCTCAAACTCGTGCATCGCAGTTTTAGCGCTTTGCGCGACGTGCTCGACGAATGCGGGATCGCGCAAGTCGACGGCGTTCTGCTCGATCTGGGCGTGTCGTCGCCGCAAATCGACGACGGCGCGCGCGGGTTTTCCTTCCGTGTCGACGCGCCGCTCGACATGCGCATGGATACGAGCAGCGGCATCACTGCGGCCGAATGGCTGGCCACCGCGGACGAGCAGGAAATAAGGGAGGTTATCCGCAACTATGGCGAAGAACGGTTTGCTAAGCAGATTGCAGCAGCGATTATTGCAGCACGGGCGGGGCACCCTGTCGCTACCACACGCGATCTTGCCGGGCTCGTGGCCAAGGCCGTCCGCACGCGCGAGCCGGGGCAGAATCCAGCGACGCGCACCTTTCAGGCTCTACGGATTCACGTCAATCAGGAGCTTGAAGAGTTGACGAAGGTCCTGCCTCAATGCGTCGCCACGCTGGGGCCGCAAGGGCGCCTGGTAGTGATCAGCTTTCACTCCCTCGAAGACCGCATCGTCAAGCGCTTCCTGCGCGAACAATCGCAGCCGCCGCGGATGCCGTCGCGGTTGCCGCTGCGCGCAGCCGAGCTGCCGCGTCCCCGGTTGAGCCTGGTCGGCAAGCTCGCGCGCCCCGCCTATGATGAAATCGCCGCCAATCCGCGCGCGCGCAGCGCCGTGATGCGCATCGCCGAGCGCAATCCGGAGCCCGCCGCATGATGGCGCGCCTCAACCTGATCCTGCTCGCCATCCTCGTGGTGTGCGCGCTGTCCGTCGTGACCTCGCAGCACAAGGCGCGCAAGCTCTACGTCGATCTGCAGCAAGAGCAGGCGTCCGCCAAGCAGCTCGAAGTCGAATGGGGCCAGCTGCAGCTCGAGCAAAGCACGTGGGCGATGCACGCGCGCGTCGAGAAAATCGCCAGCGGGCAGCTGCTGATGCGCGTGCCGCCCGCCGCGCGGCTGGAAGTCGTCGCGCCGGAGGCGATGAAATGAGTGCAGTCGCGCCCGCCGGCACATTGAAGCTGCCGGGATGGCGCTCGCGCACGCTGCTCGTCATGCTGCTGGCCGGATTTGTGGTACTGCTGGCGCGCGCCGTTTACCTGCAGGGGCTCAACCACGATTTCCTGCAGAAAAAGGGCGACGCGCGCTACGTTCGCGTAATCGAACTGCCGGCGACCCGCGGCATGATCACCGACCGCAACCGCGAACCGCTGGCGATATCGACGCCGGTCGAGTCGGTGTGGGCGAGCCCTGGCGATGTCGATCTGGCGCCGGCGCAGATGAAGCGGTTGGCGCAGTTGCTCGAGCTCGATGCGACCGACATCCGCAAGCGGCTCGCCGACTCGACGCGCGATTTCGTGTATCTGAAACGTCATCTGCCGCCGGAGCAGGCCGCCAAGATCGTCGAGCTCAACGTGCCGGGCGTCTTCCTGCAGCGCGAATACCGCCGCTACTATCCGGGCAGCGAATACTTCTCCCACCTGATCGGCTTTACCAATGTCGACGACCAGGGCCAGGAAGCGCTCGAGCTCGCGTTCGACACCCAGCTCGCGGGCAAGCCCGGCAGCCGGCGCGTCATCAAGGACCGCCTCGGCCGGATCGTCGAAGACGTAGAAAGCGTGCGCTCGCCGCAGCAGGGCCGCGATCTCGCGCTGTCGATCGACGCCAAGATTCAGTATCTCGCCTACCGCGAACTCAAGGCCGCGGTCGATGCGCACCGCGCAAAGGCGGGCGGCATCGTCGTGCTCGATGTGCAGACCGGTGAGGTGCTCGCGATGGCGAACCTGCCCTCGTATAACCCCAACAACCGGGGCAAGCTCGAGCCCCGGCGCACGCGCAACCGCACGGTGACGGACTTGTTCGAGCCGGGCTCGACGTTGAAGCCGTTCACGGTCGCGGCGGCGATTGAAAGCGGGCGCTACAAGCCGGACACCATTGTACAAACGGGCACGGGGCAACTCGTGATCGGCAGCGCCACGATCCATGACGCGCATCCGGCCGGGGCGTTGACCGTCGCGCAGGTCATCCAGAAGTCCTCCAACGTCGGCGCCGCCAAGATCGCGCTCGCGTTGCCGTCGGAAAAATTATGGGACATGTTCAGCCAGGTCGGTTTCGGCACGCAGCCGCGCTCGGGATTTCCAGGCGAAGTCTCGGGCAGGCTGCGCGCGTATGCGAACTGGCGGCCGATCGAGCAGGCGACTATGTCATACGGCCACGGTATCTCGTTGAGTCTTTTGCAGCTCGCGCGCGCGTATCTCGTATTCGCGAGCGACGGCGAAATCAAGCCGGTCACCGTCGTCAAGCTCGACACCCCGGCGCAGGCCACGCGCGTGATCTCGGCTGAAACCGCGGTGCAGGTGCGCCGCATGCTGGAAATGGTCGTGCAGCCCGGCGGCACCGCGCCGCGCGCGCAAATCACCGGCTACCGCGTGGCCGGCAAGACCGGCACCGCGCACAAGCTCGACGGCGCGACGTATGCGCCCAACAAATATGTGTCGTCGTTCATCGGTTTCGCGCCGGCGTCGGCGCCGCGCCTCATCGTCGCGGTGATGCTCGACGAGCCGGGTACCGGTCAATATTACGGCGGCACCGTTGCCGCGCCGGTCTTCAGCAGCGTGATGGCCGGCTCGCTAAGGTTGCTCGGCGTCAAGCCCGATGCGCCGCTGAACAACGTCGTGCTGCCGCCGCCGGATGCGCCGGAAGTGCGCGAGGAAGTATGAACCCGGCCGCGCTCGAGCACCTCGACATCAAGCGGCTCGCGACCGACAGCCGGCGCGTGGCGCGCGGCGACACGTTCGTCGCTTATCCGGGCGAAACGCAGGATGGCCGGCGTTACATTGCGCAGGCAATCGCGCGCGGCGCGAGTTCCGTGCTGTGGGAAAAGCGCGGTTTTCATTGGCGCCCGGAATGGCGCGTCCCCAACGTCGGCGTCACGCAACTGCGCGCGCGCGCGGGCCTGATCGCAAGCCGCGTTTACGGCGACCCGAGTGCGCGTCTGTGGATGATCGGCGTGACCGGCACCAACGGCAAGACCACGTGCAGCCAATGGCTCGCGCAGGCGCTCAATCAGTGCGGCACGCGCGCCGCGGTGATCGGCACGCTCGGTTACGGCATGCGCCGCACGCTGCATCCGCTCGCGAATACGACGCCGGATGCCGTGTGGCTGCACGCCCGCCTCGCCGACTTCGCGCGCCGCGGCGCGCGCGCGGTGAGCATGGAAGTTTCGTCGATCGGGCTCGATCAGGACCGCGTGGCCGGCGTCGAGTTCGACGCTGCCCTCTTTACCAACCTCACGCGCGACCATCTCGATTACCACCGCACGATGCACCGCTACGGACGCGCCAAGCAAAAGCTCTTCGAATGCGCGTCGCTCAAGCATGCGATCGTCAATCTCGACGACGACTTTGGCGGCGAACTCGCGCAAAAAATCCGCCGGCGGGGCCTGGCCGTGATCGGCTACGGCTTCGCGCCGCGCGTCAAAGGTGGACACCGTGGGGCGCACGTGGCCGGGGCCAATTTCGCCGCGGGCGCCGCGGGCATGCGATTCGACGTGCACACGCCGTGGGGGGCGGCGACGGTCAAAAGTCCGCTGATCGGACGCCATAACGCGTCCAACCTGTTGGGCTCGCTCGCGACCCTGCTTGCCGGAGACATCGGATTTAAAGACGCGGTGGCGGCGCTCGGCAAGCTCAAGCCGGTGCCGGGCCGCCTGCAAAAACTCGGCGGCGGACGGCTGCCGCTGGTGATGGTCGACTACGCGCACACGCCCGACGCGCTCGAGCAGGCGCTGCGCGCGCTGCGCGAGGTGATCGCCGGCAGCCAGTCGCGCCTGATCTGCGTGTTCGGTTGCGGCGGCGACCGCGATCGCGGCAAGCGCGCGTTGATGGGCGCGGTCGCGACGCGGCTGGCCGATCGCGTCGTCATCACGAGTGACAATCCGCGCGGCGAAGATCCGCTCAAAATCATCGCGGACATACGCCAGGGCGCGCGCGCCGAATACGCCGTCGAGGCCGATCGCCGGCGCGCGATCGCGCTCGCTCTGCGCGCAACGCGGCGCGGCGACATCGTGCTCATCGCCGGCAAGGGGCACGAGACCTACCAGGAAACCGCCGGCGTGCGGCGCCCGTTCAGCGATGTGGCCGTTGCGCGGGCCGGCTTGCGCAGGCTGCACGCATGATGCGCATTTCGCAGGCTGCGCACGCGCTCGGCGCGCAATATTCAGGCGACGATGCCGAATTTTCCGCGGTGTGTACGGACAGCCGCGCGGTCAAGCCCGGCGACCTGTTCGTCGCGCTGAAAGGCGAACGCTTCGATGCGCACGAATTTCTCGCGCAAGCGGCGGCGGCCGGCGCGGCGGGCGCGCTGGTGGAGCGCGCGAGCAAGCTCGATCTGCCGCAAATCGTGGTCGACGACACGACGCACGCGCTCGGGCGCCTGGGCAATTACTGGCGGCGCCGGTTCGACATTCCGCTGGTCGCCGTGACGGGCAGCAACGGCAAGACCACCGTCAAGGAAATGCTCGCATCGATATTGCGCGAGGCGCTCAACACCGGCACCACCGGCACCGCCGGCGCCCCTGGCGATGCCGGCGTGCTCGCGACGCGCGGTAATCTCAACAACCATATCGGCGTGCCGCTGACCCTGCTCGAGCTGCGCCCCGAGCATCGCTATGCCGTCATCGAAATGGGCATGAACCACGCCGGCGAAATCAGTTACGTCGCGCGCATGGCGGAGCCGTCGGTGGCGGTGATCACCAATGCCGGGGTCGCCCACCTTGAAAACCTCGGCTCCACGGAAGCGATCGCGCGCGCCAAGGGCGAGATTTTCGAGGGTCTCAAGCCCGGCGGCACGGCGGTGATCAACGCCGACGATCCTTACGCGCCGTTGTGGCGTACCGCAGCGGGGCATGCGAGGCAGCTCGAGTTTGCCCTTCAGAGCCCGGCTGCCGTAACTGCTACTTACCAGGTGCGCGAACTCGACAGCGAAATCGTCCTTACATCGCCGCTCGGCACCGCGCGCGCGACAGTGCCCGCGCCGGGTCTGCACAACGTGAAGAACGCGCTGGCAGCGAGCGCCGCGGCGGCGGCGCTCGAAGTGCCGACCGCCACCATCGCTGCGGGGCTCGCGCGCTTTGGCGGCATCAAGGGCCGGCTGCAAAGAAAGCACGGTTTTAACGGCGCGACCTTGATCGATGACACCTATAACGCGAATCCGGATTCCATGCGCGCCGCGATCAGCGTGCTGGCGCGCGCGACCGGGCAGCAGCTGCTCGTGATCGGCGACATGGCCGAACTGGGCCGCGACGCGGCGGCGATGCACGCGCAGATCGGTAACGACGCGCGGGCCGCCGGTATCCCGCGCCTGTTTACCCTCGGCGACCTGGCGTTGCATGCCGCGCGCGCGTTCGGCGCTGGCGCGCGTCATTTCGAGCGCATCGAGGACCTGCTGGATGAAGTCCGGAATGTGCTCGCGCGCGACGTGACCATGCTCGTGAAAGGCTCGCGTTCCATGCAAATGGAGCGCGTGATCAAAGCGTTCGAGATCGCCGCCAGTGCGGCTTCGGCGGGACTCAACTAGATGCTACTGGAATTGGCGCAATGGCTCGCGAAAGACATCCGCGCGTTCAACGTGTTCGGCTACATCACCCTGCGCGCGGTGCTCGCCTGCCTGACCGCGTTGCTGATGACGTTCATGATCGGGCCGACGATGATCCGCCGGCTGACCTCGTACAAGATCGGCCAGTCGGTGCGCGACGATGGTCCACAGTCGCACCTGCCGAAGGCGGGCACGCCGACCATGGGCGGCGCGCTGATTCTGGTATCGGTGGTGGTGACGACCTTGCTGTGGGCCGACCTCCAAAACCGGTTCGTGTGGGTCGTCATGGCCGCGACGGTGGGCTTCGGCGCGATCGGCTGGGTCGACGACTACCGCAAGGTCGTGAACCGCAATCCCAAGGGACTGTCGGCGCGCGCAAAATTTTTCTGGCAGTCGCTCGTCGGACTCACGGTCGCGTGCGTGATCGCGTTCAGCACCAACCTGCCGGCGCAGACCGAATTCATCGTGCCGTTTTTCAAAAACATCGCCTATCCGCTCGGCGTCTTCGGCTTCATCACGCTGACGTACCTGGTCATCGTCGGCACCAGCAACGCGGTCAACCTGACCGACGGGCTCGACGGCCTTGCCATCATGCCGACCGTGATGATCGCCAGCGCGCTCGGCGTATTTGCCTACGTTGCCGGCAATGCGGTGTTCGCGAAGTACCTGGTCTTTCCGCATATCCCGGGCGCCGGCGAGCTGACCGTGTTTTGCGGCGCGCTGGCCGGCGCCGGGCTCGCCTTCCTGTGGTTCAACGCGTACCCGGCGGAAGTCTTCATGGGCGACGTCGGCGCGCTTGCACTGGGTGCTGCGCTCGGCACCATCGCCGTAATCGTGCGCCAGGAGATCGTGCTTTTCATCATGGGCGGCGTGTTCGTCGTCGAGACGTTGTCGGTAGTGCTGCAGGTCGCTTCATTCAAGCTGACCGGCAAGCGCGTCTTTCGCATGGCGCCGCTGCATCACCACTATGAATTAAAAGGCTGGAAAGAAAACCAGGTCGTGGTGCGCTTCTGGATCATCACGATGATGCTCGTGTTGGTTGGCTTGTCGACGTTGAAATTACGGTGATGAATATGCGAGAAGCGCACCGCGGGTTGGTTGGGGGGAGGCTAATGCGCGATGCGCGTTACGACGACACCAAAACCCACCTGCGCTTCTGGATCATCACGATGATGCTCGTGCTGGTTGGCTTGTCGACGTTGAAATTGCGCTAGGACGCGATAGATGAACGCACATGGATGTGAGAGGTAAAAAGGTCTTGGTACTCGGATTGGGAGACACCGGCCTGTCGATGACGCGCTGGCTCGCGCGGCAGGGCGCCATCGTGGCAGCCGCCGATACGCGCGCCGAACCGCCGCATGCCCGCTTGCTGCGCCGCGAGTTGCCGGCGGTGACGCTCGAATGCGGCGCATTTTGCGCGGCGTCCCTGCGCGCTGCGGATTTGCTCGCGATCAGTCCCGGCATCGACCGCCGTACGCCCGCGATCGCGGCGGCAATCGCGCATGGCGTGCCGGTCGCGGGCGACGTCGAACTGTTCGCGCAGGCGCTGCTGCAGGCCGCGCCGCGCCGGCCGAAAATAATCGCGATCACCGGCACCAACGGCAAGAGCACGGTCACGCGCATGGCCGGCGACATCTGTGCCGCCGCCGGATACGACACCCTGGTGGCTGGCAACATCGGCACGCCCGTCCTCGATGCGCTGAGCGAAATTGAGGGCGGGCGGCGCGTCCCCGACGCCTTCGTGCTCGAGCTTTCGAGCTTTCAGCTCGAGACCACGGCGAGTCTCGCCGCCGATGCGGCGACGGTGCTCAACGTGTCGGAAGACCACCTCGACCGCTACGACGGCATCGCCGACTATACCGCCGCGAAGGCGCGCGTGTTTCAGGGCGGCGGCGCGCAAATCATCAACCGCGAAGACGAGCGCAGTGGCGCAATGGCGCAGCCGGGGCGCGCGGTATGGAGCTTCGGCACCGATGCGCCGGGAACGCAACGCGCATGGGGCCTCGCCGGACCCGCGAATGCGCCCGCGCTCGCGCGCGGCAGCGAGGCGCTGATGGCGGTCGCCGAATTGCCGGTCGCGGGTTTGCATAACGCAGCGAACGCATTGGCCGCAGGCGCGCTCTGCCACGCGATCGGGATTGCCGATGCGCCGATCATCGCGGCGCTGCGCGCGTATAAAGGCCTGCCGCACCGCGTCGAGGCTATCGCCGTCATCGATGGCGTCACGTATTACGATGATTCCAAGGGCACCAACGTCGGCTCGACGGCGGCGGCGCTGAACGGTTTTACGCCGCCGGTGGTGCTGATTGCGGGCGGCGACGGCAAGGGCCAGGATTTCAGCCCCCTGCGCGAGCCGGTCCGGCGTCACGCGCGTACCGTGGTGTTGATCGGCCGCGACCGCGAGCAGATCGCGCGTGCAATCGACGGCACGGGGGTCGCGATCGAACGTGCTGCCAGCATGGAGGAAGCCGTGCAGCTTGCGCGCGCCGCGAGCCGTCCCGGCGACGTCGTGCTGCTGTCGCCCGCCTGCGCGAGCTACGACATGTTCAAAAATTACGGGCAGCGCGGCGACGTCTTCGCCGCCGCGGTCAGGCAGGAGGCGGCCCGTGGCGCTCGCTAATACGCTGTTCTACGCCGACGTCAAAAGCCGTCCGCCGCCCGCGGAATTCGACCGCGCGCTGGCGTGGAGCGCGGCGGTGCTGCTGGCACTCGGGCTCGTGATGGTTTATTCGTCGTCGATCGCGATCGCCGAAGGCAGCCGCATCACGGGCCAGCAGCCGGCGTATTACCTGATGCGGCACGGCGTGTTTCTGACGCTGAGCCTCGTCATGGCCGCGCTCGCGTTCCAGGTGCCGACCCGCGGGTGGCAAAAAGCGGCGCCGTTTTTGTTTCTGTTCGGCGCGGGTTTGCTGGTCATCGTGCTCATCCCCGGGGTGGGACGCGAAGTCAACGGCAGCCAGCGCTGGCTATCGCTCTTCTTCTTCAACCTGCAGCCGTCCGAAATCATGAAATTGTTCGCGGTGCTCTACGCGGCGGACTACACGGTGCGCAAATCCGCGCACATGCACAGCCTCAGCAAAGGGTTCCTGCCGCTGTTCATCGTCATGCTGATGGTCGGCGGGCTCCTGCTGCGGGAACCGGATTTCGGCGCGTTCGCGGTCATCACGGTGATCGCCATGGGCATCCTGTTTCTGGGCGGCGTCAACTGGAAACCGTTCGCCGGCCTGATCGTGCTGCTGATCGTCGGCTTCGTGCTGCTGATCTGGTTGTCGCCGTATCGCATGCAGCGCGTGGTCGGGTTTATGGACCCGTGGGCCGACCCGTACGGCAAAGGCTATCAACTTTCGCACGCGCTGATCGCATTCGGCCGCGGCGAATGGCTGGGCGTCGGCCTCGGCGCCAGCGTCGAGAAATTGTTCTATCTGCCCGAGGCGCACACGGATTTTCTGCTCGCCGTCATCGCCGAAGAGCTCGGCTTTGCGGGCGTCGCGCTGGTCATCGGACTGTTCGTGATCATCATCACGCGCGCGTTCGCGATCGGCCGCCAGGCGGCATCGCTCGACCGCGCGTTTCCGGCGCTGGTCGCGCAGGGCATCGGCCTGTGGCTCGGCGTGCAGACGATCATCAACATGGGCGTGAACATGGGCGTGCTGCCGACCAAGGGCCTCACGCTGCCGCTGTTGTCGTTCGGCGGCAGCGGCATCGCGGCGAATTGCTGCGCGCTCGCGGTGCTGCTCAGAGTGGACTGGGAGAATCGACAACTGCTCCGGGGTGTCAAAGTATGAGCACGCCCGACGTCTCGCGCACGATCATGATCATGGCCGGGGGCACCGGCGGTCATATCTTCCCGGCGCTCGCGGTGGCGGAAAATTTGCGCGCGCTCGGCTGGCGCATCGTGTGGCTGGGCGCGAAAACCGGCATGGAAGCCACCCTGGTCGTACCCAAAGGCTACACGATGGCGTGGATCAGCATGACCGGCGTGCGCGGCAAAGGCGCGCTTCGTTTCGCGCTGCTGCCGGCGCAACTGCTGCTCGCGTTCTGGCAAAGCGCGCGTGCAATTTTCACGCATCGGCCCGACGTGGTGCTCGGGATGGGCGGTTACGTGTCGTTTCCCGGCGGCATGATGGCGAGCCTGCTCAATCGGCCGCTCGCGATCCACGAGCAGAATTCGATTGCCGGCCTCGCCAACAAAGTGCTCGCGAAAATCGCCGATCGCGTGCTCGGCGGTTTCCCGGCCGCATTCGCGAATTCCGCAGCCGTGATCTGGACCGGCAACCCGGTGCGTGAAGACATCGCGGCGCTCGCGAACCCCGCCGCGCGTTATGGCGTGCGCTCCGGCCCGCTGCGGCTCACGGTGATGGGCGGCAGCCTGGGTGCGCAGGCCCTGAACGAGACGGTGCCGCAGGCGCTCGCGTTGCTGCCGGAAGCGGAGCGGCCGCTCGTCACGCATCAAGCGGGTGCGCGTCATCTGGCGGCAGTCGAGCAAAACTATCGGCGCGCGCGGGTGGCCGCGACGCCGGTCGCGTTCATCGCCGACATGGCCGCGCAATACGCCGCTGCCGATCTCGTCATCTGCCGTGCCGGTGCTTCGACCATCGCCGAACTCGCGGCCGCCGGTATCGCGAGCGTGCTGGTGCCGTTTCCACACGCCGTCGACGATCACCAGACGCACAACGCGCGCTTCCTCGCCGAGCGCGGCGCCGCAGTGTTGGTGCCGCAGCACGAACTCACGCCGCAGAAGCTCGCGCAATTGCTGCGCGGGTTCACGCGCGAGGCGTTGCTCGCGATGGCGCAGAAAGCACGCAGCGTCGCCAAGCCCGAGGCCACGCAGGCGGTGGCGGCTGAATGCATGAGGTTGGCAGCATGAAGTACACAGTCAAACGCGTGCACTTCGTGCGAATAGGCGGGATAGCCGCGCAGATGCGATCGGGTGGCGCGCGATGAAGTACAAAGTCAAACACGTTCACTTCGTGGGGATAGGCGGGACCGCTGCGAACAGGAAGCAGGGGCCCGCCGCGCCTGGCGCGGGGGGATGCGACCGGCCGCGAGCGGCGTCAGCCGCCGGGTTCGCCGCGCTGATACGACCAGGCGGCGCGCGATGAAGTACAAAGTCAAACGCGTTCACTTCGTGGGGATAGGCGGCTCCGGCATGAGCGGGATCGCCGAGGTCCTCGTCAATCTGGGTTTCGAGATCAGCGGCTCGGATTTGAACGACAACGCAGTAACGCGGCGGCTCAAGAAACTCGGCGCGCAAGTCGTGCAAGGCCATCGCGCCGAAAACATTGCAGGCGCCGACGCAGTCGTGATTTCGAGCGCCGTAAAAGAAGACAACCCGGAAGTCATGGCGGCGCGCGCGCACAAGATTCCGGTCGTGCCCCGCGCGCTGATGCTCGCCGAACTGATGCGCCTGAAGCAGGGCATCGCGGTCGCCGGCACGCACGGCAAGACCACCACGACGAGCCTCGTCGCCAGCGTGCTGGCGGAAGCGGGTATGGATCCGACATTCGTGATCGGCGGCCGGCTCGAGGCGGCCGGTTCGCACGCCAAGTTGGGCAGCGGCGAATTCATCGTGGTCGAAGCCGACGAATCGGACGCGTCGTTCCTGTATCTGGCGCCGGTGCTCGCGGTGGTCACCAACATCGACGCCGACCACATGGAAACGTACGGGCACTATTTCGGCCGCCTGCGCCAGGCGTTCCTCGATTTCGTGCAGCGCCTGCCCTTCTATGGCACCGCGGTGCTGTGCGTCGACGATCCGAACGTGCGCGAGATCATGCCGGCAATTACCAAGCCGGTCACCACTTACGGCCTGTCGGAAGCCGCGCAGATTCGCGCCGTCGACCTCAAGCCCGATGCAGGACGCATGCAATTCCGGGTGCGGCGCACGGACGCGCGCGGCCAGCAGCTGCCCGATCTCGAGGTCACGCTGAACCTGGCCGGCGCGCACAACGTGCTCAATGCGCTTGCGGCAATCGCGGTGGGCATGGAGGTTGGCGCGCCGGACGCTGCAATCGTGCGCGCGCTCGCCGACTTCAAAGGCGTCGGCCGGCGCTTTCAGCGCTATGGCGAGATCGAGTTGAAAAAGGGCGGGCATTACACGCTGATCGACGATTACGGTCATCACCCGACGGAGATGGCAGCGACTATCGCCGCCGCGCGCGGCGCGTTCCCCGGGCGCCGCCTGGTCCTCGCGTTCCAGCCGCACCGCTATACCCGGACGCGCGACTGCTTCGAGGATTTCGCGCGCGAGCTGAGCACGGTGGATGTGTTGCTGCTGACCGAAGTCTATGCCGCCGGCGAAGCGCCGATCGTCGCCGCCGACGGCCGCGCGCTCGCGCGCGCGATCCGCGTGCAGGGCAAAGTCGAGCCGATTTTCGTCGAGCAGGTCGCCGATTTTCCGGCCGCGGTCGCCACCGCAGTTAACGACGGCGACGTGGTGCTGACGATGGGCGCGGGATCGATCGGGTCGGTGCCCGCGCTGTTGAGCGGCGGGACAGCGTGATGCGCACACAATGAACATGGCTGATCAGAAAAATCTGTTGGGGGGCGAGTCGCGGCTTAACGAGCCGATGGCGCGTCACACGAGCTGGCGCGCCGGCGGCAACGCCGATCGCGCATACGTGCCAGTCGACCTCGAAGACCTGCGTCTGTTCATCGCTGCGTTGCCGCGTCACGAGCCGCTGTATGTCGTCGGGCTCGGCAGCAATCTGCTGGTGCGCGACGGCGGCTTGCGCGGGACGGTGATTTTCACGCATGGCTCGTTGCAGGAAATCCGCCACGAAGGCAATGCGATCTACGCGGAAAGCGGCGTGCCCAGCCCCAAGCTCGCGCGCTTCGCCGCGTTGCACGGGCGGGTCGGCGCCGAGTTCATGGCCGGCATACCGGGCACGATCGGCGGCGCGCTTGCCATGAATGCCGGCTGCTACGGCGGCGAGTGCTGGGGCATCGTCGAGAGCGTCACCACCGTCGACCGTAGAGGCCGGTTGCGCCGGCGCACGCCGGCCAACTACGAGATCGGCTACCGGCGCGTGGTACTGCGCGAAGCGAGCGAGGAATGGTTCGTCGCGGCGCACTTCAAATTGCCGCCGGGCGACAGCGCCAAATCGCGCGCGACGATCAAGCAACTCCTCGAGCGGCGCATCGCCGCGCAGCCGCTCAATCTGCCGAATGCCGGCTCGGTGTTCCGCAATCCGCCCAACGACCACGCCGCGCGCCTCATCGAGGCGTGCGGGCTCAAAGGCCGGCGCGAAGGCGGCGCGATGATATCCGACAAGCACGCGAACTTCATTGTCAATACGGGCGGCGCGCGCGCGGCCGATATCGAAACGCTGATCGAGCTCGCACACGCCGCAGTGCTGCAGAAATTCGGCATCGATCTGGAACGCGAAGTGCGCATTATCGGAGACGCGAAAAATGAGAGGGGAGAGGCGTGAAATCACCAATCCTCAACTCGTCAAGCCGGAGGCTCGAATGACCGCGCCTATCGCCTCTCGCCTGTCGCCTCTCGATTTTGGCAAGGTCGCCGTGTTGATGGGCGGGCGTTCGGCCGAGCGCGAGATCTCCCTGCTGTCCGGCAACGCCGTGCTTGCGGGCCTGCGCCGCAAGGGTGTTGACGCGCACGCGTTCGATCCATCCGAACGCTCTTTGTTCGAATTGAAAAGCGCCGGCTATGCGCGCGCGTTCATCGTGCTGCACGGTCGCTTCGGTGAAGATGGCACGGTGCAGGGCGCGCTCGAGGTGATGGGCATCCCGTACACGGGCAGCGGCGTGATGGCGTCGGCGCTGTGTATCGACAAACTGCGCACCAAGCTCATCTGGCTGGCCAGCGATATACCGACCCCGCGCTACGCGGTGCTGACAGCGGCGAGCGATTGGGCCACGGTCGCAAAAAATGTGGGTCTGCCGCTGATCGTCAAACCGGCGCATGAAGGGTCGAGCATAGGCCTCACGAAGGTAGCCAGCGTCGAAAAAATCCAGCCCGCCTACGAGCTCGCGGCGAAGAGCGACACGCTGGTGCTCGCGGAAGAATTCGTCGCCGGCCGTGAACTGACGGCGGCGTTCCTCGGTGACCGCGCGCTGCCGCTGGTCTGCATCGAAGCGCCGGAGGGCAATTACGATTACCAGAACAAGTATTTCACCGATGACGTGAAATATCGCTGCCCGAGCGGCCTGCCCGCGGCGCAGGAGAGCGCGTTGCAGGACATCGTCATGCGCGCGGCCGCGGCGCTCGGCTGCGCCGGCTGGGGGCGCGCCGACCTGATGCTGCGGGACGACGGCCGCGCGTTCCTGCTCGAAATGAACACCGCGCCCGGCATGACCGGGCATTCACTGGTGCCGATGGCCGCGCGCGCCGCCGGCGTCGAGTTCGACGACCTCGTGATGCGGATCCTGGAGCTTGCCCATGTGGGATAGGCCGCACATTCTCAACGGGATCGCGAATGCGCTGTTCGCCGCGGCGCTGCTGCTCGCCGCTTATGCGACGGTGCACTTCGCCGTGCGGCTGCCGGCGTTTGCGCTGCGCGAAGTGCGGGTGACGCATGCGCTCGCGCACGTGACGCCCGAGCAGATCGAAGCGATCGTCGCCCGCGAGGTCAAAGGCAATTTCTTCACGCTCGATCTCGAGCGCGCGCGCGCGGGGTTCGAAAAACTTCCGTGGGTGCGCAACGTGAACGTGCGCCGCCAGTGGCCCGACCGCCTCGACGTCTCGCTCGAGGAGCATGTGCCGCTCGGGCGCTGGGGTAGTGCCGGGCTCGTCAACACGTACGGGGAACTCTTCGCGGCGGCCTACGACGGCAGCCTGCCCTTGTTCGTCGGACCGCCGGGCAGCGCCAGGGAGATCGCCATTCAATACGGCTACTTCCAGCGCAGCCTCGCCCCGCTGGGCCTGGCGCCCGTGCAGATTCAGGTGTCGCCGCGGCGCGCATGGCAGGTGCGGCTCGCGAACGGCATCACGCTGCAACTCGGGCGCGAGAACGTGGAAATGCGGCTCAACCGCTTTGTCGCGGTCTACGAGCGCACGGTCGGACGCCTGCAGCGGCGGCTCAACTACGTTGATTTACGTTACCCGAACGGGTTCGCGGTCGGCATCCCCGAACTCGCGCGCGAGGCGCCGGACCAGCCGCGAATTGACAAAACCACGCGCAAACCTTCACGGGCAACGGGATGAGCACCAAGAGGAACCGATGAGCAAGGCCAGGGAAACCAAGAATCTGATCGTCGGTCTCGACATCGGCACGTCGAAGATCGCCGCGATCGTCGCCGAAATCAAAGCCGACGGCAGCTACGAAATCATCGGCATGGGCGGGCATCCGTCCAAAGGCCTGCGCAAAGGGGTGGTGGTCAATATAGAGGCGACTGTCAACGCGATTCAACGCGCGCTTGAGGAAGCCGAGCTGATGGCGGACTGCAAGATCAGCGAGGTCTACACCGGCATCGCCGGCAGCCACATCAAGAGCATCAACTCGCGCGGCATGGTGGCGATCAAGGATCGTGAAGTCACGCAGCAGGACGTGGAACGCGTGATCGAGACGGCTAAAGCGATTCCAATTCCGACCGACCAGCAGGTGCTGCACATACTCAACCAGGAATTTATCGTCGACGGCCAGGGCGACGTGCGCGAGCCGCTCGGTATGAGCGGCGTGCGGCTCGAAGTCAACGTGCACATCGTGACGGGCGCGGTGTCGGCCGCGCAGAACATCATCAAGTGCGTGCGGCGCTGCGGCCTCGAAGTGAACGACCTCATCCTGCAGCCGCTCGCGTCGGCCACCGCCGTCGTTTCGGAAGACGAGAAGGATCTCGGCGTCTGTCTCGTCGATATCGGCGGGGGCACCACCGACATCGCGATATTTACGCAAGGGGCGATCCGCCACACCGGCGTGATCCCGATCGCGGGCGACCAGATCACCAATGACATTGCGATGGCGCTGCGCACGCCGACCAAGGACGCGGAGGACATCAAGCGCCGCTACGGCTGCGCATTGAAGCAGCTCGCGGACCCGCAGCAGATGGTCGAAGTGCCGGGCATCGGCGAACGCAGTGCGCGCCAGTTGTCGCGGCAGACGCTCGCCGAGGTGATCGAGCCGCGCATCGAGGAGCTTTATTCGCTGGTACAGGCCGAATTGCGCCGTTCCGGCTACGAGGAATTGCTGTCGTCGGGGATCGTGCTCACCGGCGGCTCCAGCTCGATGCAGGGCATGGTCGAGCTCGGCGAGGAAATTTTTCACATGCCGGTGCGTATCGGCCAGCCGCAATACCACGGCGGTTTGTCGGAGGTCGTGCGCAATCCGCGCTACGCGACGGCCGTCGGCCTATTGCTCCTCGGCGTGCAGCAACAGCGGCAGCACAGCCTCGCACAGGCCCAGCTCGGTTCGCTCGCGGGCCTGATCGATCGCATGAAGAGCTGGTTCAAGGGGAATTTTTAAGGGTATGCGCAACACGCAAGCAGCGCGGAAATTCAGCAACAACCGGTCGGCACATGGCAGTTTTTGTTTTTACTTAAGTCACAGGAGGCACTATGTTTGAAATCATGGAAGTCCCGTCGCAGGAAGCGGTAATCAAGGTAATCGGGGTCGGCGGCTGTGGCGGCAACGCCGTTGATCACATGATCGCCAACGGCGTCAAAGGTGTGGAGTTCATCTGCGCCAATACCGATATGCAGGCTTTGAAACGCTCGCAGGCGCGCACGC
Organism: Burkholderiales bacterium; assembly: GCA_046596405.1. GTDB lineage: Bacteria > Pseudomonadota > Gammaproteobacteria > Burkholderiales > SG8-41 > PALSA-1004. The sequence continues at coordinate 28,683 of JBKJMN010000213.1, forward strand.
AACTGCAGCTCGGACCGGAAATCACCAAGGGCCTGGGCGCGGGTGCCAATCCGGAAGTCGGCCGCAATGCCGCGCTCGAGGACCGCGAGCGCATCATCGACTTGATCGGCGGCGCCGACATGCTGTTTTTGACCGCCGGGATGGGCGGCGGTACCGGCACGGGGGCGGCTCCGGTGGTCGCGGAAATCGCGCGCGAACTGGGCATCCTCACGGTGGCGGTGGTCACCAAGCCGTTCGCGTTCGAAGGCAAACGTCAGCGCATTGCGCAGGAAGGCCTCGAAGCACTGTCGCAGCACGTGAACTCGCTGATCGTGATCCCGAACGACAAGCTGATGCAGGTGCTCGGCAACCAGGTCACGCTCGATGAAGCGTTTCGCGCGGCCAACGATGTGCTGCACGGCGCAGTCGCCGGCATTGCCGAAATCATCAGCTGCCCGGGCATGATCAACGTCGACTTTGCCGACGTGAAAACCGTGATGTCCGAGACCGGCATGGCGATGATGGGTTCGGCCAAGGCGGCGGGCACCGACCGTGCGCGCATGGCGGCGGAACAGGCGGTTGCCTGCCCGTTGCTCGAGGACATCGATATCGCCGATGCCCGCGGCGTGCTCGTCAATATCTCGGCCAGCAGATCGTTGTTCCAGCTGCAGGAGATGTACGACGTGATGGAGGTGATCAAGGCGTTTGCGGCGGAATCCGCGACCGTAATCGCGGGCACCGTGTACGACGAAACGCTTGGCGACGAACTGCGCGTAACCATCGTCGCGACCGGGCTGGGCAAGGCGCATGGGCGGATGCAGCCCAAGCCGCTGCAGGTCGTGCAGGCGACGGGCACCGATGGCGTGATGGCAGCGGGCCCGATCAATTACGAAGAACTCGATCAGCCGGCCGTCATGCGGCGCAATCGCAACCAGACCGTTGAAGCCATGCGCCAGTCGGGCGTCGAAATGCTCGATATTCCGGCATTCCTGCGCAAACAGGCGGACTGAAGATTGCGGATGAGGCAAGCGGGGGAGGAAACCGAGCCGTTGGTCGGCGGCCGAAGCGTGGTGTACGGATGGAGGTTACCTTCGTTAATTGACGGGTAGGTACTCGGGAACAGCTTGGCGGCGCGTGCCGGCGGAACTTCGTGGTTCTTGTCGGCCCCGCCGCTAAACGTGATAAAATCGGCTTTCAACTAGACAGTTAAATCAAAGAGTTAATCTGTGATCAAGCAGCGCACGCTCAAAAATATCATCCGCGCGACGGGCGTCGGATTGCATACGGGCGAAAAAGTGTACCTGACGCTGCGCCCGGCCGCGCCGAATACGGGGGTGGTGTTCCGGCGGGTCGATCTGGCGCAGCCGGTCGACATCAAAGCGGATCCTTATTTCGTT
>JBKJMN010000290.1:0-24333 GCA_046596405.1 Burkholderiales bacterium
AGCTTCTGGCCGACGCTGCGCGCCACGATGTCGTTGGCGCCGCCCGCCGGATACGAGACGATGATGCGAATGGGTTTCGCCGGATACGCCTGCGCTGACGCGGGCGTCGGTGCGAGCGCGGCGAGCAGCAATCCGAGCGTGGCGTTATTTCTCATCGTAGCGGTGAAGTCCGGTCATTTCTCTATGGGCTGGCCCTGGATTTCTGCCAGTCCTGCTCGAGTTTCATCACGTCCGGGGACTCCATCTCAACGCCGAACGCCATGACCAGCGTGCCCAATGCCCGATAGTAAGTCGCGGTCAGCGAAATATCAGTGATCTGGCGCGGCGTGAAATGGCGCGCGATTTCGGTGAAGGCGGCGTCGCTGACCGACTCCGGAGAAAAGAGCTCTCGCACGTAGCGCGCAATCGCCTGCTCAGCGGCCGGCAGCGCGGCGGGCGCGCGGCCTGCGCCGATGTCGTCAACCGCGGCAGGCGGGATGCCGGCCTGCACGGCGAGCGCGGTGTGGTGCGTCCACGCATACGCGACGCCGCGCGCGGCGCACAGGATCGTGAGCTCGCGCAGGCGCTCGGGCAGGTCGGTCTGGTACTTGGTGTACGCGCCGAGCCGCGCGAGATGGCGCAAGCCCTCCGGCGCGTGGCCAACGGACGCCAGCGCGTTCGACACGAAACCGCGCGTGCCCGCGATTTCCGCGAATACCTCGGCGACGGCGGGCGAAGATTTTTCGGTGACGGGCGGAAGGCGGGGCATGCGCAGCGCGCTTTCAAGAGCGGGGTTGGCTCGATAGTAGCGATGCGCGGTTCGGTTGGTCAAGGCACGCGCGCAGCGTGCGCCGCCGATAGGTTAGAATCGGCCAAAATGGATCGGCAATCGAGACTCTGTGTCACCTGCATAAGCTCCGCGCTGTGGACGCTGCTCGCCGCGTTTTGGTGCCTCACGGCCCAAGCGCAAACCTATCCGGCGCGGGCGGTGCGCGTGATCGTGCCGTTTGCGCCCGGCGGCGGCACCGACATTCTCGTGCGCACGATTGCCCCGCGGCTGTCCGAAGCGCTCGGCCAGCAACTGGTCATCGACAACCGCGCCGGGGGCGGCAGCACGATAGGCAGCGAATTGGCGGCGAGGGCGCCCGCCGATGGCTATACCTTGTTGGTGGTCGACACGTCGTTCACGACCAATCCGAGCCTCTACAGCAAGCTGCCCTACGATTCTGCGCGCGATTTCGCGCCGGTGTCCCTGCTCGCAGCGGCACCCGTGATCCTGATCGTGCATCCGTCAGTGCCGGTGAAAACGGTCAGGGAGTTCGTCGCGCTCGCCAAAGCAAAACCGGGCCAGCTTAATTTCGCGTCGGGCGGGCCGGGCAGCTCGACCCATCTCGGCGGCGAATTGCTGAAGCTCGTCGCAAACATCGAACTCGTCCACATCCCCTACAAAGGCACCGGTCCGGCGGTCGCCGACGTCCTGGGCGGCCAGGTCGTCATGATGTTCGCGGGCATCAGCTCGGTGAAGCAGCATGTCGCGGTCGGCCGCCTGCGCGCGATCGCGGTCACCGGCGATCGGCGCTCGCCCGCGATGCCGGAAGTGCCGACGTTCGTCGAAGCGGGTCTGAAAGGCGTGGACTCCGGCACCTACTGGGGCTGCCTGGCGCCCGCGGCAACGCCGCGGGACATCATCAACAAGCTGAGCTCGACGATCGCCGGGGTGCTCAAACTGCCGGACATTCAGCAACGCCTGATCGATCTCGGTTTCGATCCGCTCGGCGGCACGCCCGAACAGTTCGCCGCCAACATTCGAAGCGAAACCGATAAGTGGTCGCGCGTCATTAAAAATGCCGGCGTCAAACTCGATTGAAAGCGCATTAAATGCCACTGTCCACCGTGCTGCAAACCCACGTCGCCAGCGACGGCCTGAAGCTGCATTACGCCGTCGATGATTACAGCGACCCGTGGCGCCCGCCGGAAACCGTGTTTTTGCTGCACGCTGCGATGGGCAGCTCGCGGCGCTTGTATAAATGGGTGCCGATTCTCGCGCGGAATTTTCGCGTCGTGCGCCCCGACATGCGCGGTCACGGCCAGACCGGGATACCGGGTCCCGAACAGTTGACGGTGAAGCGCCTCGCGCAGGACGTCGCGGAAATCGCCGATGCGCTCGGCTGCAAAACATTTCACGTTGCCGGCTCGTCGGCGGGCGCGATCGTCGCGATGCAGATCGCGGTCGATTACCCGGAACGCGTCAAGACGCTCGGCGATTTCGCGTCCACGCCCGGTCTCAAGAACTCCCTCGTTGACGCCGAGAAATGGATTGCGGGCATCAAGGCGCAGGGTTTCCTGGGCTTCCTCGAGGCGACCATCGGCGACCGTCTGCCCCCAGGCGCCGACGAAGGTTTCAAGCGCTGGTTCATCGACGAGGCGGCGCAGACCGATCCTGAACTCTTCTACCGGTTCGTGCGCATGATGAAGGCCTGCGACCTCACCGACCGGCTTAATGAAATCCGCTGTCCGACGCTGGCGGTGATTCCGCATCCGGACCCCCTCGGCACCGCGGAACAGTACGAGGTCGTCAAAAAGAAGATCCGCAATTGCGAATACGTGGTGTACGAGGGCTATCCGCACAACATCACCGACTCGGTGCCGGAAAAGTGCGCGAACGAGCTGCTGCGTTTTCTGCTCAAGCACTGCGAGCGCTGATGCGCAGGTGTTGCATGCCGGTTTGCAAAGGGCATTGACGTGCCGCGCCTCGCAGGCAAAGTCGCATTCATCACCGGCGCGGGCTCGGGCATTGCACGCGCGGCCGCTTCTCTGTTCGCGCGTGAAGGCGCGCAAGTCGCGCTGGCCGAAATAAATCCCGCTTGGGGCGGCGCCACCGAACAGCGCGTGCGCGACGCGGGCGGCCATGCGCTGTTCATTCAGACCGATGTCACGCAGGAAGACAGTGTCAAGGCCGCGATTGCCGCCACCGTGCAGCGCTTCGGCAAGATCGACGTGCTGTACAACTGCGCCGGCGGCTCGGTGCCCGCGGACAGCTATGTCACCGACGTCGATCTCGCCGTGTGGCAGCGCACGATGTCGCTCGATTTGCTCGGCCCTATCCTGTGCTGCCGGCACGCAATTCCTGAAATCATCAAGGCGGGCGGCGGCGCGGTCGTGAACATGTCGTCGGGCGCGGCGCTGCGCGGCGGCAGTCCTGCGCACATCTATACCGCGGCCAAAGGCGCGATCCTGTCGCTGACGCGCGCGCTCGCCGGCGCGTATGCCAGGAACAACGTGCGGGTTAACGCGATTTGCGCCGGCCGCATTTTGACCGAGCGCATCACCGCCAATTACGGCACGCCCGGCCAGCCGGGCCCCATCGCCGACCGGCAGGATGCCGCGGGCCGCAGCAGGGAATATCCGTTCTGGGTCGGCCAGCCTGAAGACATCGCGAACATCGCGCTCTTTCTCGCGAGCGATGAATCGCGCATGATCACCGGCGCGACGATACCCGCGGAAGGCGGCCGCTCGGCTTACTGAAATCCCCATCACGTTCTGAGGACAGCATGGCTAAACATATCGTTTGTCTCACCTTCGATTTCGACGCAATGTCCGGGTTCATTGCGCGCGGCATGACGTCGCCGACGCCTGTGTCGCGCGGCGAGTTCGGCGCCGACGTGGCGACCCCGCGGTTGCTCGCTTTACTCAAGAAATACAAAATCAAGACTTCGTGGTACATCCCGGGGCACACGCTCGAGACTTACCCGGCCCGCTGCCGCGAAGTGTTCGACGCCGGCCACGAGATCGGACACCACGGCTGGACGCACGTGCCGCCGGCGCTGCTCACGCGCGCCAAGGAGGAGGCGGGCCTCATCCGCGCGAACGAGCAGATCAAGAAGCTCACGGGCCGTTACGCGCGCGGCTACCGCTCGCCGTCGTGGGACCTGAGCCCGCACTCGGTGGAGCTGCTGATCAAGCATGGTTTCGTCTATGACAGCAGCATGATGGGCGACGATTACACGCCATATCGCGTGCGCTTGGGCGACGTGATCGAACTGGAGAAGCCGGCGGTGTTTGGCAAATCCACCAGACTCATTGAAATGCCGATCAGCTGGACGCTCGACGACTATCCGCATTTCGAGTTCATCCGCACCAAGGATTGGATCCTGCCGGGACTCATGAACAACAATCTGGTGCTCGAAAACTGGGTCAACGATTTTCTGTACATGAAGCAGATTCTCAAATGGGGCGTGATTACCTACACGTTCCACCCGTTCGTGATCGGCCGCGCGAGCCGCATGCTGATGCTGGAGAAGCTCATCAAGAAGCTCAAAGCCGAGGGCGCGGTATTCATGACGCTCGAAGCGGCGGTCGCCGAATACGACCAAAGGGCGCCGTTCAAATTATGACCACGCACAACAAGTATCGCGCCAGCGACGGCCTCGGCCTGAGCTATCACACCGACGATTACACGGATCCGTGGCGCGCTGGCGATACGCTCGTCATGGTGCACGCGGCGATGGGCAACGCGAACCGCTTCTACGCATGGGTGCCGCATCTCGCGCGCGATTTTCGCGTCGTGCGCCTCGAGCTGCGTGGGCATGGCGACTCGGAGATTCCGGGGCCGACCCAACTCACTTTCGAGCGCCTGACTAAAGATGTCATCGAGCTGCTCGACCATCTGGGGATCGAGCAAGCCCATCTGATGGGTTCGTCGGCGGGCGCGTTCGTGTCGCAAAGCGTGGCCGCGAATTATCCGCAGCGCATCAAGACGCTCGCGTGTTTCGCCGCCACGCCGGGCATGAAAAAGGGCGCCACGGACTATCAAAGCTGGGTCACGCGCATCGGCGCCAAGGGCGTCGCGGCGTTCCTGCGCGAAACGATCGCGGACCGGATCAATGTCGACGCGGTGGAGCCGGGGTTCGTCGACTGGTTCATCGCGGAGTCGGCGCGCGCTCCGGTCGCAGTGCTCGCGCGTATCGTGCCCTTGATGGCAAGCATGGATTTGTCGCCCGAGCTGCCGAAGATCAAATGCCCGACGCTGGTCGTCGTGCCCGGCGGCGATCCGATCCACGGCGTCGAAGAATATCGCGTCCTCGAGCGCTTGATCCCGGATTGCGAATTCATCGTGTACGAAGGCATGCCCCACAACATCACCGATGCGGCGCCCGATCGCTGCGCGCGGGAACTCAAGCGCTTTTTGCTCGCCCATGCATAAATCAACCTCAATTACCTTGAGATGCCTGGCCGGCGCGCTGCTGGTCGCAGCGAGCGCCGCCGCGACAGCCCAGGCCTATCCGGCGAAACCGATCCGCTTCATCGCGGCGTTTCCCGCCGGCGGGCCGAGCGACATCGTCGCGCGCGCAATCGGCCGGCGCATGGCGGAAGTCCTCGGCCAACCGGTCGTGATCGACAATCGCACCGGCGCCGGCGGCAACATCGGCGCCGAAGCCGTCTCCAAGGCGCCGCCCGACGGCTACACGGTCCTGCTCGGCGGCAGCTTCGTCACGATCGCGCCCAGCCTGTATGCCAAGCCGCCGTTCGACCCGGTCCGCGATTTCGCGCCGATCAGCCTCATCGTGTCGAACCAGTACGTGCTGGTCACGCATCCCTCCGTGCCCGCGCGCACGGTGCGTGACCTGATCAAAATCGCGAAAGCGCAGCCGGGCAAGCTCAATTACGCATCGACCGGTCCGGGATCGCCGCCGCGGTTGTGCGCGGAATTGTTCAAATCGATGGCGGGCGTTGATATGGTCAATATCACGTACAAGGGCGCGACGCCGGCGCTCGTTGACATGATAGGCGGGCATATCGACGTGTATTTCGGCGGTATTTCGGGCACGCTGCCGCCGATCGCGAGCAACAAGGTCAGGCCGCTCGCGGTCACCAGTCACAAGCGCTCGTCGCAGTTGCCGGAGGTGCCGACGGTGGCGGAGGCCGCGTTGCCCGGCTACGACATCACGACGTGGTTCGGCCTGCTGGCGCCGGCGGGCACGCCGCGCGAGATCGTCAACAAGCTCAACGGCGTTATCGTCGCCATCGTCGCCGATCCCGAAATGAAAAATTATCTGACCGGGCAGGGCGTCGATCCGATCACGAACACGCCGGAACAGTTCGCCGCGTATATCAGGAATGAAGTGCCGAAGTTTGCGAAGATCGTAAAGGCCGCCGGCATCGCGCCCGAGTGAAGACGCTCCGCATTCTGGCGCTGGGGTGCGCTGCCATCATCGCCGGCAGTCTGCCCGCGAGCGCGGCGGAACTCACGGTGGGCACCAAGCGCTTCACCGAATCGTATATCCTCGGCGAAATCATTGCGCGCACCGCCAGCGCCGCAGGCGAAGCCACAGTCGCATTCAAGCCCGGCCTCGGCAATACCGCGGTCGTATTCGCGGCGCTGAAGAACGGCGCGATCGACGTCTATCCCGAGTACTCGGGAACGATCGCGTTCGAACTGCTGGGCGGCCGCAGCAAGCCTGCTATAGAAGACCTCAATCGCGCGCTCGCCGCTGACGGCCTCGTCGCTTCGATTCCGCTCGGATTCAGCAACACGTACGCGCTCGCGATGAGCGAAAGCCTTGCCCAGCGGCTCGGCATCACGGCGCTTTCGGACCTGGCGCGTCACGCCGATTTGCGCGCCGGGCTGTCTCAGGAGTTCCTCAATCGCAAGGACGGCTGGCCGGCACTGCAGCGCGCGTACGGGCTGACCCTCGCCGCGCAGGGACTCGATCATGGGCTCGCTTATGAAGCGCTGGCGGCGGGTCGCATCCAGGTCATGGACGTTTACACGACCGATGCCAAAATCAAGCGCTATGGGCTGCGCGTGCTCGCCGACGATCGCAATTTCTTTCCGCCTTATGCGGCCGTGCTGCTGCATCGCGCCGATCTGCCGCAGCGCCAGCCGAAGACCTGGACGGCGCTCAAGGCGCTGGAAGGCAGGATCCCGCCCGACACCATGCTGGCGATGAATGCGGCGGTCGAGCTCGACGGCAGGTCTTTCGCGCAAGTAGCGGAAGCATTCGTCACGGCTACTCCCGGGGGCAACCCCGAACCGCGGCGCAGCATGCTCGCCACCATGTTCGCCGACGACTTCCTGCGCGTGAGCGGCCAGCATCTGCTGCTGGTATTCGCCGCGCTCGCGGGGAGCTGTGCCGTCGGCATTCCGCTCGGTATCTGGGCGGCGCGCTCGCCCGCCGCGCACCGCGTTATCCTGCCCGCCGTCGGCGTGTTGCAGACCATCCCGGCGTTGGCGCTGCTCGCGTTCCTGATCGCGCTGCTCGATCGCATCGGCACGTTGCCCGCGCTCGTCGCGCTATTCCTGTACGGGCTGTTGCCGATCGTGCGCAACACCGCGACCGGCATGGCCGAAGTCGCGCGCGGCTACAAACAGGCGGCCGCCGCCCTCGGGTTGCGCGGCGGCGCGATCCTGCGCCTGGTTGAGTTACCGATCGCTTCGCGCACCATCCTGGCGGGGGTGCGCACGTCGGCCGTAATCAATGTGGGAACGGCCACGATTGCGGCCTTCATCGGCGCCGGCGGCTATGGCGAGCGCATCGTGGCGGGTCTCGCCGTCAACGACAACGCGCTGCTCCTGGCAGGCGCAGTGCCCGCAGCGGTGCTCGCGTTAACCATCGAGAGTTTGTTTAACGCCATCGAGCGGTGCCTGGTACCGCGCGGATTGCGCGAGGCGGCGCAGCAGCGTTAGCCTTCTGCATAGGGAGATTGGCGGTTTTGAGTCAGTCTAAGCGCGATCTTTCAAATAACCCTGCTCATCAGTGAACTAATCCGCACATTCGCGTGTCTGTCGCATAAGGGTTAGTTTAGCCATTGGAGCAGCCGGTCTGAGGTATACTTAGCGCTTTGTTTTCGCGGGCTTAGGGCCGGCAAAGCATAAGAGTTCAGGGACCGGTTTAATGAGCGATCGTGAGGTCGACCAGCAACTGGTCGAGCGGGCGCAGCGCGGCGACAAGAAAGCGTTTGAGCTGCTGGTAGTCAAATACCAGCGGAAGCTTGCGCGCTTGTTGTCACGTTTCATCCGCGATGCCAGCGAGGTCGAAGATGTAACGCAGGAGGCCTTTATCAAGGCCTATCGCGCATTGCCGTCTTTCCGCGGCGACAGCGCGTTTTATACTTGGCTATACCGGATTGGCATTAACACGGCGAAGAATTACCTGGTCGCGCTGGGACGGCGTGCGCCCACCGTGACTGAAATAGATAATGAGGAAGCCGAAGACGTCGAAGTCGGCGAGCAGCTAAAAGACATGAACACGCCAGAACAACAAATGATGACGCGGCAAATCGCTGAGACGGTGAACTCCACGCTGCTGGAGTTGCCTGAAGAGTTGCGGACCGCCATTACTCTGCGCGAGATCGATGGCCTCAGCTATGAGGAAATCGCCCAGATCATGAATTGTCCGATTGGCACCGTGCGCTCGAGAATATTTCGCGCCCGCGAAGCAATCGCCACCCAATTGCGACCGCAACTCGGCACCCCTAAAGACAGGAGATGGTAATGGAACGGATCTCGGCATTCATGGACGGCGAATCGGCTTACACCGAAACGCAAACTTCGATACAGCGTTTGAAGCAGGACAACGAATGCACCGAGACCTGGGCCACTTTTCATTTGATTGGCGACATGATGCGCGGCGACCCGCTGCTGCGCGGGGATTTCATGGCGCGCTTGCATGCCCGCATGGAGCAGGAGCCGACGCAGCTCGCACCGCGCATGACCTGGCGCAAGACCGCCAGCTATGCGCTTTCAGCGGCAGCCTCTCTCAGCGCGATCGCGGTCGTGGTCGCGCTGACGTTCGCCGACAATCCATTGCGCCCGCAGGCGCCAATTGCCTCTTCGCAGCCCGTCCGCCCGCTGCCTGCCGTCGCGTCCGGCAAAGTCAATGAGTATCTGCTGGCGCACCAGGAATATTCTCCGAGCAATGCGCTGCAGGGCTTGGCCCCGTACGTGCGGACGGTCTCCGAATCGCATGATGGCAACAACCGCTAGGAATTATTCCGCCGGGGGTATGCGCCCCTTGCAAGATTCTCACAGCAAAGGAAGTGCGTGAACTTGAAGTCAGGGGATCAGAGCTTGCGGGTACGGCGGCCGGCGACGCCCGCCGTGCTGGCGCTGATCGGCGCTTTCAGCTGCGGCGGCAGCATCGCGGCGGAGACCGCGACCGACGGGATGGCGTGGCTGAAAAAAATCGCCGCTGCGTCCCGCCAGCTCAATTATGCGGGTACCTTCGTTTATCAGCACGGCCGCCAGATGGAGTCTTCGCGCATCGCGCACATGTCCGACGCGAGCGGCGAATACGAAAAACTCGAAACGCTCGACGGTCCGCCGCGCGAAATCATCCGCAACAACGAAAACGTCACCTGTTACGTGCCCGACAACAAGACGGTCATCATCGAGAAGCGCACCTCGCGCCAGTTCCCCGCGCTGCTGCCGGAACAATTGAACGGCATCACCGATAATTACGTGGTTAACAAAGGCGGCCAGGAACGAGTCGCCGGCTACGATTGCCAGGTTATCGCACTCGAGCCCAAAGACAATCTGCGTTATGGGCACAAGTACTGCGCGGAGCTCGGCAGCGGGTTGGCGCTACGGTCCCGCACTTTTAATGAAAAAGGCGAAATGGTGGACCTCTTCGTGTTCACCCAGCTCACGATAGGCAGCGGTGTCACCCGCGAAATGCTCAAATCGCGTTTCGCCGCGATCAGCCAGGGCTGGCACGTCGATCGCGCTGCGCTCGATTTGCGCGAAACCGCCACTGACAGCCGCTGGGAGTTCAAGAGTCCGCTGGCCGGATTTCGCAAGCTGACCGAGATGAAACGCTCGATCCCCGGCCGCGCGTCGCAGGTCTCCCACATCGTGTACTCGGACGGCCTCGCCGCCGTTTCGGTGTTTCTGGAGCCGCTGCCCAAGTCGCCGCCGGCCGCCGGCGCGACTTACCAGGGGGCGGTCAACATGTACGTGAAGTCGTCAGGCGACCAGATGGTGACCGTCGTCGGTGAAGCGCCCGCGGGCACGGTCAAACAGATCGCCGAGTCGTTTACCGCGAAAAGCCGTTGATCGGGCGCCGTAGTACGCGGCGGCAGTAAATTCGCAGTCAAAAAAGGGAAGAAAGATGTTTAACGCACGTCACGATCTGAGGGGATGCGTCTCTTCGCGCGTCGCTATGCCCGGCGTTTTGGAACCGATACGCCGGCGCGCCGCGCGCACCGCAGCGTTGCTTGCCGCGTTGCTGCTGCCGCTCACGGCCGTCGCGCAATTACCGGACTTTACAGAACTCGTCGAAAAGCAGGGCGCGACCGTCGTCAACATCAGTACGACTCAGACCGTGCGCAGTCCAGTGGGTCAGCAGCAAATGCCGCAATTGCAGGAAGACGATCCGTTTTACGAGTTTTTCCGGCGCTTCGTGCCGAATCCCGGCCCGCGCGAATTCCAGAATAATTCGCTGGGCTCGGGCTTCATCATCAGCACCGACGGCTATATTCTCACCAATGCGCACGTGGTCGAGGCCGCCGACGAAATCAACGTCAAGCTCAACGACAAGCGCGAGTTCAAGGCTAAAGTGATCGGCACCGACAAGCGAACCGATATCGCACTGATCAAGATCGAAGCCACCGGCCTGCCGGCAGTCAAATTCGGCGACCCGAACAAATTGAAGGTCGGTGAGTGGGTGATCGCGATCGGCTCGCCGTTCGGCTTCGAAAACTCCGTGACCGCGGGCATCGTCAGCGCCAAGGGCCGCTCGCTGCCGCAGGAAAATTTCGTGCCGTTCATCCAGACCGACGCCGCGGTCAACCCCGGCAATTCCGGCGGACCGCTCTTCAACATGCGCGGCGAAGTGGTCGGCATCAATTCCCAGATCTACAGCCGCACCGGCGGCTTCATGGGGCTCTCGTTTTCGATCCCGATCGACGTCGCCAACGACATCGCCACGCAATTGAAGGCCGGCGGCAAAGTCACGCGCGGCCGCATCGGCGTCGTCATCCAGCCCGTCACGCGCGAACTCGCTGAATCGTTCGGCTTGTCGAAGCCTTCCGGCGCGCTTGTGAGTTCGGTCGAAAAAGGCAGCCCCGCCGAGAAAGCCGGCATCGAAGCCGGCGACGTCATCCTCAAGTTCGGCGGCCGCGACGTGACCGCCTCCGAAGATCTACCGCGCCTCGTCGGCAGCAGCAAGCCGGGTGCCAAAGCCGCAGTGGTGTTGATGCGCAACAAGGCCACGCGCGAAGTCGCGCTCGTAGTCGGCGAGATGCCCGATGAGGCGCGCAGCGCGCAGCGGTCGCAGCGCCGCACTCCCGGCGCCAAACCGCCGGGCGAATCGGTGAGCCGGCTCGGCATGACGCTGTCGGAGCCGACCGCGGAGCAGCGCAAGGAAATGAAAATCACTGGCGGCATCCTGGTCGACGAGGCGCAAGGGGCGGCCGCGAAAGCGGGCATCCGGCGCGGCGATGTGATCCTGGCGGTCAACAATCAGGACGTTAAATCGCTCGACCAGTTCAGCCAGCTGATGACCCAGTTCGAAAAAGGCAAGATCGTCGCGATGCTGGTGCGCCGCGCCGGCAACGCGCTGTATATACCGTTCCGCATTGAGTAAGAAAACGGCCGCGCTGACGGTCTATAGCCGCGCTTATTGCCACTTGTGCGACGACATGATCGCCGGCCTGCGGGAATTGCAGGCCGCCGGCGCGTCCTTTGCGCTGGAAATCATCGACGTCGACAGCGATCCGGCGCTGGAGGCGCGCTACGGCGAGTTGGTGCCGGTGCTGGTCGGCAGTGCAGGCGAGCTCTGCCACTACCACCTCGATGCGTCCAAAGTTAATGATTATCTGAACAAAACCGGCTAAAATCGCGTTTTATTTCAAGGGCACGTTACGCGTGCCCTTTTGCGTAGATTTCGTAGATGCAGCATATCCGCAACTTTTCCATCATCGCGCACATCGACCACGGCAAGTCGACGCTCGCCGACCGCTTCATCCAGTTCTGCGGCGGTCTTTCCGACCGCGAGATGGAGGCGCAGGTGCTCGATTCGATGGACCTCGAGCGCGAGCGCGGCATCACGATCAAAGCGCAGACCGCGGCGCTGCAGTACCGCGCGCGCAACGGCGAAACCTACTTGCTCAACCTGATCGACACCCCGGGCCATGTCGATTTCTCGTACGAGGTTTCGCGCTCGCTCGCTGCCTGCGAAGGCGCGCTGCTGGTCGTCGATGCATCGCAGGGCGTCGAGGCGCAGACGGTCGCCAACTGCTACACCGCGACCGAGCAGGGCGTCGAGGTCGTGCCGGTGATCAACAAGATCGACCTGCCGTCCGCGGAACCCGCGCGCGTTATTACTGAAATTGAAGACATCATCGGCATCCCCGCGCAGGGGGCCATCCTCGCGAGCGCCAAATCGGGCGCGGGCGTGCAGGACATCCTCGAGGCCGTGATCGAGCGGATTCCCGCGCCGCGCGGCGATCCGCAAGCGCCGCTCAAGGCACTGATTATCGATTCCTGGTTCGACAACTACGTCGGGGTGGTCATGCTGGTGCGCGTCGTCGACGGCGCGTTGCGCCCCAAAGACCGCATCCTGTTGATGTCGACCGCGACGCAACACCTGTGTGAGCAGGTCGGCGTGTTCACGCCCAAGTCGCGCATCAAAGATAGCCTGTCAGCCGGCGAAGTCGGCTTCGTGATCGCGGGCATCAAGGAACTCAAGGCCGCCCGGGTCGGCGACACGGTGACGCTCGTCGAGCGCCCCGCAACGGTAGCGTTGCCGGGCTTCAAGGAGATCCAGCCACAGGTTTTTGCCGGGCTGTATCCCATCGATTCGAACCAGTACGACGCGTTGCGCGACGCGCTCGAAAAGCTGCACCTTAACGACGCGTCGCTGCGCTACGAGCCGGAATCTTCACAGGCGCTCGGCTTCGGCTTTCGCTGCGGCTTCCTCGGCCTGCTGCATCTGGATATCGTGCAGGAGCGGCTGGAACGCGAATACGGCATGGAACTGATCACCACCGCGCCGACCGTCATCTACGAGGTGCTGTTGAACGACGGCACGCTGCTCGAAATCGAGAACCCGTCGAAACTGCCCGACCTGGCGAAAGTCAGCGAAATCCGCGAGCCGATCATCACCGCGTCGATCCTGCTGCCGCAGGACTACGTGGGCTCGGTCATCACGCTGTGCACGCAGAAGCGCGGGGTGCAGAAGAACATGCAATACCTCGGCCGCCAGGTGATGCTCACCTACGAGCTGCCGCTCAACGAAGTTGTGATGGATTTTTTCGACAAGCTCAAGTCAGTCAGCCGCGGCTACGCTTCGCTCGATTACGATTTCAAGGAATATCGCGCCGGCGACCTTGTCAGGCTCGACATCCTGATCAACAGCGACCGCGTCGATGCGCTGTCGCTGATCGTGCACCGCGCCAACGCGACGTATCGCGGCCGCGAGCTCGCGCAGAAGATGCGCGAATTGATCCCGCGTCAGATGTTCGACATCGCCGTGCAGGCCGCGATAGGCGCGCATATAATCGCGCGGGAAAACGTCAAGGCGCTGCGCAAGAACGTGCTTGCCAAGTGTTACGGCGGCGACATTTCCCGCAAGCGCAAGCTGCTCGAGAAACAGAAGGCCGGCAAAAAACGCATGAAGCAGGTCGGCAACGTCGAAATCCCGCAGGAGGCCTTCCTCGCGATTTTGCAGGTCGAGAGCAAATGAGCCGCGCGGACCGCATTCAAGTTCGGACAGGACGCCACTAAATGAATTTCGCATTGATCATGTTTTCGCTGCTCGTCGTGACGGGCGCGGTCTGCCTGCTCGATTACTACGTGCTGCGTAAACATCGCGCGGCCGGCGCGGCGGAGCCGTGGTGGATCGAATATCCGAAGAGTTTCTTTCCGGTGATTCTGATCGTGTTCCTGCTGCGCTCGTTTCTGGTCGAGCCGTTCAAGATTCCGTCGGGTTCAATGCTGCCGACCCTTTTGATCGGCGACTTCATCCTGGTCAACAAGTTCACGTACGGCATCCGCCTGCCGGTCATCAACAAGAAAATCGTCGACATCAACGCGCCGCAGCGCGGCGAAGTGATGGTTTTCCGCTACCCGGAAAATACCTCGCTCGACTACATCAAGCGCATCGTCGGGGTGCCGGGCGACAAGGTCAGTTATCAGAACAAGCGGCTGTCGATCAACGGCCAGGAAGTCAAGACGGATCCGGACGGCCAGTATAACTACGTGGAAACCGGCTTGAGCTTCGTGTCTACCCAGCGTCTCAAAGAATTCCTCGCGCCCGAGCACGAACATGCAATTCTGCTCAACCCGGACATCCCGACCGTGCGCGGCTCCGATGTCAAGCGATTCCCTTTTCACGAGAATTGTGCCTACAATGAAGCGGGCTTCAAGTGCACGGTGCCGCCCGGCAATTACTTCATGATGGGCGACAACCGCGACAGCAGCAGCGACAGCCGCTACTGGGGTTTCGTGCCGGATGCGAACATCGTCGGCAAGGCGTTCCTGATCTGGTGGAACTTCGACGAATTCAAGCGTCTCGGCCAATCGATCAAATGACAGGGGGCGTAATGAAAAAACAACGCGGCGTGAGCCTGAGCGGCCTGCTGATGGTGTCGGTGGTGCTGATTTTCATCCTGCTGCTGGGATTCAAACTCTTCAAACCATACAGCGAGTACTTCGCGATCCAGAAAGTTTTCCGCACGCTGGCCGCCAAACCGGAAGTGAAAACCGGCACGCGGCGCGAGGCGATGGCCGCATGGGCGCCGTATGCGCAGATCGAAGGTATCAGCTCGATTAGCGGCGACGACGTGGAGATCACCAAAGACGGCAACAACGTGATCGTGAGCGCGGCATACCAGACGAAAGTGCCGCTCTTCAAGAATTTTACGTTGCTGATCGATTTCAATCCGAGTTCGGCCGCCGCCGGCCCGTAACGCAAGCGGCAGGTCGCTTCGGCTGGCAGAGTATGGTTCGTCACACCCTCGCTGACATCACGGGATACTCGTTCGCCGATCCGGGGCTGTTGCGCCAGGCATTGACGCACCGCAGTTTCGGCGCGCCGCATAACGAGCGGCTGGAATTCCTCGGCGACGGGGTCCTGAACTGCGTGATCGCCGCGGTACTGTTCGAGCGCTTCACGCAGTTGCCGGAGGGCGAGCTATCGCGCTTGCGCGCGAGCCTCGTCAACCAGCAAAGCCTGTTCGAGACCGCCCAGCGCCTCGAGCTCGGCGGCCAGTTGTTGCTCGGCGAGGGGGAATTGAAAAGCGGCGGCGCGCAACGGCCGTCGATCCTCGCTGACGCGCTCGAGGCTCTGATCGGCGCGGTATTTCTCGACGGCGGTTTCGGCGCCGCCACTACGCTGGTGCTGGGTCTCTTTGAGCGGCAACTGCGGGATGCCGATCCGCAATCCGTCGGCAAGGACGCCAAGACGCAATTGCAGGAATTCCTGCAGGCGCGGCGCATCGCGCTGCCGCGCTATTCGGTGATTGCGACGGCGGGCGAAGCGCATGAGCAGAATTTCCGCGTCGAATGCGCGATTCCGGAATTCGACGTCCGCACGCAGGGCGAAGGCAACAGCCGCCGCAGCGCGGAGCAGATCGCCGCGCGGCGCGCCTACGAACTCGTGCATAAAATGTAAATGAAAAGGTTTAAATGAGCGAACCAACCGCCGCGTTCCGCGCGGGCTATATCGCGATCGTCGGCCGTCCCAACGTCGGCAAATCGACCCTGCTCAATTGCCTCGTCGGCCAGAAGCTGAGCATTACCTCGCGCAAGCCGCAAACCACCCGCCAGCGCATCACCGGCATCCTGACGCGCGCCGACGCACAATTGATGTTCGTCGATACGCCCGGATTCCAGACCCGCCACACAAGCACGCTCAACCGGCACATGAACCGCACGGTCACGCAGGCGCTGGCCGACGTCGACGTCATCCTGCTGGTCATCGAGGCCGGGCGATTCAGCCCGGAAGACCGCGCGCTGCTCGCCCTTCTGCCCGCCAAGCGCAGAGTATTGCTGGTGATCAACAAAACGGACCGCCTCGCCGACCGCGGTTTGTTGCTGCCGTTCATTACCGAAGTCGCGGCCGCGCACGACTTCGCTGAAATCGTGCCGGTATCCGCGGCGAAGAGCCACGGCGTCGAGGAGCTGGCGACGACGATAACGCGCTATCTGCCCGCGCAGCCCGCGCTGTATGGCGCGGATGAGGTCACCGAATCGAGCGAGCGCTTTCTCGCCGCGGAACTGATCCGCGAAAAACTGTTCCGGCTGCTCGGCGACGAACTGCCGTACGCGAGCGCGGTCATAATCGACAAGTTCGCGCTCGAAGGCCGGCTGCGGCGCATTCATGCGTCCATCATCGTCGACAAAGACACCCACAAGGGCATCGTCGTCGGGGCCAAGGGCGCGCAGTTGAAAGCGATCGGCACCAAGGCGCGGCTCGATATGGAAAAATTATTCGGCGGCAAGGTTCATCTCGAACTGTGGGTCAAGGTCAAACACGGCTGGGCCGAGAATCGGCAGGTCATGAAACAGCTCGGGTATGGTTGATGATGGTCGATGATGGCTGATGCAGGCCGCATTCGGCATGACGCGGAGCCCGCGTTCGTGCTGCATAGTTATCCCTATCGCGAAACCAGCCTCATCATCGAAGCGTTTACGCGCAACTGGGGCCGCATTGCGCTGGTGGCGCGCGGCGCGCGGCGGCCGCGGTCGGCGCTGCGCGGGGTTCTGCTGGCATTTCAGCCGCTGCTCCTGAGTTGGGGCGGCAAGGCTGAACTGCGCACGCTGCACAAAGCCGAGTGGCAGGGCGGTTTGCCGCAACTGCAGGGACGCGGCCTGTTATGCGGCTTTTATCTGAACGAGCTAATGCTCAAGCTGCTCGCGCGCGAGGACGCCCACGAAGCGCTATATGAAACCTACCATGTGACGCTCGCCGCACTGAGCAATGGCGGCGAGCACGCGACGACGCTGCGCAGTTTCGAGCAGCGCCTGCTCAAAGAGGCCGGCTACGAGCTGACCCTCGACCGCGACGTGATGACCGGCGAAGCCATTCGCGCGGACTACAGCTATCGCTACCTGCTTGAGCGCGGGCCCGTGCGGGTCGGGCCGGCCGCGCTGCATGTCGCCGAGCGCGGCGATGACGATGAAAACCGGTTAGAATTGGCCGGGCAAACGCTGCTCGACATGGCGCGCGACGACTACACGAGCGCGCTCACTTTGCAGCAAAGCAAGGCGCTGATGCGCATACTGATCAATCACTGCCTCGGTAACCAGATCTTGAATACGCGCCAGTTATTGATAGATATGCGGCAACTATGACGCGGCTAAGCGTCAATCTCAACAAAATCGCGCTGCTGCGCAATGCGCGGACGCTCGGCATTCCGAGCGTCACGCGCGCGGCGACCATTGCGCTCGACGCCGGCGCGCACGGCATCACCGTGCATCCGCGTCCCGACGCGCGCCACATCCGCCCCGACGACGTGCGCGAACTCGCCGCGCTGCTCAAAGGCCGGCCCCACGCGGAATTCAATATCGAGGGCAACCCGTTCGAAGGCCTGATCGACATCGCGCGCGAAGTCCGGCCGCAGCAATGCACCCTGGTCCCCGACGACCCCGGGCAGGCGACCTCCGATCACGGGTGGGATATCCGCCGCGACGGCGCGCGCCTGCGCCCGCTGATTGCCGAATTGAAGGCCCTGGGCATCCGCGTCAGCCTGTTCATGGATCCGCTGCCCGACGCCATCGCGGTAGTGCGGGAGCTGGGCGCAGACCGCATCGAGCTTTATACCGAGCCGTACGCACACGCGTTCGCCGGCGCGGACGAACCAATGCAACTTGCGAGCTATGCGGCGGCTGCGCGCGCGGCGCAAGCGGCGGGGCTGGGGGTTAATGCAGGCCACGATCTGAACCAGCAGAACCTGCCGCGCTTTCTCGCGCGCGTGCCGGCGGTGCTGGAAGTGTCAATCGGCCATGCGCTCGTCGCCGATGCGCTCGAGGCGGGACTTGCCACAACGGTGCGCGGCTATCTGACGGCGATCGAATCGGCGCGCACCGCATGATTTACGGCATCGGCATCGACGTCGTGGAACCGCACCGGGTCAAGCGGCTGCTCGAAAAGTACGGCGAGCGCTTCGCGCGCCGCGTGTTGACCGCGCGCGAATGGCCCGGTTATGCAAAAACCATCAATCCCGTGTTTTTCGTGGCCAACCGCTTCGCCGCGAAAGAGGCGTTCTCCAAGGCCATGGGCACCGGTTTTCGCTTTCCAGTGACCCTGCAATGCATCAGCGTGGTCCCCGACCGGCGCGGCAAGCCTGAATTAGAATTTCATCCGCGGCTCGCGGAACTGGTCGCCGCGGAGGGCATCGTCGGCCATTTTGTGACGATCAGCGACGAGAAAAGTCTCGCCTGCGCCTGCGTGGTGCTCGAAAAACGATGAGCTTGCCACTGCACATACCGCACGGCCCGGTCATGCTCGACGTGGCCGGCATCGAACTCACGGAAGACGAGCGCACGCGCCTGGCGCATCCGCTGGTCGGCGGCGTGATCCTGTTTACGCGTAATTACGATACGCCCGCCCAGCTCGCCGAACTGACGCGGCAAATTCACGCGGTGCGGCAGCCACCGTTGCTGATCGGCGTCGATCACGAAGGCGGGCGCGTGCAACGGTTTCGCGACGGCTTCACCGTGCTGCCGGCAATGCGCGAACTCGGCTCGGAATGGAATGAGGATCCCAAGCGCGCGCGCCGCCTCGCGGAGGCCGTCGGCTATGTCCTCGCCGCCGAATTGCGCGCGCACGGTGTGGACTTGAGCTTTACGCCGGTGCTCGATGTCGATCACGGTAACAGCAGCGTGATCGGCGATCGCGCATTTCACAGCGATCCCGCGGCCATCGGCGATTTGGGCACGGGGCTCATGCGCGGTTTGCGGCACGGCGGGATGTCCGCGGTCGGCAAACATTTTCCCGGCCACGGCCATGTCACCGCGGACTCTCATCACGAAATGCCGGTTGACGATCGACCGTTGCCGGCGCTCGAGCAGTCGGACCTGAAACCGTTCCGGCGCTTGATCGAAAACGGGCTCGGCGGCATCATGCCTGCCCATGTCGTGTATCCCGCGGTGGACGATAAGCCCGCGGGGTTCTCCTCGATCTGGTTGAAACAGATCCTGCGCCGCCAGCTCGGCTTCAACGGCATGATCTTCAGCGACGACTTGTCGATGGAAGGCGCCAGCACGGCGGGCGGCGTCGTCGAACGCGCCTATGCCGCGATGCGCGCGGGTTGCGATATGGTGCTCGTGTGCAACAATCCCGCATCCGCCGACGAATTGCTCGCCGATCTCGATTACACGATGCCCGCCATGTCGCTCGCGCGCCTGGCGCGCGTGCACGGGCGCGGCGGCCCCGAGTCGCTCGCGCAACTCCAGCGCGACCGCTATTACCTTGACGCCGTGACGACCGTGCGCGAAATCGGCATCAACCGCGGCGACCTACCGCTGTACCGCTA
The DNA here is from genome assembly GCA_046596405.1 of Burkholderiales bacterium. GTDB lineage: Bacteria > Pseudomonadota > Gammaproteobacteria > Burkholderiales > SG8-41 > PALSA-1004. Next base: position 19,459 of record JBKJMN010000290.1, read on the forward strand.
GCGGCGGGTTGCGGCGTCACCCGTCCCGATGAAGTTCTCGCCCGACTGCCGCGCGTGCCCGCGCCTCGCCGGTTTTCTCGACGACGTGCGCGAAAAATATCCCGCCTATCACGCGCGCCCCGTCGCGCCCTTCGGCGACCAGCGCGCGCGATTGCTGATCGTCGGGCTTGCGCCCGGCATGCACGGCGCCAATCGCAGTGGCCGGCCGTTTACCGGCGACTTCGCGGGCATCCTGCTCTACCATACCCTGCACAAGTTCGGTCTGGCGAGCGCGGCGCAATCGGTCAGCGCGGACGACCCGCTGCGGCTCATCGACTGCCGGATCACGAACGCCGTTAAATGCCTGCCGCCGCAAAACAAGCCGGATCTCGCGGAAGTAAGGCAGTGCAACCGGTACCTCGCGGCGGAGCTTGCGGCACTGCCGGCAGACGGAGTAGTGCTGGCGCTCGGCACCATCGCGCATAAGGCCGTGTTGATGGCGGCCGGCGTCAGGCCCTCGCAATTGGCTTTCGGCCACGGCGCACGCCACGCGCTGCCCGCCGGTCTCACGCTGTTCGATAGCTATCATTGCAGTCGCTACAATACGCAGACCCGCCGTCTCACCGCCGCGATGTTCGAAGCCGTATTCGCCGCCATCGCCCATCATTTACAGCGTGTTTGATCCGACCGAAGTCATCGGCAATCTGCCGCACCTGCCCGGCGTCTACCGCATGCTGGGCGCGAGCGGCGACGTGTTATACGTCGGCAAAGCCGGCGACCTGAAGAAACGCGTCTCGTCGTACTTCCAGAAGCAAGCCGGCGTGTCGCCGCGCATCCGGCTGATGGTGGGCCAGGTGCATGCGATCGAAACCACGGTGACGCGTTCGGAGGCTGAGGCGCTGCTGCTCGAGAACAACCTGATCAAGGCGCTGGCGCCGCGTTACAACGTCCTGTTCCGCGACGACAAGTCCTATCCTTACCTCGCGCTCACGCGTCACGCTTTCCCGCGGCTCGCGTTTCACCGCGGCGGCCTCGATGCGCGCGATCGCTACTTCGGGCCGTTTCCGAACGCCGGTGCGGTGCGCGAAAGCATGCAACTGCTGCAAAAGGTGTTCCGTCTGCGCACGTGCGCCGACAATGTGTACGACAACCGCTCGCGGCCGTGCCTGCTGCACCAGATCCGGCGCTGCACGGCGCCGTGCGTCGACCTAATCAGCGCCGCGGATTATGCCGACGACGTAAAAAGCGCGGAGCTTTTCCTGCGCGGCAAGGATGACGAAGCGATGGAGCGCCTGATCGCGCGCATGGAGGCCGCCGCCGAGGCGCAGAATTACGAGCAGGCGGCGGTCTTCAGGGATCAGATCGGCGCGCTGCGCCGCGTGCGCGAACGCCAGTTCGTCAGCAGCAGCGTTGCCCGCGACGCCGACATCGTCGCCGGCGCCGCGGAAGGCGAGATCGTCTGCGTGAATCTCGTGATGATCCGCGGCGGGCATCATCTGGGCGACAAGAATTTTTTTCCGCGCAATGCGGCGGGGCAGGAGATGTCCGTCGTCATCGAAGCCTTCATCAGCCAGCATTATGCAAACGGCGGCGCCCCCCCGCTGATCGTGATCGGCCAAGCGGCTGGAGACGACGGGCTGGCGCAGTTTCTGACCGATTTATCCGGCCACAAGGTGCAGCTTGTCGTAAGCCCCGGGGGCGAGCGGGGCGTGTGGCTCGACATGGCCACCAAGAACGCCGGGCTCGGCGCGCAGCAGCAGCTCAATCTGCAGGCGAGCCAGGAAGCGCGGCTCGTCGCATTGCAACAGGCGCTCGGCGCGACCGAATCGATCCGGCGCATCGAATGTTTCGACATCAGCCATACGATGGGCGAGGCGACCGTGGGGTCGTGCGTGGTTTACGACCATGCAGCCATGCAGAAAAGCGAATACCGGCGCTTCAATATCACCGGCATCGAGCCGGGTGACGACTACGCCGCAATGCGCGACGTGCTGAGCCGGCGCTACCGGCGCGTCGTGGCAGGCGAGGGCAAGGTGCCCGACCTCGTGCTGATCGACGGCGGCAAAGGGCAACTGGGCGTGGCGTGCGAAGTGTTCGCCGAACTGGGCTTGTCCGACGTGCAGTTGATCGGCGTGGCGAAGGGCGAGGAACGCAAGCCCGGGCTCGAGCAATTGATTATTCCGGGCCGCGCAAACCCGCTACAATTGCCCGGTGAACATCCGGCGCTGCACTTGATCCAGCAGATACGCGACGAAGCGCATCGCTTCGCGATCCAGGGGCATCGCGCGCGCCGCGGCAAGACGCGCAACACCTCGACCTTGGAGAGCATCGCCGGGATTGGTGCTAAACGGCGGCAGAGCCTGCTTGCGCGATTCGGCGGCTTGAAAGGCCTGATGTCGGCGAGCGTAGACGAGCTGGCGCAGGTCGAGGGCATCAGCCGCGAACTCGCCGCGCGCATATACGACCAGTTGCACTGATATCTTCGATAAATGCACGACCCATCGCACTGACATGTTCAACCTGCCCAATCTGCTGACGTGGCTGCGCATCCTGTTGATTCCGATGTTTGTCGGCATTTTCTATTTCGAGAAAAGCTGGGTGTCGCTGCCGAATCAGAACCTGGTCGCGACCGTTATTTTCACGCTCGCCGCTATCACCGACTGGTTCGACGGCTGGCTCGCGCGCAAGCTCAACCAGACTTCGGCGTTCGGCGCCTTTCTCGATCCGGTCGCCGACAAGCTGATGGTGGCGGCGGCGCTGATCGTGCTGTTACAGCTCGGCCGCGTCGATGCGATCGTTGTGCTCATCATCATCGGCCGCGAAATTGCGATTTCGGCGTTGCGCGAATGGATGGCGCAAATGGGCGAATCGAAAAGCGTCGCCGTGTCGTTTCTGGGCAAGCTTAAAACCGGCTTTCAGATGGTGGCCATCCCGCTCTTGCTGTATGACGATACGCTCGGCATCCTCGACCCGCATTTGGTGGGCACCTGGCTGATTTACGCGGCTGCCGTGCTGACCCTCGTTTCGATGGCTTATTACCTGAAAATGGCGCTTCCACAGATCAATAAACGCCTATGAAACAAGGGTATTTCTTGACCGCAGAGGCGGGTGTAAATATAATGCGGGTCCAGTTATCGCGGGAATAGCTCAGTTGGTAGAGCGCAACCTTGCCAAGGTTGAGGTCGGGAGTTCGAGACTCCTTTCCCGCTCCAGACAAGCCGAAGGGAGAGCTTTCAACGAAGCTCTCCCTTTTGTTTCCACGATCGCGCGTGATGCCGATCGGAAGTCCACACCCAAAGGCGGGGTGGCAGAGTGGTCATGCAGCGGCCTGCAAAGCCGTGTACGCCGGTTCGATTCCGACCCCCGCCTCCAGAACGCTTTTTTCGACGATGCGAAGCAGTCCTCTCCGCGTCGAATTCTTCTATGACAATCCCTGTGGGTTCGGGCTAAACAGATCAGCAGCGCGCCGCAATCAGTTCTTCAAGCACCGCGACTCGTTTCCTGTTTTCCCCGAGCGCGTCGCGCCTGCTTTTTCGGTTGAGGTCGATCACACCCGGCCTTTCCTGATAATTTTCGCTCACGGTCAATGCCACGATCTCACGATATCTACCAAGTACCTTGCGCTGTTCTGCGCACTCGAGCAATCTGGTTTGGGCAGCGTCCCTGGCCTGCTGGTCGGCTTCCGCCTTGGCTTGCGCCGCCTCCGCCTCCTGGTCAACACATCGGGCACTGAAATCCCGCTCGGCGTTCCCCAATTTTTCCCGGAAGGCAGTTGAATCTTCCGGTTTGTCCAGCAAGCCGACAATCGTGTCCAAGAGCGACCGACACTGGGTATTTAGCTTCTCATAGGCTACGGGATCTACCGCATCCTTGAAACGGGGTCCCATCTTCAGAAACTCTCCTACCGTCAGTTCTGGACTACTACGCGAGGACTTCCCAATCGCGTTAGGGTCATGCAAAGTGACTGGCGCACTTCCGGGTTGGGCGCGAGCGGCCTCCTGAGCCTCCATCAGCTCGCTCTTTTCGCGCGCGGTGGGGCGACCGGATGATTGTCCGATCGTTGTCGATTGCGGGACACCTCGCACCGCGTCGGCTTCCATCGCTTCCGCGCGGGAACGTGCCTGCCAATTGTTGAAACCGAGGATGCCCAGGGCCGCGACGCTCAGGATGCCAATCAAGGACAGCAAAACTACAAACAGAGATACGCCACGTTCATGGATCACGAAATTTTCTCCGAAGCTCAATTCATTTTGGCGCGATTTTGGCACAGGAGTTTTGCAGAAAGGCAAAGGCAATCCAATGCCTCCTGACTTAGTATCCCGAGCCCGTCAGGATGAGTCACTCCGGAGTTTCGCTCGTGTCCGGCGTGCACAGCGCCCGTGCCGGTTGCGAACTTGCGTTTATTTTCGCCGGAACACCACAACATGTTGCCATGGTAGCGCGTTTTCGGTGCGCTCCCATGCGACGTCGTGTTGCTGAACCTCACGTCGGACCTGCGTTTCGCTCATCTTGTGCATCGGCTTGATCGGCACTTTCGCGTCTTCCGCACGGTATTCGACGAGGACGATGCGTCCGCCAGGTTTCACCGCTTGCACCAGACTGGCCAACACCTCGAACGGGAACTCCAACTCGTGATAAACATCGACCATGATGGCCAGATCGACCGACGCCTTTGGAAGCTTGACGTCGCTGGTGCTTGCAAGCACCGGCACGACATGCGCATACCCCGGGCGTTTTGCGACAGCGCCAAGCATGCTGATCATCTCAGGCTGGACATCGACCGCGTACACGCGGCCCGATGGCCCCACGCGATTGGCGATCCGGCGCGTGTAGTAGCCCGAGCCCGCGCCAACGTCGGCCACAACGTTGCCCAGTTTCAAATCCAGAAGCCTGATC
>JBKJMN010000384.1:0-4981 GCA_046596405.1 Burkholderiales bacterium
CCCGACGACACCGCCGGCGCCGCCGCGGTTATCCACCACAATGGCCGCGTTCAGCCCCGTCGACGCTTCCTGACCCAGCACGCGCGCAATCATGTCCGTGCCGCCGCCTGGTGCGAACGGTACTATCATACGTATTGGTTTGGTTGGATACGATTGTGTTGTTGCCATCGCCACGGTATAAAATCCGGCGGACTGCGCGTCCTTCCCGCGAGCGGGCCTGCGGCTAACGAGTCCGGACGCGTCCACCTCTGCGAAAGGCACGATCATGCGGATGGGCTTGGCGGGGAAACGTGCGGCGCCGTCGCTTTGGGCCGCGGCAGGCACGGCGCAGAACGCCCAAAGCCAGCCCACTGCCCGCCACCCGGCACGCGACATTTCAATTAGCCTTCGAAAATGGGATCGATACGCCGCAACGGCTGCGGTGTTACGAGAATAATAACGGACTGGCCGCGCTTCCGATATCCGCGGATGCCGGGAAACATGCGCAGCAAACCGCGCTCTTTACTCGGCGGTCATGCCGGTCAGCGTGACGATCCGCGCCCATTTATCCACTTCGCGCTTTACGAACGGCGTGAACTCGTCCGTTGTCAACGGCGAAGGTTCGGCTCCCTGCGCATTGAGCTTCTCGCTGACTTCCGGCAGCCGCACGATGCGGATTGCTTCGCCGCTCAATTTTTCGACTATGGCGCGCGGCGTGCCCGCAGGCGCGAAGAGCCCCAACCAGTTGATCATTTCGTAGCCGGGCAGCCCCGCTTCGGCGATCGTCGGCAAGTCGGGCAACAGCGCCGAGCGCTGGCTGCCGGTAATGCCCAATCCGCGCAGACGGCCGCTCCTGGTCTGCGGAGACACCGAGGCCGCCGTGGCGACCGTGACCGGCCCCTGGCCGGCCACCACGTCGACTATCGCCGGGCCGCCGCCTTTGTACGGGATGTGCACGAGTTTTACGTGGCCGAGGTATTCGAACAGTACCGCGGCAATATGCGTGGACGTCCCGGCGCCTGCGGATGCGTACATGATCTGTCCGGGCCGCGCTTTCGCCAACGTGACCAGCTCCTTCACCGATTTAGCGGGGAAGGACGGGTGAACGGCGAGGATATTCGGCGCATCGGAGAGCCGCGCGACCGGCTGAAAATCCTTGATGACGTGGTACGGCAGCTTGCGATAGAGCGTCTGGTTGATCGCGTGCGTGCCGATGCTGCCGATCGTGAGGGTATAGCCATCGGGTGCTGCGCGCGCCGCGATCTCGGTGCCTACCACGCCGCCGGCGCCGCTGCGATTGTCCACTACGACCTGCTGGCCGAGCGCGGCCGCCAGCGGCCCGGCCACGAGCCGCGACGTCAGATCGATATAGCCGCCGGGAGAAAACCCGATCACGATACGGACCGGCTTGACGGGAAAAATTTCGGCGCCGGTGGCGCACTCACCGGCGCCGATGCGGAAGAGGGCAATTGCCCCGCAGCAATACTTGAATGTCGGGCTCATCGCCTACTTCGTTTCCGGCGTAACCAGTAACTGGGTGAGCTCACTGGAGTTATCGAGCCGCGCGAGTTCCGCCACGGTATCCGCAATCCGCTGCGCCTGAGCCGGGGCGATGGTCTTGCCTGCCAGGTCCATGAACTTGGCGCTGATCTCGGAGGCGCTCATCGGATCTTCGTGACTGCCCTTGCGGAATAGTATTTGCGTTTCATGCCGACTACCGTTGCGGCAGGTGATGACCGCGCGGCACGCGACGCGGTGTTTGCCGCCGCCCGCGTCGAACGCAGGCTCAAGTTCCACGTTCACGCGCTGCACGAAATCGAGGATTACCGGATCGCGCATCTTCGCTTCGGTGAACTGCGCCACTGTCGCGCGCCGCTCGAGCGCCATCACCGCCATGCCGTAGCGCAGGTTCATTTGCGCGGCGAGCACGCCCTGGATTTTTGCGGGGTCGTACTCCCAGCCGCAGTGATGCAATGTGTTCGTGCTCACGTGCGCGGTCACGCTTTCGATATCTTCGGCGGCGAGCGCGTGCTTGCGCATGATTTCGTCGAGCGCGGCCATCGCGACTATGCTGCCGTTGGACGCCGGCGCCGGCTTGAACCCGACCTTGAGTATTTCCCAGCGGCTGCCGAGATCGGCCGTCAACGCTTCAAGCGGGCAGTCGCCCACGAGCGAACTCAAGAATCCACCGTAGCCCGTTTCGAGCACGTCCGGTATTCCCGTGTAACCGAGGCGCGCGAGGTTCGCGGCATAGACGCCGCTTTGCGCCGCGCGGCCCGAATGAAAACCCTTGGTCATCGCGCCTTCCTGCACGGCCATGAGCCCCGCGGCCTGCGAGCCCGCGATGCCCAGCGCGTGCTGCGTCTGCACGGCGTCCAGCTTCAACAAGCGTGCCGCCGCGGCCGCCGCGACGAATACGCCGGTCGTGCCCTGGTTGTGGAAGCCGCGCGCGAACATGCCGCCTTTCGCGGTGAGCCCGACGCGCAGGCCCACTTCATAGCCGGCGACGATGGCCGCGATCAGTTCGCGTCCCGTCACGCCGCCGTTGGCCTCGGCGAGCGCGAGCGCCGCCGGGACCGCGAGCGAGCCGGGATGCAGCGTGGCTTCGATGTGAATTTCGTCGAGCTGGAACGCGTGCGCGGAGGCGGCGTTAATCAGCGCCGCATTGGATGCCGACGTGCGCAGCGGGAAGCCGAATACCGCCGACTGGCCGCCGCAGTTCTCCGCCGCGACCATCGTGGCGAGCTTGTGCATCGACTCGAGCGTCGCGCCGAAAATGCAGCAACCCAGCGTGTCGAGCACGCAGGTTTTGGCTTTATCGACGACGGCCGCAGGCAGATCATCGAAGCTCAGCGCGGACGCGAATTGCGCGAGCCGGCGCGTTGCGCCCGCCACATTATTTCCGGTAACAGCCGCACTCGCTTTACTCAACTAAAACCTCCTCACAGGATAAATTTTGATTTCCCATCAACGCCCGTCGCCTGCACGCCGGCGCTACTCGCTCGTCACGCCGGACGCCCTGACCACGGCCGTCCATTTTTTGATTTCCTCGCGCACGATGCGGCCGAAGTCCTCCGGCGTGGTCGTCGCCACCTCCGCACCCAATTTGGCAAGCTTGTCTGCAACGTCCGGGGTTTTCAGTGCGGCGGTGCTGTCGGCATTGAGCTTCGCGATAATTTCCCGCGGCGTGCCGGTCGGTGCAAATATGCCGTACCACGACGTCACCTGATATCCCGGCACGCCGGATTCGCTTACGGTAGGCACGTCGGGCAACAGAGTAGAACGGGTCATGCCGGTGACAGCGATCGCCCGCAGCCGGCCGATCTGCACGAAAGGCAGCGCACCTGGAAATCCCAGTGACGCCAGTTGGATGTGGCCCGCGACGAGATCGGTCACGACGGGTCCGGCGCCCTTATAGGGTATGAATGCCAATTTCACGTTTAGCAGTTCCATGCCCAGATGGTTGGGGGAACCGGTGTTCGCGCCGTAATTCAGTTCGCCGGGCCGGCTGCGCGCGAGCGCCAGCAGTTCCCGGATGGATTTCACCGGCAGCGACGGATGGACCACGATAATGCTCGGGAACCTCGCCGCTTGCGTCACCGGCGCGAGATCCCGGGCCAGGTCGTACGGCAAGTTCTTGTAGAGGCTCATACCGATTGCCTGCGGAATGCCCGCCATTAGCAGCGTATAGCCGTCGGGAGCGGATTTGGCGACAAAATCGGCACCGATGTGACCGCCTCCGCCCGCGCGATTTTCAACTACTACCGGTTTGCCGAGGCTATCGGTCAAACCCGGGCTCGTGAATCGCGCGAGCAGATCGGCAGCGCCCCCGGGCGCGAGCGGCACGATCATACGCACGGGCTTGTTCGGATAGCCCTGTGGCGCGGCATGCGGCGCGGATGCCCCCAGAATGATGCCGAGGATGCAGCGGGCAGGAACCATCATGAATTCTTCGTAACGTTGCGCCGCTACGTTGCGCCGAAATCGTAAATCCGGCGCGGATTGTCCAGCAGGATTTTTTTCTGCTGCGCTGGATCGTCGGTCCACAAAGCGAGAATGTCGAGCAGATCGCCGTCGTTGGGCATGACGAAGTTTGCCGGCATATGTCCCGGCACGGCCGGATGCGGCCAATCGCTTCCCCACACGACACGGTCGGGTGCGGCTTCGATCAGTGCGCGCGCAAACGGCGTGACATCCGCATAGGGATAAGGCAGCTCCGATAACCGGTAAGGCGCGGAGACCTTGACCCAGAATGTCCCGCGTCTCATCAAATCGAGCATCGCCGTAAATCCGGGGTGGTGCACACCGGCGGCGGCAGGCACGTGGCCCATGTGATCGAACACGACGTCAACCGGCAGACGGCTCAGCCGTGGCGCCAGCTCTTCAAGATTTCGCGCGTCTACGTGCAGTTGCACGTGCCACTTGAAAACGCCGACGCGCGCGGCGATTGCTTCCAGATCGTCCAGCATCAAGCCGCTTTTCGCGAACAGATTTACCCTGACGCCACGAAAACCCGCGGCGTGCAGGCGTTCGAGTTCTGCCTCAGCAACGTTAGTCGGTACCACCGCCACGCCGCGCCATTTACCCTGCATCTCGACCAGTGCATCAAGCTGCCGTTCGTTGTCCATGCCGTAAACGCTCGGCGTGACGAGCACTGCCCGCGCGATGCCGAGCCTGTCGAGCAATTGCCGATACTGCGAAACCGACACGTCCGGCGGCGTAAAAAGACGCTTGGGCGAAAAAGGATAACGCGCAACCGGGCCGAATATATGGGCGTGGCAATCGATCGCGCCAGGCGGGGCCTTGAGAAATGGCTTGCGCGGTTGCGCGTGCGGTCCGTCGCAAACAGGAATTCCATCTTTGTCCAGCGCGGCGGGCTTGGCCATGTCGGAGAATATAACCGTATCGGGTTGGGAAATCGTCATCGCATCGTAGCACGCGATGCGACAAGACATTCTTGCCGGCAGGCGGGCAGCGCTCGCGAACCACGATGAAACACCGC